>CAYUMN010000145.1:0-8105 GCA_964445835.1 uncultured Gemmatimonas sp.
GGATGACACCTACGGGGGAGGGGGCGGGCGGCGTCTGCTCGATCTCCCGCCCAAGCGGCATTTCCTTCATGCCGCCTGGCTCGTCTTCACTCATCCGGTGTCGGGGAAGGTGATGGATCTACGGTCGGAACTGCCCGAAGAGCTCCGGCGGTCCCTGGCGCGGGCCGCCGAGGACCCGACTTTGATTGCTCGTCCTGATCCGCTGGAGTACTTTGGCTTCTATAGAGCGAATGGTTGATTCGATGGGGCCGGACGGCCTCGAACCGGGGTTGTTGCCCGAGGCGGTCGGGCATCGTTATCTGGTGGCACGCGTGTCGGGCCAGCGAGTGGCGATTCCCTTGGAAGAAACTCGGGAGATCATCGCGGCGCGGCCTCTCACGCGGCTCCCGGGGGCCCCCGTTTGGGTCGCCGGATTGGTGAACTTGCGTGGGTCGGTGGTGACGGTGATCGATCTCGACGCGCGATTGGGTGGGCCGGCGGCGGCGGGGCCGGTGGTGATCGTGGAAATCGGAGGTCGGACGTTCGGACTCCGAGTGGCGGCGGTCGAGGCCGTGTACGTCTCAAGCGAGGCGCCGCAGCCGATTGATCCGGCGCGTTCGGCAGATGGGGTGGTATGCGGGATGGTGCCGGTCGGCGATGCTGCCGCGCTGGTGCTCGATGTGGGGGCGCTGCAGCGCTCGGCGTTGGCCGAGGCTTGAGTAGCGCCGCCAGACCTGAACGGACTCGAGGGGGTACGCGTGGCTCCGACGGTGCTGATCTGCGATGACGCGATTTTCATGCGCACGATGGTCGGCGACATCCTGACGCAGGCAGGCTTTGAGATTGTGGGTGAAGCAGAGACGGGGAGGCAGGCGGTGGAGCGCTACAAGGCGTTGCGGCCCGACCTCGTCACGATGGACATCGTGATGCCGGATATGGGGGGCATCGATGCGGTGCGGGAGATCACGACGTTCGACCCCGCGGCCAAGGTCCTCATGTGCAGCGCGATGGGACAACAGTCCCTCGTGGTGGAGGCCATTCAGGCCGGGGCGAAGGATTTCGTCGTGAAGCCGTTCCAGCCGAGTCGCGTGCTGGAAGCGGTGCAGCGGGTCCTCGGCTGATTCGGGGGACGTTCCCCGCCGCCTCATGGATCCCGCCCGTTACGCCGACCTGTTCCGCACCGAGAGCCGTGAACAGCTCTCGACGGTGAATCGCGCCCTGCTCGCGATCGAGCAGGGGGATGAATCGCGCGAACCGGTGGATGCCATCTTCCGCGGCGTGCACACGATCAAAGGGATGAGCGCGACGATGGGCTACACGGCCGTCGCGGAGTTCTCGCACGAGTTGGAGTCGCTGCTCGAGAAGGTGCGTGATGGCGAGCAGGGCATCAGCGCGGAGTTGATGGACGCGCTCTTCGCCGCCGCCGATGCGCTCGAAGATGGTGTCGAGCGGGCGCGCGATGGGGATGCGATGAGTGATGCGATGCGTCGGGCGATCGAGCGGCTGCATGATGTCGCGGGCGGGCGTTCGACGGCGGAGTTCCGCGTGATGCTTCCGATGAGTATCGGATCTGCCGCGCCCGCGACGAATGCCGTTGCGAGCGTGGCGCCGAGCGTCCTTGAGGGTCCTGGCACGCTCGTGCATGTCGTGCAGGAGTCGACGACGATGTTGCCCGGCGTGCGCGCTTTCATGGTCGTGCAGCGACTTCGCGAGATCGGGGACGTGCTCGGGACGGAGCCGACGGTCGAGCGACTGCAGGCCGCGACGTCGCCGCAGGAGTTCACGATCCGCGTGGCCACGAGCGCGGGCCGCGCGGAGCTTGAGCGCGTCGTGCGCAGCGCCGGTGACGTTGCGTTGGTGCGCATCGAGGAGCGCGCGGTGGCCGCGGTGGCCGCGGTGGCCGCGGTGGCCGCGGTGGCTGCGGTGGCTGCGGCCTCGCCAGTGATGCGTGCGTTGACGCCGATTCTGATCGAAGGTCGAGAGCCCGCCGAGGCGCCTGACGACCCGTCCACGCATCCCCTGCGTCGCGCGAGCGACATGTTCGGCGTCGCCGATGCGCTGGGTCCGGCGGAGCGTGGCGTAGCGCCCCGCGCACGCCACGTGCGTATTGAGCTCGCGCGTCTCGATGCCCTGCTCAACCTTGTCGGCGAGTTGGTCATCGTGCGCGGACGACTGCAGGCGGTGGCGCGCGACGCAGCGATTCCCGCGCTCGACGAAGTGATGGCGGAGGCCTCGCGGCTGATGGGCGATCTGCAGGCCGAGATCATGACGAGTCGCCTGGTGCCGGTGGGGCAGGTGTTCGATCGCTTCCCGCGCTTGGTGCGCGACGTGGCGCGACAGCTGGGCAAGGACGTGTTGTTCAGCATCGAGGGGAAGGAGATCGAGATCGATCGTTCGGTGCTCGATGAGATCGGCGAGCCGGTCGTGCATCTCCTGCGTAATGCGGTCGATCACGGACTCGAGGCGCCGGCGGCGCGCGAGGCGCTCGGCAAGCCGCGCGCGGGACGCCTCGTGCTGGCGGCGTTCCGTGACCGCAGCTCGGTCGTGATCACCGTGAAGGACGACGGGAAGGGGATCGATCGCGAGAAGGTGCTGTCGCGCGCGCTCGCGCTGGGATTCGTGCCGCTGGGGACCGAGCGTCTGGATGACGACACCCTTCTGCGTTGCATCGCGCATCCGGGCTTCACGACCTCCGATCATGTGACGGCGGTCTCGGGGCGTGGGGTGGGCGTCGATGCGGTGATCAGTCGCACGCGGGCGCTGGGCGGCTCCGTGGAGATGACCTCCGAGCCCGGGCGCGGGACGCAGTTGACGATGCGACTCCCGGTCACGCTGGCGATTGTGCGCGCCCTGCTCGCGCGGGTCGGCACGGAGCGCTATGCCCTTCCGCTGACGCATGTGCGAGAGACGCTGGAGCGCGGTCCGGCGATCGTGCGCCCCGTGCAGGGCCGCGATATGCTGGTGTTGCGCGACGAAGTGATGCCGCTGCTGCGGCTGCGCGACGTGGTCCGGTTCGGTGGGACGTGCGACGAACGGCAAGAAGAGATTGTGGTGATGGAGCGCGGGGACCGACGAGCGGGCCTCATCGTGGATGAACTGATCGGCCAGGAGGACATCGTGGTGAAGGCCTTCGATGGAGCGCGGGATGGGCTGGCGCTCTTCAGCGGCGCGACGATTCTGTCGGACGGGGCGCCAGCGCTGATCATGGACGTGGGGAGTCTCCTGTGAGCCGCCGCACTCCGCCCGACGGCCTGCGGCAGATGTCCAAGGCGGCGATCGACGCGATGCGCGAGGTCGCGAACATCGGCGCGGGGCACGCCGCAACGGCGCTCTCGCAGATCACCGGACAGCGCATCATGATCTCGGTGCCGCAGATCAACATCACGACACTGGACGCGATCCCCAACGCGATCGGCGGTGCCGAAGAGCCGGTCGCCGCGGTCGCGATCCGCGTCGACGGCGATCTCACGGGGGTGACGCTGCTGGTGTTCCCGCAGCCCATCGCGATGCGCGTGGCGGGACTCATGATGGGGAAGCGCATCGAGGTGTTGGGTGAGATCGAGCAGTCGGCGCTGAAGGAGGCGGGGAACATCCTGAGCGCGGCCTATCTCAACGCCCTCGCCGAGTTCCTGAACATGCGCATTCTCAACTCGCCGCCGGTCCTCGCGGTGGACATGAGCGATGCGGTGCTGAGCTCGACGTATCTCGAAGCGTCGGACGGCGCGGAGCACGTGTTCTGCGTGGAGACTGAGTTCCAGCTGCAGAACGATACCGCCCCGCTTCGCGGCTACTTTTTGCTGTTGCCGGATCCGCCGAGTCTGCGGGCCATGCTCACCGCAATCAAAGTCGCGTGACCACGCCGCAGACGGCCACCATTTCTGAGCGGGACCGCGAGGTCCTGCGCAGTTTCGCGCGCCGGATCGATCCCAGTGACGCGGGTGCGCACAACAACCTCGGCGTGCTCTATTTCACGAAGGGGTTGCATCACGAGGCGGTCGAAGCATTCACGAAGGCGCTCGAGCTCGACCCGAAGATGCAGGTCGCGCAGCGTAACCTCGAGATCGCGTACTTCAATACGGGCTATTACGACCAGCGAGTGGCCGAGCTCCGCGAGCGGCTGCGGTTGCGTCCCGATGATCGCGACGCCCGTTGGGAACTGGCGCGCGCCTTCGCGTTGCTCGGGCAGCCTGAGGACGCGATTCCGGAATTCCAGGCGCTGCTCGCGCTCCGCCCCGGTGACGTCGGGGTGATGATCCAGCTCGGGCTCGCGGAGAAGGCCGCCGGCCGGCTTGGCTTGGCGCTGAGCTGGTTCCGCACCGCGATCGCGCGCGAACAACAGAGCTCGCTGTTGCACTTCTACCTTGGCGAGGTCCTGTACAATCAGGGCACGTTGGAGGAGGCGCTGGCCTCGCTGCAACGCAGCATCGCACTCAATCCGGACAATCCGGACGCGCACTTTCTGCTGTCGTTCGTCTATGGCGACATGGGGCGGCACGAGGAGGCGAAACAGGCGTCGAAACGCGCCGTGCAACTGAATCCCTCGCTGTCGCGGGCGCAGGCGAACCTTTCGCTCGACGAATACGATCCCAAGAAGTACGAAGCGCTCATGCCCGGGCGTCAGGCGCGCAAGTCGCAGGTCCAGATGCGGATCGCCGAAGGCGAACCGCTGGCGCACTACACGCTGGGCCAGGCGTTTCGGCAGCAGGGGTTGATCCCCGAGGCGATGCGCGAGTATCGGCTGGCACTCGATCGCGGCGAAGATCGCGCCCTCGTAGTGCAGGCGACGGCCGAGCTGCATCTGCTCAAGAAGGAGCCGGAGCAAGCGATTGCCCTGTATGACGAGCTGATCGCCGCGCGACCAGACTCGCCGAAGCTCTGGAACGAGCGGGGCGTCGCGCTCCATCAAACCGGGAAGCATCGCGAGGCCGCCGAGAGCTACGGGAACGCGTTGCAAGTAGATCCCGCCTACGCGATCGCGCGAAACAATCGCGCGGTGGCGCTCTTTCATGCGGGGAACGCGGAAGATGCGATCGACGAGTTCCGACAGGCGCTGCATGACGCGCCGGGATTCGCGAAGGCGCGGCTCAACCTCGCGCTGCTGCTGATTCGCGGAAAGCGCTACCAGCTCGCGCTCGAAGCCTACCGGCAGGTGATCGAACACAACGTCGACTCGGCGACGGCGTGGAATGGGGTCGGACTGGTGTTGGCGGAGATGCGGCGCTTCGAGGAGGCGCGCACGGCGTACGCGCGGGCGATCCAGGCCGCGCCGGATCATGCCGAGTCGCACTACAACTTGAGCTTCACGCTGTCCAACCTCGGCGACTATGCCGGCGCGTTGCGTGAGACGAAGCGCGCGCTGGAGATCGATCCCTACTACGTCCCCCAGTCGTTCCAGTTGGCGATCGATCTCGAGTTCGAGGATGCGGATCTCACCGTCGTTCCGGATCTCGGTGGTGAGCAGCGGATCAGCTCGGGGGTCGACACCTTCTCGTTCGACCGCACGGTGCTCGATTCGATCTTCACGCAGCTCGAAGCGCCGTCCGCGACCCTACCGGAGCCGTTGACCGCGCGCTCGGCCGCGGACGCGTACGACCTCGCCGAGGACTATCTCTCGAAGGGGCTGGTCGATCGCGCGATGGCCGAGGTGCGTCGCGTCATGGGTCGGGGCGGGGACGCGGCGCGCGGCGATGTGCTGCTGGGCGAGGCGTTCGGTCGTCAGGGTGCGTGGGGGGATGCGCTCGAACGCTTCGAGTCGGCGCGGCGCGTGGCCCCCGACCATCCGGAAGCGTTGCGCGGGGAGACGCAGTGCCTGCTGATGCTGGGGCGTGGCCTCGACGCCCGTGTGCCGGGCGAGCGCTTGCTCGAGGTCCTGCCGGAGGATATCGACGCGCTGCTGCTCGTCTCGTCGGCCCGCTTCGACAGTGGCGACCCCGAGGGGGCGCTCGAGATCCTCGACCGCGCGCGTGGCGTCGATCCGAATCGCGCCGAAGTACTGCGCGGCATCGGCAACATCACGAAGGCGCTTGGGAATCTGGATGCGGCGATCGCCGCGTACCGGCATGCGTTGTCGCTCGATGGCGACTTTGCGGCCGTGCGCTACGATCTCGCGCAGTTACTGACACAGCGCGGCGACTTCGACGAGGCGGAGCATGAACTCGTGGCGGCGCTCGATGTCGTGCCGACGTACGCCGATGCCACGCTGGCGCTGGCCGCACTGCATCGCGTGCGCGGCCGCACCGCGGCCGCACTCGCGTTGCTGGTCGAGTTCCTCGAGCGCGATCCGTACAGCTTCGACGGCCTGGTGGCGCTCGGCGAACTGCTGATGGAGATCGGGCGTGGCGCCGACGCCGCGTACGCCTTCCAGCGTGTGCTGCGCTTCGATCCCGGACACATTGGCGCGATCTTCCATATGGGCGTGTTGCTCGCGGGGCGGGAACGATTCCGCGAGGCGCTCGCCTGCTTCCGCCGCGTGGCGGAGTTGGAGCCGCACGGCGACTTCGCGCGTCGGGCGTTCCGGGAAGCGCGTGCCGTGCAACATCGGCTTGATGGGGTCGATGCGGACGACGACGGGAACGGCTGATGGCGATCGAAGGCCCGCTCGCCGAACTCGGCATCCACGATGTCTTCCAGCTCCTTGATCTGAGCCGGAAGACGGGGACGCTCACGGTCGTGTCGCTGATGCGGGACAACGAGGGCGTGGTGCTGTTCGAGAACGGCAAGGTCATCTCGGCGTCGATCCGGTCGAACCCACACCGCATTGGCGATCTGCTGGTGCGGTCGGGGCGACTGACCGACGCCGACCTCGCGACCGTGCAGGAGGCGCAGGCGCACGGAGACCGTCGACGCTTCGGCGAGATTCTGATCGCGCTCGGACTCGTGACGGCCCGCGAGATAGAGCGCCAGATGCGCCTCCAGATTGAGGCGGTGGTCTTCGAGTTGATGTCGTGGTCCGAAGGGAACTTCCGGTTCGAGGAAGGATTGAACGAAGATGCGCTGCTCTACGCGTCGACGCCGCTCGGGACGGAATCGTTGCTGATGGAAGGCGCGCGCCGCATCGATGAGTGGTCGCGCATCGCGGATCGCGTGCCCAATCTCTTCGTCATCCCGGATCTCGCGCCGGGCGATGCGGATCATCCGGCGCTCCTTGATCTCCTCCCGCAGGAGTGGAAGGTCTTGGCCGAGATCGACGGGAAGACGGACTTGCGCATGATCGCGGCGAATCTGGCGATGAGCGAGTTCGATGTCGCGCGCGTGGTGTACGGACTCGTGAGCACGGGGGTGGTGGTGCTGCGTCAGCCTGCGCGACCAAGTCAGGTGACGCCGATCGAAACCCGCCTGTCGATGCAGCCGACCCCACGCCTGACGCTGCCCAGTGCGCTGCGTCAGGGGGCCGAGGCCTTCCGGCGCGGCGCGCTGGGCGAGGGAGTCTCCACGTGGAGTGCGTTCCTCGAGAGCTCGGAACGGTATCCGGGGGCGGCGGCCATCAAGGACGGCGTGGCGGCGGCCTCGCGGTTGCTCGAAGTGCTCGACCGGGAGGTGCCGCTTGAGCGCTGACGCCATTCGCGCGATGAGCGAACAGCTCGCTATCGACCCCACGAGCCTCGTGTTTCTCCCGCTCGCCGAGGCGTTGCTCGCCCGTGGCGAGCTCCCGAACGCGTTTCGCGTGGCACGCCGCGGGGCCGATCGGCACGCGCATCGCGCCGATGTGCACGATCTCGTGGCGCGCGTGACCTTGGCGCAGGGAGATGCGGCGGCCGCGGAACGCGCGTGGAACGACTCGCTGGCCATCAGCAAGGAGTTCGGGCCGGCCCATCGCGGGCTGGGATTCCTCTGCTATCAACAACAGCGGTGGGCGGAGGCCGAGGCCCATCTGGCGCGCGCGCGGCTGATGACGCCGGGCGATCCCTCGCTCGAAGCGGCGTGGGCGGCGTTGCAGGCGGCGCGCGACGAGGCGCCACGCGACGAGGCGCCACGCGACGAGGCGCCACGCGACGAGGCGCCACGCACCTCGGTGACTGCGCCGATCGCGACGGGGCACGCGGACGCGTCGCTGCCCGCGTCGTTGCCCGCGTCGTTGCCCGCGTCGTTGCCCGCGTCGTTGCCCGCGCCGTTGCCCGCCGGCGCGC
>CAYUMN010000146.1:0-8072 GCA_964445835.1 uncultured Gemmatimonas sp.
CTGGGTCGTACGCGAACTGCGGGCGATCGCACCGGGGCCGTTCGATCGCCCGGTGGTGCTCGCCGAGCATGCCGCACTGCAACGTCATCTGATGCTGGCGATTGCCCGAGCCGAGGGATGCGTGGCCGGAGTGCGGATGGTGAAGCCCGCGGGGTGGCTGCACGAGGCTGTGGGACTTGATGGCCAGCAGCGCGAGTGGAGCGTGCCCTCCATGACGTGGGCGCTCACACGCTCCATTCAGGACTCAATGGCGCTGCTCCCCGCTCCCGCGCAAAGTGTCCTCAATGCAGGGGACGCGATAGTCTTGCTTGATCTCGCGGGCTCGGTCGCGCGTCGGCTGCGCGCCTACCTCCTCTATCGCCCCGATCTCTTGATGCACTGGGAGAGCAGCGAGTCGCTGATCACCAGCGACCACGAGAACGAGCGCTGGCAGCGCGCGCTCTGGCTGCAACTGGTGGAGCGCGCGGTCGGCCCATCTCCCACCCGGTGCATTCGGGCGGCGCGCGCGGGGACGCTGCAGGTGGACGATCAAACTCCGCACACCCTGCTGATGGTGGGTGATCCAGCGGTTCCGCCAGCGCTGCGCGAACTCCTGAGCGCCATTGCCACAACACGCGATGTGCATTGGTGCGTCCTGCAGCCCCTGAGCGACGCCCAATCGCCTCGGCTTTCGGAACGCCGCGAGACCGCGCGTGCCGACCTCCGGGCTCGGGGGCTTGCTGGGGTCGATGTTGCAGCAAGCCAGCCGACCCTTCTTGGCGCGGTCCAGCACCAGCTTCGCGGTGCCGCCGCTGATGCACGCGAATCGCTCGACGACTCGCTAACAATCCACAACTGCCACTCCGCGCTTCGCGAGATCGAAACCCTGCGCGAGCGCGCCATCAAGGCACTCGAGGATGACCCCACGCTCCGGCCGCACGACATCACGCTCTACGTGACCTCGTTGCCGGAGTATCTCCCCGCCATCGATGCGGTGTTCGGTGTCGATGAAGAAGGAATGCCGCGCCTCCCGTACTCTGTGGCAGGCCGCCCCTTCCGCGAGAACTCCGCCGTTATTCTCGCGCTCACCGAGCTCCTCACGGTTGCCGATGGTCGTGCCACACTCAATGACATCGGTGCGCTGCTCGCGCTGAGTCCCATTGCGCGCGCCGCCGCACTCTCTGACGACGACGTCTCCGCCGCACTTACGCTGCTCACGCGCTCAGGCGTGACCTGGGGGCGCGATGCCGATGAGCGGCACGCCCGGTTCGACGTTCCCGCTCTCGACGCGGGTACCTGGCGTCATGGCATCGACCGACTCGTTCTCGGCGTCGCGACCGGACGCCAGGAGGTGCCGGTGAACGGGTTCCTTCCGGTGAGCGGCGATACCGCCGGCAGTGCTGATCTCATTGGGCGACTCGCGGCCTGGACCGACCTGCTCTTTGCCCACTGCGATGCGCTGCGCACCGAGCGCAACGGACGCGATTGGCAGTCACTGCTTGAGGACACCCTCCGGCAGTTCATCGCAATCGACGGCCCCGACGACGCGCGGGCCGCACGAACCCTGCGTGAGACGCTGAGCAGGCTCCTCGACAGCATCGAGCGGGTCGCTCCCGGCACGATCATCTCGCTTGGCACCCTGCGCGCGCTGCTCGCGCAAGAGTTTGAGGAAGGTACCGGGGCGTCGGGACACCTGCGCGGGGGAATGCGCGTCTGCCGTCTCGAATCCGGGGCGGTGCTGCCAAGTCATGTCGTACTCATGGCTGGCGTCAGCGATGCGCTTCATCCCGGTGGTGGCGGCTCGATCGCCTGGGATCTTCTTGAGAAGCATCCCGTGCCCATTGGCGACGGCACCAACGCCAAGGCCGGGCGCGCCGAAGATCCCGATGCGCGCGCGGATGCCCTCGACACCTTCCGCGAAGCCCTGTGCAGTGCGGGCCATCGACTGCACATCAGTTGGACCGGTGTCACGCTACAGAAGCAGGAGAAGCGCGCGCCCTCGGTTGCGCTGTCGGAGTTGCGTGACCTTATCGCGACGCTCGTTCCAGCATCGGTACGGGAGATCGTCATTGAGGAGCCGCCGCATCCCTTCTCGCTCAGGCTCTTCACGCCGCGAGCAGACGGCGTTGCAGGCTGGACGAGTGCCGCCAAGGGATGGGCGCACGCCGCCAAGCTGATGCAAGCTGGCATCGCGCGTCCGACTTTCGCGAGCGAGCCGCTCCTCGCGGATCCATCTCGTGTGATTGGCCTCGAAGTGCTCGCCAGCGCAGTCAATGACCCGACGCGGCACTTCTGCGAACGCGTGGCCGGACTCCTGATGCGGACCGAGGCTGACGAGCTTGCGCAGTCGGAGCCACAGGGACTCAAAATCCGGACCGCCACGGGCGTCGACAACAACTTCCGCCAAGTAGCATGGCGACTCGAGTCCGCCCAACGCCGCGGCGATACGCGTACCCAAGAGGAGATCGAGACATGGCTGCGGCATCAGCCCGAACTTCCCTATGGCGAGGAAGGGCGCGTGGCGGCCGAGCAGATTGCCGCGGTCTGGTTCCCGCATCTCGCTGCCATGCGCGAAGAAAACTGGGAGGAGGTGCGCCCGCTCGAGTGCGTTGTGGGTGAGTACACCATCACCGGACGACTCGATGCACTCACGGCCAACGCACGCGTCGTGGCCAGCCTCTACAAAGTCGAGCCCTATTCAGCGGTCAGGCATTGGGTCACGCATCTCGCGATGAACCTTCTCGCAACGCGCGGAGAACCTGTGCCGCGCATTACGCGTATCGAAGACCACAAGCCCTGGCACTTCACTGCAGTCGAGAACCCGGAACCGTTGCTCGCCAGTCTCTGCGCACTGTACACGGAGGCCTCGCAGGCCCCAGTCCCGCTGTTCAGAAAGTCGGGTCACGAGTGGCTCAAGCGGCGAAAGCTCGCGCCGCGGTCCGAGCAGATCGCGGAGAAGGACACGGAGCAAGCCGAGCGCAGCGCGCAGGGGAAGTGGGCAGGGAAGAGCTTCTCCGGCGAGGTCTCGCATGGAGAGCGCGAGGAGGCGCACCACTTGCTCTGCTGGCCCGTGCTCAGCCTGACGGACAATCGCGATCTCTTTGACGCCTTCGCCGCAAATGCGGAGCGCGTCCTGCTCCCGATGATGCAACATCGGGTAGAGGGAGCTCCCGAATGAGCGTTCCCGAAGACTTCATCAGCGGCAACGGCCCGCATCTCGTCGAAGCCTCGGCGGGAACGGGGAAGACCACGTGGATGGTGAAGACGGCAGTCCGCCTTCTGTTGGCCGACCCTCTTCTTCCGCCGCTCGGCAAGCCCGAGCGACTCCTCGCCGTCACTTTCACGAATGCAGCGACCGCCGAGCTGAAGGAGCGCCTCCGCGAGCAGTTGCGGCGCGTCCAACTGATACGTGCGGGCGAGTCCACCAAAGGGCACGAGGAATGGATTCCCACACTGCTGGCGGCCGGAGGCGCCAAGACCGCGCAGGCGCTCGAGGAAGCTCTCGCTTCGATGGACCGCCTCGCAGTGACCACCATCCACAGCTTCTTCAAGGGCGTCCTCGAGGAGTTCGCCTTCGAGTGCGGCGTGCCAGTGGGGCTGACCTTCCTTGAGGATGTGTCGCCGTACATCGAGACGGCACTCGCCGATGAATGGCGAACGATCGCATGGGCGCCGGGGGTGGAGAGTCACCTCCTGTTCGGGGCCGCGCCACCGCTTGAGCAGGGAAGTCTGGTGAAGCAGGTAAAGCGTGTCCGCGGCGCGATTGGCGCCCAGCGTCCGGCGCGTGTGGAACGCGGTACGTTGCTTGCCGAGACAACCAAGGCACTTGATGCGGTCGTGGCGGCATTCGACGCAGCACACATGCGCACCTACCATGCATCCATCACGTGGAACACGGAAGCGCCGACGCTCGAGGATATCGATGAACTCGAGCGTGCCGCGGCGCAGCACTCCTCCGACACGCCACTGCCCGTAACACTGCTCGAGCGCTGGACCACCCCTGCGGTGAAGGCGAGTGCGAACAAGAAGAGGAAGACGAACGAATCGACGGCGCTCGCCGAACCATTTCTCGCGCCCTGCGACCGCGCTGTCGAGGCCGCCGCCGCCGCCTCGCAAGCGTTCGAACAGGACGTCGTCCTCTCGATCGTCGATCGGGTCGAGGCCGCCATGAGCCACGACCGTGTCGCTGGCTTCGACGAGCAGGTCGGCATGCTCGTCGAAGCACTCGACGACCCCGCGCGCGGTCCCATTCTCCGCAAGGCACTCGCCGAACGCTACGATGCCGTCCTCCTAGACGAGTTCCAAGACACCGACTGGGCGCAGTGGCGCATTTTTGCCACCACCTTTTCCAAACACCCGCTGATTCTCGTCGGCGATCCCAAGCAGTCCATTTACGGATTCCGCGGTGCCGACATCACCGCGTATCGTGCCGCGCGCGAAGCCGCTGACCACCGCGTCTTCAAGCTCGATACCAACTATCGCAGTGACCCTGGTCTCGTGAAGGCCACCGAAGCGCTGTTCAAGCGGAACGAAGCGCCCTTCGCCGTCCCCACCACGATCCTCGATTTCGAAGCGGTCAAAGCGTACCGCCAGGCCAACTCGCTCAACGATGCGCGCGGACGTCCGCTCGTGCTCACCAGTGTCGCCGGGACCAACAACGACGTGCGCGAAGCGAACGCCATTCGCCAAACAGCGGACGAAATCGCGCGGCTCCTCGCCGATCCCTCAATCACGGCGCGTGATGACGCGAGCGACCCTCCGCGCTCCGTGCGCCCCGGGGACATTGTGGTCCTCGTCACCGCAAACCGTCTCGCTGCTCCCCTTATTCGCGCCCTCAAGGAGCGCGGCGTCCCTGCGATCTCTAGCGCCACAGGCGACATTGCCACCTCGCAGGTGTGGAACGATCTCCTGCTGCTGATCGACGCCATCGAGCGTCCTGCCGACTCGCGCGTCGTGCGCCGCGCGCTCGCCACCGAGTTCGGTGGGTGGACCGCCGCACAGCTCGCCGCGCTCTCCACGAATCATCCGCAGTGGCGTCAGCTCATCGAGCGTCTCGCTCAGGCACAACGCGACTGGAACTTCATCGGCGCCCTCGGAGCCCTGACATCGCTCGCGCACGACTGGAACTCCATCACGCATCTCGCCACCAGCGGTGATGGTGAGCGGCATCTCACCGATCTGCGTCATGTCGTCACGCTGTTGCAGCAGGCTGAACGGGAAGGGTATCGCACTCCCGCGCAATTGCGGCACTGGGCCCATCGCTTCGCGGACGACAACTACATCACCCCAGAGGCGCGCCAGCTCCATCTCGAGTCCGATCGTGAAGCGGTCCTGATTGCGACCGTGCACGCTGCCAAGGGGCTTGAGTGGCCCATTGTGTTCTGTCCTTTCCTCTGGCGGCTGAAGGCGCGCGAGGCAGAGATGCCGCGCGTTGCCCGCTTTGACGACGGGACGCGTCGCATCACCTTCGAGAGTGAGCCGCTCAATGCTGAGATCCCCACTGACCCTCCGCTCTCGGAGAATCTCCGCCTTACCTACGTTGCGCTAACGCGCGCGAAGTGGCGAACCTACATCTCCGTCGCAACTGACGACGAGAACAGTGTTGTGCATCATCTGCTCCGCGGCGATCCCATTGCCGTCGTTGCCGCAGGGCATCCCGACGAAATCGCTGCGGACATTGCGAGCGGCCCGAGTGTCGCTACTGTGCCAAAGCCTGCGGTCGCGGCGGACGATATCAGCGCGCGAGATGTTAACATTTCGTACCCGCAGCGTTCCTCTTGGTCCGTCACTTCCTACACGCGCCTCACCTCCGCCCTCTCGCACAGCGACGACGGCGAGGAGGCTCCCGTGCTTGATCGCGCCGAGGCCACGGCTGATCCCACGCTGATTGGTACTGCACTCCCAGGCGGTGCCCACACCGGTGACGCACTACACTCGCTCTTTGAGCACTTCGATTACACGCGAGTTGCCGAGCCTGACGTACTGACGCAGGCCGTCGACGACATGCTTAGCGGCTTTGGTCTTCCAACCCCCACCGCTGGAACTGAGGCGCGCCGCGCCGCCGCCGACTTCGTGCGGGCCATGGCCGAGCGTACGCTGGCAGATCCCATGCAAGCCGCAGGTGCCGCGCTTAGCAGCGTGCCAAAGGAGAAGTCCTTCCGCGAGTGGCGATTCCAGATGCCAATGGAAAGCATTACGGCAAAGGCGATCGCCGCCGCGCTAAAGCAGCACGGCGAAGCCTGGCTCGCGGGCTACGCGGCCGCATTGGGCCGCACCTCGCAGCAGGAACTTGACGGCATTCTCACCGGCGTCGTGGACTTGGTATGCGTGATCAACGATCGTTGGTGGATTATCGACTGGAAGTCCAATACACTCGGCGAAACCGCCGCCGCGTATGATGAAAGCGGCTGTCGCCGCGCCATGATGCGTGAGCACTTCGTACTCCAATACCACGTGTACATCGTCGCGCTGCATCGATTCCTCCGCTCGCGTCTTGGCGTGAACTACGACTACGATCGTGATATCGGTGGTGTAGGCTACGCGTTCCTGCGCGGACTCGCCGCGGGCGTCCCCGCGTGGTTCAACGATCGTCCTTCGCGCGCGCTTGTGGAGGCGCTCGATGCCGCCATTGGAGGCTATGCCTCATGAGCACGCCAATGACGCCCGAACTCCGCGAAGCGTTCGGTCCCCTCGCCGCACGGTTTTACGATATTGTCGCACGCGTCGGTGCAGACGGAGACTCCGCCGCGACTAGGGACGTGCCGCTGGCTGCCGCCGTCGTGATGCGCGCCTCCCTCGAGGGCCACTCCTGTCTCAGTCTCGATGGCATCGCCACCGCCGCTGCGGAGCTTGGCATCAAGGCGTTCAATACCGCGGAGCTCAGTGCGGCACTGCCGAAGCACGACTGGGTTGGCAGCGGTGACGGCAGCTCACCACTCGTCTTCGAATACGATCGCCTCTACCTTCGGCGGTTTCGCGAAGCCGAGTCGCGAGTGGCGCGGGCAATCCTTGTACTCGCTAAAGAGGACCGCTTTCATGTGATCACCGGCGGCCCTGGAACCGGGAAGACTACCCGCGTCGCTGCGATTCTCGCCGAGCTGCTTGAGCGGGAGCCACAGATGCGCATCGCGCTCGCGGCCCCCACGGGCAAGGCCGCGACCCGTATGGGCGAGGCGATTGATTCTGTGTGGGCGCGCGAGGGCAAGTCGCATCTGCGAGAGCTTGTGCCGCCGGTTGGGACGACGCTACATCGCTTGCTTCGCTATCTCCCCGTCGAGGACACCTTTCGTCGCAACGCGAACGATCCGCTCGAACACGATGTCGTGATTGTGGACGAAGCATCTATGGTGCCGCTGCTTCTCATGGATGTTCTGCTCAGCGCACTGCGCCCGAGTGCGCATTTGTACCTCCTCGGGGACCACGATCAGCTCGCTTCCGTGGAGGCAGGCTCGGTGCTGGCGGATATTGTCAATGCCGCTGAGCACGCGCCATTGACGGGGAGCCTCACGCGGCTCACCAAGAGCCATCGCTTTGACGATTCGCGCGGAATCGGTGCGCTCGCACGTGCCATTCGCGACGGTGATGCCGATACCGCGATTGCGACGCTACGGAGTGGCGACTCGACCCTCGAGTGGATCGTGCAGGATGTGAAGGACGAGTCGTGGATCGCCGCTTACTCCGCTGCGGTCGATTGTGTGTTCGATGCGGCATCCGCGGCTGAGGCGATCGAGCGCATTGGCGCGGCGCGAGTGCTCTGCGCGACGAATGTCGGACCTGCTGGTACCACTGCGGTCGTCGAGCGTGTTGAAGGGGCGTTGCGCCGGGGCGGGCGCAGTGTGTCCGGACTCCAGTATCGCGGCCGTCCGCTGCTCATCACGCGCAACGACTACACGCTGCAGATCTTCAATGGCGACATCGGCGTCGTATGGGACGAGGCGGGGGAGGACGGAGTGGTCCCGGAGCGCGCCTTCATTGCCGGAGCGTCGGGCGCTGAGGGGCCGCGCGGCATTCCGTTACCGCAGTTGCCCGAGGCCGTCAGCGCCTGGGCGATGTCGATTCACAAATCGCAGGGGAGTGAGTTCGACACCGTGTAT
>CAYUMN010000147.1:0-1573 GCA_964445835.1 uncultured Gemmatimonas sp.
TGAGGCGGCAGACCAAGCGTTACAACGCACTTGGCATTGTCGAGGATATTGTCGATGAGTCCCCCGTGCGGAGCGAGCGAGAGGCGCCGTCGTCGACGGTTCCCCACGACGACCGAGGCGCGGCCGCGGCGGCGTCAGACCGCGCACTTCCCAGGCAGGCGGTCTCGAAGGGCGACCCCCTGGTGGTCGGGGCCGGACGCGCCCGTCCCCTGTCCAGTTTGGCGGGTGGTGGCGCCCAAGGCCCCGTCGATTTCACGGGCACCGGACGCAACGATCCGTGTCCCTGTGGCTCCGGGAAGAAGTTCAAGAAGTGCCACGGGGTGAACGCGTAGGGGAGGGCGGTGCGTGAAAACGATGGGTGACGCGTCGGGAGGATGACGCATCGCTCGCGAGCTGTGGACATGCTCCGGTTCTCATACTATCGGAGCGGACATGGACTCAAAGCCTTTTCTCAACAGTCACTTACCTCGACAGGTCTCGGGCACAGCATTAAGTATCAAGGAGCTCCCGGTGGGGGAACGCCCTCGCGAACGGCTCGCATCACACGGTGCGTCGAGGTTGAGTGCGATCGAACTTCTGGCCATAGTTCTGGGGACGGGATCGGGAGGACGGTCGGCGATTGCCCTGGCACACGACGTGGTGGGTCGCTCGGGTGGTTCACTCCGGCGCATCGCGTCTGAGCCGGTGGCGATGCTCACCTCGGTGCCCGGAATCGGGCGCGTGAGGGCGGTGGTGATTCACGCGGCGCTGGAATTGGGTCGGCGGATGGCGACCGAAACTCGGCAGGAAGGCGTGTCGATTCGCTCGCCGAGGGATGTCTATCGGCTCTTTGCGACGCGTCTCGAGGACCTTCCGGTCGAGGAGTTTCATGTAGCCGTGCTCGATGCGCAGCATCGGCTGGAGCGGGACATCACGATTACCCGGGGTATTCTGAACTCGTCCCTCGTGCATCCTCGCGAAGTGTTTCGTGAAGCCATCGCCGAGCGGGCGGCGGCGCTGATTCTCGTACACAATCATCCGAGTGGCGACCCAACGCCCTCTCTGGACGACCGCGCGGTGACGGACCAGCTAGTGGCAGCGGGACGCTTGCTCGACATTCCTGTGCACGATCACGTTATCGTTGGGCGTGGTCGCTATACGAGCTTTGCTGAGGCTGGATTGTTGTGACCACTGCGGTGTCGGTTCGCGAATCGCCCGACTGGTGGCCGTCCGGAGATCCCATTCCGGAGCGGCTCGATGTGGAGTTTCTCTGTCGCGCCTTTGACTTCTCTGCCAAGGCGCACGAGGGGCAGTTTCGCAAGAACGGCGATCCGTTTGTATCGCACTGCGTCCAGGTCGCGAAGATTCTTGCCGATCTGCAGTTGGACACGGTCACCGTGGCAAGTGGGCTTATCCACGATGTGGTCGAAGACACGCCGGTCACGGTCGCCGAGATCGAGAAGGAATTCGGTCACGAGGTGTCGCAGATCGTCGACGGGCTGACGAAGATCGGGCACCTGCCCCTCAATTCCACCAAAGACCGCCAGGTGGAGAACTATCGCAAGCTCCTCGTGTCCATCGCGAAGGACGCGCG
>CAYUMN010000147.1:1583-8056 GCA_964445835.1 uncultured Gemmatimonas sp.
ACATGCGGACGCTCGACTGGTTGCCCGAACACAAGCGGGAGCGCATTGCGCAGGAGACGATGGATCTCTATGCCCCGCTGGCGCATCGATTCGGCATGGCGCAGGTCAGGTGGGAGCTCGAAGACCTGGCCTTCAAATATCTGGAGCCGGAGTCGTATCGAACGCTGGCCAAGATGGTGGCCGCCAAGCGGGGCGAGCGTGAAGCGTTGGTGCGCGCCCTCAAGGCGCCGCTGGAACAGGCGCTCACGGCGGCGGGCATCGCCGACGTCGAAGTGACGGGGCGGCCGAAGCATCTCTGGTCCATTCACAAGAAGATGGACAAGCGCCAGCGCCCCTACGAGGAAATTTTCGACCTCTTGGCCATCCGCGTGCTGGTCAACACCGTCCCCGACTGCTATCACGCGTTAGGCGTCATCCACGACGGATGGACGCCGGTGCAGGAGCGCATCAAGGACTACATCGCGCAACCGAAATCCAACGGCTACCAGTCGCTGCACACGACGATCTTCGGTCCGGGACGACAGCTCTACGAGATCCAGATCCGCACCCGCGACCAGCATCGCACAGCGGACTACGGCATTGCCGCGCACTGGCGCTTCAAGGAAAACACGAAGTCGCAGGACGACCTCGATCGCCACCTGGTCTGGTTCCGGCGGGTGCTCGAGTTGCAGCTGGACGCCAAGGATCCCGCCGAGTTCCTCGAGTTTCTCAAACTCGACCTGTATCAGGACGAGATCTTCGTCTTCACGCCGACCGGCGACGTGATCCAGTTGCCGAAGGGGGCGACGCCGATCGACTTCGCCTTCGCGGTGCACACGGAGGTCGGGTTGCACACGCAGGGCGCGCGCGTCAACGGCCGCATCGTGCCGCTCTCGCGCGAGCTGCGGAACTCCGAGACGGTCGAGATTATCCGCTCGCCGAATGCGCGACCGAGTCGCGACTGGCTCGCGCACGTGCACACGGGGCGCGCCCGACATCGCATTCGCAGCTGGCTGCGCGCCGAAGAGCAGAAGACGTTCATCACGGGCGGGCAGGAGATCCTGGAGCGCGAGTTGCGCCGTCGGAAACACACCAAGCTCACGGATGCCGAGTTCACGCGAGGGGCCGACGCGCTCAAGCTGAACGGGAAGGATCACGTGTACGCGAGCATCGGGCAGGGGGACATCACCGTCACCCAACTGCTCAAGGCGATCTATCCCGAACTCGACGAGACCGAGACGCCGGCGCTCAAGCCGAGTGCGCTGGAGCGGTTGATCGACCGGATGCGCCGTCCAGGGACATCGCGCGGCTTGCGTATCCAAGGGGCCGATGGCCTCCTCGTCCGCTATGCGCAGTGCTGTCAGCCGGTCCCGGGGGACACGGTGGTCGGGTACGTGACGCGCGGGCGCGGCGTGAGCATCCACCGGCAGGACTGTCCGAATCTCCTGCATCTCGTGCACGAGCCCGAACGGCGTCTCGAAATCGATTGGCAGGAGACGGCGGGCGAACGATTCATGATTCGCTTGGCCATCGAGGGAAATGACCGGCGCGGATTGTACGCCGATCTTGCGACCGCGGTCAGTGCGGCGGGGACCGACATCCGCTCGCTGGAGCTGAAGACAGTCGACGGGCGGGTGTCGGGTTCGGCCCTCGTGGAGGTCGAGAACCTTGCGCACCTTGAGCGGATCATCAAGGCGGCTCGGCGGGTGAAGGGGGTCAGCGAGGTGGCCCGTCGCGAGCGCCTCAGCGAGGAAGAGACCTAGCGCCGGACCCGCGACGCGGGCGGGCGCGGCGCGGCGTTGTATCTTTCGAGGGTCGCCGCGCTCACCCTTTCCGACTCCGCCATGTACGCCGCTCTCCTCCTCACGCACAACCTCCTCCGCTGGGTCGTCCTCGTCGCCGGAGCGTATGCCATCCTCAAGGCCGTCGGCGGGTGGTCCGGGGACCGCCCGTACGCGGCCGCACGCCGCGCCACCGTGATGTTCATGGGCTCGGTGCATGTCCAGCTCCTGCTCGGGTTGCTGCTCTTCCTGTTCAGCCCCACGGTGAAGGCCTCCATGCGCGACATGGCCGCAACGATGGCCGATCCGGATCTCCGCTTCATCGTGGCCGAGCATCCGACCTTTATGGTGCTCGCCGCCATCCTCGTGACCATCGGGAGCATTGTCTCGAAGGGGCGGGCGACCGATCAGGCGCGCCACCGTGCGGCGTCGATCTTCATGACGGTGACACTCGTGCTGATTCTCGCGGGCATCCCGTGGACGCGGGCGCTTGTTCCGGGAATGTAGGTTGACGACTGGAGGATGAAAGAGAACTGCTCCGTCCGGATGCGGTCCACTGTCATCGTCCCTCCTCCTGCCTCGATCGATGTTTCAACTCCAAGCTCCCTTCTCCCCCGCTGGGGACCAGCCGCGCGCCATCGCCGAGCTGGTCGCGGGGCTGAAGCGTGGGGATCGGTTCCAGACGTTGCTCGGCGTCACGGGCTCGGGGAAGACGATGACGATGGCCAACGTCGTCGCGCAGTTCGGAAAGCCGGCGCTGGTGCTCTCGCATAACAAGACGCTGGCGGCGCAGCTCTACGGCGAACTCAAAGGCTTCTTCCCGAACAATGCGGTCGAGTACTTCATCTCGTACTACGACTACTACCAGCCCGAAGCGTACGTCCCGTCGTCGGACACGTACATCGAGAAGGACGCTTCGATCAACGAGGATATCGATCGGCTGCGGCTGCGCGCGACCTCCTCGCTGATGGAGCGCGACGACGTCATCATCGTCGCGACCGTGTCGGCGATCTACGGCCTCGGCGATCCCGAGACGTACAAGGCGTCGATGGTGCAGCTGAGCGTCGGGCAGCGCATCGCGCGCGACGACATCCTGAAGGCGCTCGTCGCCATTCAGTACGGGCGCAATGATGTGTCGTTCGAACGCGGCACCTTCCGCGTGCGCGGCGACACGGTGGAGATTCTGCCGGCGTACGAAGAGCAGGCGGTGCGGATCGAGATGTTCGGCGATGAGATCGAGAAGATCAGCAAGATCGATCCGCTCACGGGGCAATTGATCGTCCCGCTCGAGCGCACGGCGATCTACCCGGCGAAGCATTTCGTGACGACGCGCCCGAGTCTCGAGCGTGCCTCGAAGGAGATCAAAGTCGAGCTGGTGGAACGGCTGAAGGTGCTGAAGGGGGCCGGGAAGCTGCTCGAGGCGCAACGCCTCGAGAGCCGCACGAATTTCGATCTCGAGATGATGATGGAGATCGGCACCTGCCCGGGCATTGAGAATTATTCGCGCGTGCTCGCCGGACGAAAGCCGGGTGATCGCCCTGCCACACTGTTCGACTATTTCCCCGACGATTTCCTCGTCATCGTCGACGAGTCGCACGCGACGCTTCCGCAGATCGGCGGGATGTTCAACGGCGACCGGGCGCGCAAGACAACGCTCGTGGAGTACGGCTTTCGCCTCCCGAGTGCGCTCGACAATCGACCGCTGATGTTCGATGAGTTCCTCTCCCTCGCACCGCGCGTCGTCAACGTGAGCGCGACGCCGGGCGATCTGGAACTCAAGCTCTCCGAAGGCGTGGTGGTCGAGCAGGTGATTCGCCCCACCGGACTCGTCGACCCAATCATCGAGATCCGTCCGGTGAAAGGGCAGGTGGACGATCTCCTGCACGAGATCCGCTTGCGCGAGCGGCGTGGCGAACGGGTGCTCGTCACGACGCTCACGAAGCGCATGGCCGAGGATCTCTCGGACTATCTGGCGCAGGTCGGCGTGAAGGTGCGCTACATGCACTCGGACAACGACGCCATCGAGCGGATGGAGATCGTGCGTGGTCTGCGGCTCGGTGAGTTCGACGTGTTGATCGGGATCAATCTCCTGCGCGAAGGCCTCGATCTCCCGGAAGTCTCGCTCGTCGCGATCCTCGACGCCGATCAAGAAGGATTCCTGCGTTCCGATCGCTCACTTATTCAGACGGTGGGGCGTGCCGCGCGACACGTCGATGGGCGTGCGATCTTCTATGCCGATCGCATCACCGGCTCCATGCAGCGCTGTCTCGATGAGACGTCCCGTCGCCGCACGGTGCAGGAGGAGCACAACCGCGTGCACGGGATCGTGCCGGCCGGCGTCACCAAAAGCTTGGATCAGGTGCGCTTCAGCACGCGCGTCGCCGACGCCCGCGAGGGATCGAACGAACGCGAAGCGCAGCGCATGAGCGGCAAGAAGCAGAAGAAGGTGGCCGAGGCGCAGCGCGTGTACGGCACCGACGACTTGCCGACGCTCGTGACGAAGCTCGAGGACGAGATGAAGACCGCCGCCAAGAATCTCGACTTCGAGACGGCCGCGCGCCTCCGCGACGAACTCTTCGATCTCAAGGCGGCCATGGGAGAGAAGGCTGCAAAAGGACCGCGTGGGAAGCGCTGAGCTCACGCGCGAGGCCCTCACCGCGTGGGGGCGCGTCTTCGGCGCATCCCTCGAGGCCCCGCGCCTCATCACGCTCGAAGGCGACCTCGGCGCGGGGAAGACCACGCTGGTGCAAGCGATTGCCGCCGGGTTCGGTATCACCGAGCCGGTGACGAGTCCGACCTACGCCCTCGTGCAGTCGTACGCCTCGCCGAAGGGCGTGCTGCATCATCTCGATCTGTATCGGTTGCGCGACGCGTCGCAGTTGGCCCAGCTCGGGTGGGACGATCTGCTGCGCGATCGTGCCATTGTGTGCATCGAGTGGCCCGAACGTGCCGGGGCGGCGCTCCCCACCCGGCGGACGGCGTTCACGCTCGCGCATCTGCCGGCGACCCCCGAGGTCCGGAGGCTCACGTGGACGGACTGACCCTCGCGATGGATGCCGCCGCTGGCGCTGGCACCCTCGCCCTCGTGCGCAACGATGTGGTGATCGCCGAACGCACCGTGGTGATGCGGAGCGAGGCCGACGAGCGCTTCTTGCCCGCCGTGATTGCGCTCCTCGCCGAGGCACGGGTTGCGCTGCAGGAGTGCGCCCGCATTGTCTGCGGCGGGGGGCCGGGAAGCTTCACGTCGCTCCGCGTGGTCGGTGCCGCGGCCAAAGGACTGGCGCAGGGCGCCGGTCTCCCGCTCTTCGCCGTGCCCTCGCTCGCGTTGATCGTGGCCGGCACCGAGTCCACGCGCGGGGCGCGAGGCAGCTGGCTCGCCACACTCGATGCCATGCGCGAGGAGCGATACGTGGCGCGCATCACCATCGGGGCGAACGGCGAGGTGGCGACCTATGAGGCACTCGGCCTCGCGCCCGCGCACGAGATTGCGGCGCGCGCCGCAGCGTTGCACGCGACCGCCATCGGACCACAGGAGGCCGTGACCGCGACCCCCCATGCGCGCGGCGTGGCCCGCGCCTCGGCGCTCATTGAGGCCGCCGGTGCCGTCGACCTCGCCACGTGGGAGCCGGTCTATGGCCGACTCGCCGAGGCACAGGTGAAGTGGGAGGCGGCGCAAGGCCGTCCACTCGGTTGAGGGATGAGCACCGCCTGCGCCCGTCACTCATACTGCGGGACGCCGTTGTCGAGGAGCTCGAGGCGATTGTCGCCATCGAGCGCGTCTGCTTCAGTGATCCCTGGAGCGTCGCGAGCTTTCGCCAACTGCTCGGCGCGACGACCGCGCACTTCCGTGTCGCGACTCGCGACGAGGTCGTGGTGGGGTACGCGGTCGCAACGCTGATCGGTGAGGAGGCCGAACTGGCGAATATCGCCGTCACTCCCGAGGCCCGGCGCCTGGGCGTGGGAGCCCGCCTGCTGGATGATCTATTGGCCATCACGGACCACCCCCTCGGCGCGACCGTGTACCTCGAGGTGCGCGCGAGCAACGCTCCTGCGCAGTTACTGTACCGTAGCCGCGGTTTCGAGTCTGTGGGAGTCCGGAAAGGGTACTATGCGCGTCCCGAGGAGGATGCGGTGGTCATGCGCCGGACGCCAGGTCGGAGCCCAAGCCGTGCCTAGCTGGGCGCCGTCCTGCGACTGTCAGCCGCCCGGATTAGCTTTCCCCCGCAGAGAAATGATGGCGTCCCGCAGCTCGGCCCCATGTATGGTGCCTACGCGGACGTACCCATACCAGGAGGCCACATGAGCCGCAGCTTGAACAAGGTGACCCTGATCGGCAACCTCGGCGCCGATCCGGAGATCCGTACCACCCCGAATGGCAGCAAGGTCGCCACCTTCTCCGTCGCCACGGGCCGTTCGTGGACGTCGGCATCGGGCGAAAAGCAGGAGAAGACCGAGTGGCACAAGTGCGTCGCGTGGAACGGCAAGACCAAGGGGTCTGGTCTCGCCGATGTCATCGAGCGCTACGTGAAGAAGGGGGACAAGATCTTCGTCGAGGGCGAACTGCAGTATCGCCAGTACGAGGACAAGGAGAAGCAGACCAAGTACATCACCGAGATCAACATCCGGGAGATCCTCCTTCTGGGTGGCGGACGCGGCGGGGAGGGGGGCGTAGAGTCCTCGCGTCCGCCACCCAGAAGGAGGATCTCCCGGATG
>CAYUMN010000148.1:0-8009 GCA_964445835.1 uncultured Gemmatimonas sp.
AGTGTATGTCAAACCGGACTTGCTACACAGTGCGCACAGCGGATCCAAGGAATCCCGCCGTCGACGCGGGCTGGCCGCGGATCGCGCCGAGGAACCGATCGACCTCGCCGCGCAGAAGTTCCGCCATTTGCGAGAGTTCAGCGGCCGCACCGGACATCTGTGTCGCGGCCGCGGTGGTGTCCGTCACCGACTGAGAGACGGCACCCATGCTCACGGTCACTTCGCGGGTCCCCTGCGCCGCCTCGTGGATGCTGCGCGTGATTTCATCCGTTGCGGTGCGCTGACTGTGTACGGAGTCGCTCACCGCGGCAGAAACGCCGGCCATCTTCGTAATGGCAGTCGTGATCCCTCCAAGCGCCCCGACGGCATCGCGCGTGGCGGTCTGAATGTCGTTGACCTGCATTTCGATCTGTCCGGTGGCCTCGCTGGTGCGTGTGGCCAGCGTGCGGACCTCATTGGCGACGACGGCGAATCCGCGGCCGAGTTCGCCGGCGCGCGCGGCCTCAATGGCGGCATTGAGCGAAAGTAATCGCGTTTGATGCGCCACATCGGCGATAAGTCGCACCACGTGCGAGATACGACTCGACGCGTCGGAGAGTCCATGCACCACTTTGTTGGTGCGCTCCGCGGCGCCGACGGCCTGCTCAGCCACCAGGCGACCCTCACTCGATTGTGATTCGATATGCCCGATCGTCGCCGTGATCTCCTCGGCGGCAGCGGCGACGGCATCCATCCCGCGGCTCGTCTCTTCCGCGGCCGCGGCCACCATCGTGGACTGCTGCGCGGTCTGCTGTGAGATCCCCATCAACGACTCAGCCGTCGCGCGCGCTTCCGTGGCCGCGGCCGCGACGTTGTGCACGACGACCTTGATCGCCGCCTCGAACTCATCGGCGAGCCGCAGGCGGAGCGCGGCCGCATCGGCGAGCGCGTGGGTCTTCTCCTCCATCTGTTCGGTGGCGCTGTTGATCAAGCGCGCCGCGACGCGATACGTCCCGGGGAGCCCGCGCTCGAGGACTCGGCGCCAATACCGCTCCTCGCTCGCGTGCTGGAGTGAGGCGCGCGACTCGCGCACGAACGCATCGGTGAGATCGAGGAGGTGATTGATGCAGCGCGTGAGCTCGCCGAGTGCGCTCGCGCGGTCGATGCCAAGGACGCGCGGTTCGAGGTCGCCCTCCGCCGCTTGGCGGCAGACTTGGGCAATCTGAGAGATGCCCTGCTTGAGCGCGGCAAGCTCGACTCGCGCGGCGTCGCGCGCAGCGCAGGCGTCGAGATACGGAGCGTGGTCGATGGACGCGATGGTCGTCATGGGGTGCGGTACCGGCGGGTTAAAGGGTCCAGACCCATTCGTGATAGTCCATGCCGGCAGATGCCAGCTTGGCTTCGAGCCGTGCCATCGAGGCCACGAGGCCGTCGCGTCGATCCGCGTGCCGGTGTTCGACGGCGCGCAGTTCGTCGTAGAGCGGAATCACTTTGGCCAGTTTGTCCCGATCGGGCACGCGCCGGTTGGAGTGGTAGCCCACGATGCGCGCGTGGCGGTCGAGCGACGGCGTCACGTGGGCGAGCACCCAGTAGAACTCGCCGGTTCGTGAGAGATTATTGACGTACGCAAAGATCTCCTTGCCGTCGGCGACCGTTTCCCAGAGCAGCTTGAACACCGCCCGCGGCATTTCGGGATGCCGGATCAACGAGTGCGGCGCGCCGATCAGCTCAGGCTCCTCGTAACCGGAGACGCGCACGAAGACGTCGTTCGCGTAGGTGATCCTGCCTTGGAGATCGGTCTTCGAGACGATGATCTCTTCGTCTCCGAAGAAGCGTTCGATCCCCGTAGGGGTGACGTGGACGGCAGTGGACATCGCGTGCGAGGCCTGAGGGAAGAGGGACAGTGCTCTGCTCTCCTTCTGTTGTCGTCGTGGCGATGGCGCGGCTGAAGAGGGAGAATCCTGACTGGTGTGTCGGGGAAGTTCTGTAGGGGCGCTTGATGACAAGCGGGGCGCGGAGGGTAAATTGAGGAATGACCAACGCACCAGACTCCGACACTTCCCGCCCCGCCTCGGCTCCGGCCGGGCATCATCCCACCGTCATCGTGACCGGCGCATCGTCCGGCGTCGGACTGCATGCCGCGAACGCGCTGGCGAGGCGCGGTTGGCACGTGGTGATGGCGTGTCGTGACCTCAAGAAGGCGCGCGCTGCGGCCGAGGCACTGCAGATCCCCGCTGATCGATACGAGCTGCTGCACATCGACCTCGGGTCGCAGGCCAGCGTGCGCGCATTCGTTGCGGCCTTCCGCGCGGGGGGGCGATCGCTCGATGCACTGGTGTGCAACGCCGCCGTGTACCTGCCGCGCCTCACCGAACCACAGCGTTCACCGGAAGGCTACGAGATCAGCGTGGCCACGAACCACTTCGGCCATTTCCTGCTGGCCAACCTTCTACTGGAAGACCTCGAACGGTCGTCGTGGAAGTCACGTCGCCTGATCATCCTCGGCACCGTGACGGCCAATGCCGCCGAGTTCGGCGGCAAGATTCCGATTCCCGCCCCCGCCGACCTCGGCGAGCTCGCCGGCCTCGCCGCGGGCTTCAAGGCGCCGGTGGCGATGATCGACGGCAAGACGTTCAAGGCCGGCAAGGCGTACAAGGACAGCAAGCTGTGCAACATGATCACCAGTCGAGAGCTGCACCGTCGTCACCACGCGCGCACGGGGATCGTGTTCAACACGCTCTACCCGGGCTGCGTCGCGGACACGCCGCTCTTCAGGCACACGCCGCGCGCGTTTCAGGTGATTTTTCCGTGGTTCCAGAAGAACATCACCAAAGGTTATGTCACGCAGGCACTCTCGGGCGAGCGCGTGGCGGATGTCGTAGCCGACGACGCGTTCACGCAGTCCGGTGTGCACTGGAGCTGGGGCAACCGACAGCGCGAGGGCCGTGCCGCCTTTGCCCAGCCTCTCACCGCCCGGGCAAGCGATGCGGCATTGGGCGAGCGGTTGTGGGAGCTGAGTGCGGGGTGCGTGGGCGTGGCCTGATGCAGTGCTCCTCGACATGAGCAGCGCATCATCACCGTACTTCGGCCGCCAGGCTGCGCTTGCCACGATGCACAACAAGCAGTCGGCGCTCGGGCCGGTGCTGCTCGATGCACTCGGGCTGACGCTACTGACGAGCCGTAGCGTCGACACCGATCAACTGGGCACGTTCGCAGGCGAGATCCCGCGCCGCGGCACCATGCGCGAGGTGGCCATCGCCAAAGCCCGCTTAGGTATGCAGGAGACGGGACTGGCGCTCGGTCTGGCCAGCGAGGGGAGTTTTGGACCGCACCCGGTCGTTCCGTTCATGCCGGGGGGCGTTGAGCTGCTCACGTTCGTGGACGATGAACGCGGCTTCGTACTGCACCAATCACGTGTCGTCGACGAGACCAATTTCGGCCAGAGCGTCGTCTCAGCAGGAGAGGCGTTCGACACGTTCCTGCACCGCGCCCAGTTTCCGAGCCACGGACTGATTGTTCGGCCCAATGCGCTCGCCGAGGATGACGCGCAGTCGCTGGCGCTGGTCAAGGGCATCACCGATCACAGTACGCTGGTGCAAGCGATTGCGACGGCGGCCCGCCGATCAGCGGATGGCAAAGCACGCATCGAGAGCGACATGCGAGCCCACTTCAATCCGACCCGGATGCGCTCGTTGGCACCGCTGGCCGAACAGCTTGCCCTCCGCTTGACCAGCCTGTGCCCAGCCTGCGCTTGCCCAGGCTGGGGCAAGGTCGACGTGGTCACGGGTCTGCCCTGCACCGGGTGTGGCATGCCGACCGAAGTGGTCCTGCAGGAAGTGTTCGGTTGCCCAAGCTGCACCCATCGTGAAACCCGAGCGCGCAGCGATGGCCTGAAGCACACCGGACCTGAACATTGTCCATACTGCAATCCCTGACGCCACCACAGGTTTGACACTCAGTGGGTCCGTACCCCAGCTTCACTCGATGATGACCACTCGCGCTCGGGCCCTGTTGGCCGCCGTGACAGCGGCCGCGCTCATTGGCAGTTGTGGAGACCCCACGGGCCCAGGGACGGGTTTGGGACAACTCTCGGTCGCGCCGGTCTTCGCGAGCGCGCTTGAGGCCTCAATTGTCGACGTCGCGTTCGTGCGAGTGCGTATCAGCCAGCCGCTCTCGACCACCGCACTCATCGACTCGGTCTTCACGTGGCCGGCGACCGGCGACTCACTCGTGATTCGACTCGCGTTGCCGGTGACCGAAGAGCCGTACGCGCTCCGCCTCGCGATGGCCAATGCGCAGGGCGATACCGTGTTCCGCGCCGGCCCCATACCGGTGCGGGCGAGCCTCGACCCCAACCCCGCGAACACCGCCTCGCCCGTCCTCACCTACACCGGCGTCGGTGCCAACGCCTCGGGCGTTCGGTTCGTGTCGCCTCCCACCACCGCCAGCTTCGGGCAGACCGTCCCGATCGTCGCTGAGGCGTTCGACGGGCTGTCCGCGCCGATCGCCGGCACCCCGATCGCGTTCTCCCTCGTCTCCGCCGCCGACTCGCTCCGCGCGCGCTTCCCCAATCGCGGGGTCGGCTCCCTGGTCGCTGGCAATGTCCGTGGCAATGTCGCAATCGAGGCCCGACTGCTCACGGGCGCCTCAGTCACCACCACCATCGCCGTCCAGCCGGTCGCGAACGGTATGGTGGTACAGAGCGGCAACAACCAGACGGGCAACGCCGGCGCGGCGCTCGCGCAACCGCTGGTGGCGCGCGTGCGTGCCGCCGACGGACTCGGCGTCGCGGGCGTTCCCGTGACCTTCACGGTGCTCACGGGCGGCGGGACACTCGCAGCGCTCACCGATACCTCCGACGCCAACGGCGATGTGAGCACCACCATGACACTCGGGACCGGCGCAGGCGCACAGACCGTGCGTGTCGCCGTGCCGAGTGTCCCCGCGGCGGAGGTCACGTTTTCGGCGACCGCCATTGCCGGTGCGGCAACGCGGCTCGTCATTCTCGACGAGCCGACGAGCGGCACCGCCGGGGCTGTGATCGCGCCCGTGGTGCGCGTGGCGATCCAAGACGCCGGGGGCAATACGCTCACCACCGCGACCACTACTGTCGCCGTCGCGATCCTCAACAACCCCGGGGGTCTCGGGACCCTGCAGGGACCGGCCAGCGTGAACGCCGTCGCGGGCATCGCGACCTTCAACGCGCTGCGCATCGACCAAGTCGCCGTGGGCTACACGCTCCGCTTCACCTCCGGCGCGCTCACGAGTGACACCAGTGCCGCATTCAGCGTGCAGCCCGGCGCGGCCGCGGCGCTGGCGTTCGTCACTCAACCTCCGCTCGCCGTGGTGAGCGGAGCGCCGTTCGGTACGGCGGTGCGTGCGCGCGATGCGTTCGGCAACACGCAGCCGAGTTTCAGCGGCAACGTCACGATCGGGATTGGCACCAATCCGTCGGCGGGCGCCTTGGCCGGGACCACCACCGTCGCCGCCGTCGCGGGCGTCGCGACCTTCTCGGCGCTGTCGATCACCAACGTCGGCACCGGGTACACGCTCGTCGCCAACAGCGGCGGGCTCACGGCCGCGACATCCAACACGCTCGACATCACGGTGCCCGCCGGCATCAACGCGTGGGTCAATCCCGTCGGTGGCAACTGGAGTACCGCGGCCAACTGGAGTCTCGGCATCGTCCCGACGGCGACGGACACCGTGTGGATCCGACAGAGCGGCACGTACACCGTGAACGTCGACCAGAACGTGACCCTCGGTCGCGTCCTGCTCGGCGCGGCAACGGGCGCACAGACGCTCTCGCTTGCGGCGAACACCCTCACGATGGCGGAGAGTGTGTTCGTCGCACCGACGGGCATCGTGAGTATGAGTGGTGGCAATCTTGTTGGACCCGGCACGCTCCAGGTGAGCGGCGCGTTCAATTGGAGCAGCGGCAACATCAGCGGCGTTGGCGGCGCGGTGCGCATTCTGGCCGGTGCGACCACGACTATCTCAAGCACGCTCGGGCGCAATCTGCAGGACCGGCTCGTCGAGATTCTCGGGACGGCAACGGTCACGGGTGCGGCGGCCATCAACACCGGCCAAGGCGCAATCATCCGCGTCGCACCGACCGGGACGATGACGATCCAGGCGGACGCCGCGTTCTTGTTCAACCTCGGCGGCGCGGCGACGTTGCTGCACAACCAAGGGACCCTGCGGCGCAATACGACGGCCGGCGTCGCCACGATCGGCATGGCGCTCGACAACGACGGCGTGATGGAGCTCGTGACGGGCACCCTGCGATTGACCGGCGGCTCCGACGTCCAGACCTGGTCGGGGACCGCAACGGTGCCGGCGGGCACGACGCTCGACTTTGCCAGCGGCATCTTCGCACTGGGGGCTGGGAGCGGGGTGAGTGGCGCCGGCACGGTCTCCAGTTCCGGCGCGACCGTGACCGTTGCCGCGCCGATCACGTTTGCTGGAGCGGTGAACGTCTCCGCCGGCGCCTTGACCCTCAACGGCACAACGGCGCTCACCACCCTCGCCCTCGCTGGCGGAAATCTCGGCGGGACCGGCGTGACCACCGTGGCGAGCACCTTCGACTGGTCGGGGGGCAACCTCGTCGGGGCAGGCACGGTCAACATTCCCGTCGGCGCCACGCTCACGGTCTCGACCGTCGCCTCACGCAACCTGCAGAACACGCTGCTCTTGATCGGCGGCACCGCGAATTTTGCGAGCGCCGTCGCGTTCAACACCGGGCAGGGCGCCATTCTTCGCGTCCTCGCCGGGGCGACGATGACGATCCAGGCGGACGCCGCGTTCTTGTTCAACCTCGGCGGCGCCGCGACGTTGCTGCACAACCAAGGGACCCTGCGGCGCAATACGACTACCGGCGTCGCCACGATCGGCATGGCGGTCGACAACGACGGCGTGATGGAGCTCGTGACGGGCACCCTGCGATTGATCGGCGGCTCCGACGTCCAGACCTGGTCGGGGACCGCAACGGTGCCGGCGGGTACCACGCTCGACTTTGCCAGCGGCATCTTCGCACTGGGGGCTGGGAGCGGGGTGAGTGGCGCCGGCACGGTCTCCAGTTCCGGCGCGACCGTGAACGTCGCGGCGCCGTGGGCCTACACCGGGGCGCTCACCATCAGTAGCGGAGCCTTCAACTACAGCGCGCCCAGCGGCAGCATCGCGACCGTCGCGCTCAGCGGCGGCGCACTGGGTGGCGCGGCGGGGAGCAGTCTCACCGTGCCCACGGCGTTCGCGTGGAGCGGGACGTCGACCATCAACGCGTCCGGGACACTGTCCATTCCGGTCGCGTCGACCCTCACCGTCGCCGATGCGGGGACCAAGACGCTGCAGAACACGCTGCTCTTGATCGGCGGCACCGCGAATTTTGCGAGCGCCGTCGCGTTCAACACCGGGCAGGGCGCCATTCTTCGCGTCCTCGCCGGGGCGACGATGACGATCTCGGGCGCCCCCTCGATTCTGTACAATCTCGGGGGCACGCAATCGGCGGTCGAGAATCTCGGGAGCATCATCAAGAACACGAGTGCGGGGACGGCGGTGTTCGGCACGTCGTTCGTCAACAGCGGTGCGATCACCGTCGCCACTGGCACACTCGATCTCACCGGCGCATCGACACTCGGCGGCACGGTGTCGCTCGCGGCGGCAACGACGCTGCGATTGAACGGCGGCACCGCGACGTTGCAGCCGACGTTCGTGGTGAGCGGACTCGGCGAGACGCTGGTGAATGCCGGTACGGTCAACGGTCTGGTTGTCGGTGACACCGCCAACTTCGCGCGACTCCGTCTCCTCGGGGGTAGCATCACCACGGGCGGGGTGATGCGCGCGACCGATCATCTCGAATGGGCAGGTGGCGCGGCCCTCAACGGGGTCGGTGTCCTCGTTGCCGTCGACACGATGCTTGTCACCGGTACGACGGCACGGCAACTCAGCGGTGGGGGCAGCATCGAGACGTACGGCGTGACGCTGTGGGCCTCGAACGCGGTGATCAACACCGGCCAGGGCGCGCGGTGGCG
>CAYUMN010000149.1:0-7932 GCA_964445835.1 uncultured Gemmatimonas sp.
CACGAGCCGCGGCTCGTGTACGATCCATCGCAGCGCGAGCGTCCCTTTGCGATTGAACGGCGACTCACGTACTTCGGCTTCGAGCTGGAGCGCGAGCGCGAGACGGTCTCGGATTTCCCACCGGGGATGGAGGACGAGGCGCGCGCGGTACTCGCCGAGGCGATGGCGCGTGGCGAAGCGCGGCACCCCGCGGTGCCACGCAACCGGCCGTATATCGACGAAGTGCGTGAAGTATGGCGGCGCAGTGGTGGACGCACGGCGCGCCTTTCGCAGGCGGAGTTGACGGCGTGGTATGCGAAGCAGTTGGAGGGGGTGCAGGGACTGCTCGGTTTTCGGTCGATGGCGTTGGAGTTCAGCAGCGAGGAGTTCGTCCCGCGGAGTGAGCGCGCGAAGTATCTCGCGCTGCCGTCGTCGGTGATGATCCGCGAGCGTCCCGTGCCGATGCACTACGAGGTCGAAGAGACGCCGGAGGGGCCGCGTGGCGTGGTGCGGTTGCACATGCCGGAGAAGCTTGCGCGAACGCTGGTGCGCGAGGAGTTGCCGGCGGTGGATCGTCCGATGCGGTTCGCGATCGCGCGTGGGGCGCGGGGGACGATCAAGGCGGAGACGTTGGAGCAGGCGCAGGAGGAGATGTCTCGGCCGTGGATGCGCGAGGAGGGGAAGGGGCGGCGCGATCGAGACGGCCGTGGCGGAAACGGGAAGCCTTCTGGGAAGGGCGGACCGGGCGGTTATGGCGGGCCGCACGGGAAACGTCGGCGGCGTTAGCTCGCGCGAGCGGTAAAAATCGTACGCCCGTTCAAACTCCCGGGGTGTTCAACGCGCCCCATGCCCGACCGCTCAGCAGCGATGCGCCGCACGGCAACGGCGCGGTGCGCCTAGTGCTCAGATCGTTCGGGTGGGCTTCACGTCGACCCAGTCACGGGCGAAGTGAGGCTTGTAATCGACTTGTACTTGTAGACCAAGAATTAGGACCGGTGACCCTAAAAGGGTACCGGTCCTTCTCGTTTTATATGGTTAAATCGTTGTGGTTAAAGGCTTTACAATTGTTTACACGTTACCCATTGCGTTTAGGACTCACCGGTCCTATTATTCGCTCCGTGACTACCAAGCGCCTTCAAATCCTCGATGCCGCGGCCGAACTCATCGCCGACAAGGGCTTCGTGCAGACGTCCGTCGATGACGTCATCGCGCGGGCGGGGCTGAGCGGCAAGAGCCATTTCTATCACTATTTCAAGTCGAAGGAAGCGCTGGGGCATGAAGTCCTCGCGCGGCAGTTCGATGTCCTAGCGGACCGCGGCCTCGCGATCCTGCGGGAACCGACCCTCGAGCCGATCCAGCGGGTGCACGTCTTTATCGACTCGGTGGTAGCCCTTCAGGCGGAGCGTGGTGGCCGATCGTCCTCACCCTTCGGCGCGCTGGCCACCGAGATGGCGGCCATGGACGAGGGGTTCCGCGTGCGGATCGCCCGCGTCTTTCGCTCGTGGACGGATGAGATCGCTGGTGTGCTCGAGCTGGTGCGGGATCAGTTGGAGGAGGACGCGGAGCCGATCCGGCTCGCACGGTTCATCGTGGCGACCCTCGAAGGGGCCACCACCATGGCGCGGATGAAGCGGGATGTGAGCCTGATGCACGGTGTGGCGACCGATCTCAAGCGGTTCGTCGCTGGGCATGTGCGTCGTGGCGTGGCGATTCAGTCAACTCAGTCAACTCAGTCGAATCAGTAGTCCGATCGCAGTCCTACGGGAGAAGCATCATGGCGACGATGGCAGCAGGACTCGGGATGTTCGGGATGGATGATCGGTCGCCAGAGCGCGACACGGCGGAGCGCCGCGCGCGCTTCGACGCGGAAGCAATGGCGCAGCTCGATGCGCTCTACTCCTTCGCGCTCAAACTCACCCGCGGTCGTGATGACGCGGAGGATCTCGTCTCTGATACGCTGCTCCGCGCGTTCCAACGCTGGGAGCAGTACCGGCTCGGCACCAATATCCGCGCCTGGCTGTTCACGATCCTCTATCACGCCTTCGTCAGCCGGAAGCGCCGTATCGATGCGCGCGAAGTCCAGCCGCTCGAGGACGAAGAGGGCCGTGCCATCTTTGAGCCGGTGGGTGAGGCCGATCCAGAAGGCACCTTCTACGATTCGTTCGTGGACCAGGAGATCGTCACGGCGATCCAGTCGCTGCCCGATGAGTATCGCGCCGCGGTCGTGATGAGCGACCTCCATGGCCTGCGCTACGGGGAGATTGCCCAAGTGCTCGGCGTTCCTGAAGGCACGATCAAGTCGCGTCTCTTCCGCGGCCGTCGTCTCCTGCAGGCCCAGCTCCGCGGCTACGCCGAAGAGATGGGGTACATCAAGCCCGTTTCCGCGACCGCTGCGCTTTAGCACGATTCCCGCACGTCGCCATATCGCACCACCGACGCGTGCGGGAACGCGTTGTATCGAAGAAGACCCGGGGACAGCGCCGATCGGCGCATCCCCTGAGGCGCGAGAGCTCACCGCGCACGAGTGAATCCACCGCCGACTCCACGACGGGGATCACCAAGCCACCAAAGGCATCGCCGACTGGCACAAAGCTGCGCACGTAGCTCCCATCTGGGAGTGACTCGACGCGGCGGGTGCCGACTGAGCGCCCCAACACGCGATTGATCTCCTCGAGGGCGGCGCCGCGGGCAAGGGCGCTGGGCCGCTCGGATTGATCGCCCCGTCCGCGTTCGGCCAAGGCCCGGAGCGCCGCCCGCACGCGTCGCGTTTCCACGAGGGCCGCCGCGGCACCGGAGGGCTGTTCAATCGCGCGCCGTCGCAGCGTGGCGGCGCGTTCGACGTCGACCACACCGGCGGCCTCGAGCCAATCGACAAAGCGCTCGAACGACACAATCGTGTCGACGCGCACACCGAGCCGCGCGTCGTCGGTGTTCACGAAGTCGAGCCAAAGCCGTTCGCCCACAAAGACGAAGGGGGCATCAGGGGCGCGCGAGGGCATCAGGCGAAGATAGCGCGCCATCGCGTCGGGCGTGCGACCGGCGTGCGACCGGCATGCTCCGCGGCGGCGGCGTAGATTCGTCGCATGATCAGCGACGTCTTGAGAGTTGCAGTTGGCTCCGCGAATCCAGTGAAGGTGGCCGCCGCGCGCACGGTGCTTGCGTGGGCGGCACCCGACGCCTCGGTGGAATCGTGCGCGGTGCCGAGCGGCGTGCCGGACCAGCCCGTTGGCGATGCCGAAACGATCGCCGGCGCACGCGCGCGCGCCCTGCGGGCGCGTGAAGCGACCGACGCCGATCTCGGCGTGGGACTCGAAGGAGGTGTTGTGGATGGGCCCGACGGCATGCGCACCTGCGCCTGGTGCGTGGTGGTGCATCGCGACGGACGCGAAGGAGTCGGTGGCTCGCTCGCGATGCCCCTCCCGGACGGTGTGGCCGAGTTGGTTCGCGGCGGGGAGGAGCTCGGCCATGCGATGGATGCCTTCGTGGCGACGCGCGGCACCAAGCACGGCAAGGGTGCGGTGGGAATCCTCACGGCCGGGCGCATTGACCGCCAAGGCGCCTACGAAGTGCTGGTGACCTACGCGCTGGCGCCCTTTGTGACGCCAGCGCTGTACGCGCGCTAGTCCTTCATCGGCCGCAGGGCGAGCACGGGGCGCTTCGCCCCACGAATCAGCTTGTCAGCCACGGAGCCCATGAAGAGGCGTGAGATGCCGCGCCCCTGCGTTGCGACCACCACGACGTCCGGGTCGGTCTCCTTGATGTACTCCATCAGCGCACGCACAGGATTGAGCTCCATCCGCACCACCGCGTGGGCCTTGATCCCCTGCTCTTCGAGCCCCGTGACGACCTGGTCGATACTCACCTTGGCCGCGGCGGCCTCGGCGTCGATTCCATAGGGGTCCGGGCGGTCTGCGGCGAGGATGGTGATGACGTCGTTCGGCACATACGGCGCGACCATACGTACCACGTCGATCTCCGCCCCGTAGAGCAAGGCGAGGTCACGGGCAATGGGAATCGCCGCATCGGCGCGCAAGCTTCCGTCGAGCGGGAGCATCAGGCGTTGAGGCGCGAGCGCTTCCATCGCGTGCGTGTCATTGGAGGGGAGCGCGAGCACGGGCCGGTGCGAGTGCCGGATCACGGCATCACAGACGGAGCCAAGCCAATCGGGGGCGAAGCCGCCGGCACCATGGGTCGTCATGATGATCAGGTTCGCGTCCACGGCCTCTGCGGCCTCGGTGATCACTCCGGCCGGGGAGCCATCCCCCACTCGCGGTTCGACCCGCACCCCCCACTCGGCGCCGAGGCGCTTGGCGAGCTCGGTCACGTAGGTGGTCGCGCGGACCCGCAGTGAGTCGTCCGCAAGGAGCATGTCCTGAGTGAAGACGCCTTCGGCGGTGGCCCCCACGATGGCGAGTGGGACGTGGGCCCGGACGAGATGCACGGTGCCCCCCGACCGACGGGCGATATCGAGTGCGACGGTGAGCGCCCGCTCCGCGAGCGGCGAGCCATCGACGGGGACGAGGATCGTGCGTAGCATTCTTCTCTCCTTCCTTGGGGGGTCGCTCGGCCCGATCGCGGGCCGCCTCTGGATGCTAGCATTCTACATCGCGGCAGCGTGTAGGACCTTCCCCGAACCTGCGTCAGGATCACCAGTGACCGAACAGAGACCGCTCCCGTTCCGGATTCAGTCGCGGGTGCGCTGGAGCGAGTGCGACCCACTCGGGATTATCTGGTACGGGGCGTATCTCAAGTATTTCGAAGTCGCGGAATCGGAGATGTTCCGTGCGGCGGGGCTCCCGTACGACGTGCTGCGCGTGGCGCGCGAGGTGCAGCTCCCGCGGAAGGCGTTCACCGTGGAGTTCCACTCGCCGGCCCAGATGGATGAACTCTTGGACATCGACGTCGGTGTGGCCAAAGTCGGCAACTCGTCCATCACGATGCACTTCGCGGCGTATCGGGCGAGCGACCGCACGTTGCGCGCGACGGCGCAACTGACCGTGGTCTGCGTCGAGAAGTCGAGCATCACCAAGCGCTCGGTTCCCGATTGGGTGCGCGAGATGCTCACCCCGTATCACATCGGCTGAGCGTCACGGGCGCTGCGTCCCTAGCCAGCACCCTCGATGGCGGTGGAGGATCGACTGTGCGCTTCCATCGCGCGGCTGACGCGCCGCTGCAGGCGTTGGAGCCCATCGTAGGCGGCGTACTTGAAAACGTCGCTGAGTGACGGGTAGTTGTAGACACTGTGGATGAAGTGATCGAGCGTCCCGTGGAAGTGCAGCACGGTCGCGGGGATGTGGATCAGTTCGCAGGCGCCCTCTCCCATGACGCTGGCGCCGAGGAGGAGGCGATCGTCGGAACGGAAGATGAGCTTCACGAAGCCTTCGGTGTCGCCAATGATCTGTCCGCGGGGGTTGTTCCGGAACGAGGCTTTACCGATCTCGATCTGGAGTCCCTTGGCGCGCGCTTCCTCCTCGCCGAGTCCGACGGTGGCGATCTCGGGGATGGTCCACACACCATAGGGGAGGACGTGCGAGACTTTCGACTTGTACTTGAAGTCGAAGGCATGGCACATCGCCACGCGGGCCTGGTCCATGGCGGTGGAGGCGAGCGCGGGGAAGCCGACGATATCGCCGGCGGCGAAGATGTGGGGCACGTTGGTGCGGAGGTGCTCATCGACCGCGACGAAGCCCCGCGAGTTCACCGAGACCCCAGCATTCGCCAAGTGAAGATCTGCGCTGTTCCCCTCACGTCCGGCGCAGTAGAGGACGCAGTCGGCGTCGATGGTGCGTCCATCGCCGAGCGTGACCGTCGCCAGGTCATGCTGCACCGTGATGCCGGTGACGGAGGCGTCGAGGACGACCTGCACGCTGAGTCGACGGGTCATCTCGTTGCGGAGTGCGTCGGAGAGGTCGGAGTCGAGCTGCATCAGGAGCCGTTCGCGACTGTTGATGAGCGTGACGCGGACGCCAAGTGCGGCGAAGATGCCTGCGTATTCACAGCCGATCACGCCGCCCCCGATGACGACGAGCCGGCTGGGGATGGCGGCGAGCGAGAGGACGTCGTCGCTGTCGACCACTACGCGGCCGTCGAAGGGGATCTCGGCGGGGTGCGAGGGACGTGAGCCGCTCGCGAGGAGAAAGATCTCTCCAGTGAGGTGCTGCGGCGGCTGGCCGTAGCGCGTGACCTCGAGGGTGTGCGGGTCGAGGAATCGGGCGGCCCCCTGCACGCGATGCACCTTGTGGTGTTCGAGGTTCTGGTCGATCAACTGCCAGGAATGCTCGACCACTGCGCGCTCGCGATGCATGAAGTCCCCGATGGTGATATCGGACTTCACCCGGAGATCGACGCCGTAGAGCCCGCGCTGCCGGAGGCCGCTGAGGTAGAGCGCGGTCTCTCGGAGGGTCTTGGAGGGGATGGTCCCGGTGTTGACGGCGGCACCACCTGGCTTCGGTGCGCGTTCAACCAGGCAGACGGATTTGCCGAAGTAGGCGGCCTGGGCGGCGCCCTTCTCGCCGGCGGGCCCGCTTCCAATTACACAGAGGTCGAACCGGTCGCCCGTGCTGGTGCTCATAGTGGCGAACATACGGTGGCCGGGGTCGGGGCGCGAGCGGTCGCGGGCGCCGGCGCCTCCCGGGCCTCCATCTTGTCCATAAATTCCCCCCTGCGCCCCGTCGGCGTGGGGTCCCTCAGGCTTAGATTTCCATTATGACTACCGAGTCCACCTACTTTCGGAAGGGGTTCGGCCTGAAGGCCGACGTGCAGGACACCCTGACCGCCGATTACGATGGCCAGTTGGTCGATCTTCTCCTGGCCCGCGAGCACACGCTCGTGGTGGGAGAGGTCACCATCCGGCTCGCGAAAGAGTTCGGCTTCTGCTACGGCGTCGAGCGGGCGGTCGAGTACGCCTACCAGACGCGGGCCAAGTTCCCCGAGAAGCGGATCTTTCTGGCCGGGGAGATCATCCACAACCCGCACGTGAACGCGAAACTCCGCGAAATGGGGATCGTGTTCCTGAAGCCAAGCGACAAGGGCTTCGACTACTCCGAAGTGGAGCCGGCGGACGTGGTGATCCTTCCCGCCTTCGGCGTGACGATTCACGACTTCGACACCCTGCGCGCGAAGGGATGCGTGATGGTGGACACCACCTGCGGCTCGGTGCTCAACGTGTGGAAGCGAGTCGAGGCGTACGCGAAGGATGGCTTCACCTCGCTCATTCACGGCAAGTACTACCACGAGGAGACGCGGGCGACGGCGTCGCAGGTGGAGAAGTACGACAACGGCACCTACTTGGTCGTGCGCGACATGGGGCAGGCCGAGGACGTGATGGCATATATCTCGGGGAGCTTCGCCGGAGGGCGCGAGGCGTTCTTGGCCAAGTATGCGCATGCCGCGAGTCCGCACTTCGATCCCGACACGCATCTCGATCGCATCGGCGTGGCGAATCAGACAACGATGCTCGCGCGCGAGTCCCTGGCGATTGGCGAGGCGGTGGGCGTGACAATGGCAACGTTGCACGGCGAGGGGGATCGCGCCGAGTATTTCCGCACTTTCGACACCATCTGTTCCGCAACGCAGGACCGGCAGGATGCGGTGAATGCCCTGCTCACCGAACCGCTCGATGTGATGGTCGTGATCGGTGGTTACAACTCCAGCAACACGATCTCGCTCGCGGCGCTCTGTGCGGAGCGGGTGCGGACGTATCATGTGGAGGATGCGGCGAGCATCGATCCCGAGACGGGACGCGTGCGGCATCGCGATCCGGTGTCGGGCAAGGAGCTCATGGACACCGACTGGCTCCCGTCGACGGGAGTGATCCGCGTGGGCATCACCGCGGGGGCGAGTACGCCGAACAACAAGATCGGCGAGACGGTCTCGCGCGTACTGATGACGCGCGGCTTGGATCCGGCGACGGTCGTCTGAGCGCAGCGTGACCCCCGCGGCGCGCGCGAATCC
>CAYUMN010000150.1:0-7830 GCA_964445835.1 uncultured Gemmatimonas sp.
GCCTCGGCCGAACCAGCCGAGGACCAACAAGGACCAACAAGGACCAACAAGGACCGGCCTACGACCGGCCTCGACCCCGCCCGACCGTCAGATAGTAGACCGGGATGCCGGTCAAACACACCCCCAGCACCCCCGCCGTCTGCCACCGGCTCCCGGGATTGATCAGCGCGTTCCCCAAGAGGTACAGCACCGCGGCCATAAAGAGCAGCGGCACGAACGGATAGCCCGGAACCTTGAACGCCGGCTTGTAGCTCGGCTGCTTCCGAAGCCGGAAGATCGAGGCCACCGCCATCAAATAGAACGGCAGGAACGCCGTCACGAAGGAGTCGGCGAGCTGCTCGAAGGTCCGGAGCAGCACAAAGGCGGCTCCGAGGCTGGCGGTCATCAGAATCGCGATCCATGGCGTGCCGAACTTCGGATGCACTGCCGCGACCTGCCGGAAGAAGAGCCCGTCCTCGGCCATCGCGAAGAAGACGCGCGGACTCGTGAAGAGGACCGCGTTCAGCGTGCCAAAGGTCGAAATCATTACCGTCACGGACACAAAGACCACGCCCGCGGGGCCGATGACCCGTTGGGCCACATCGGCCGCCACCAGACGCGAGGTGCGTATCTCCTCGATCGGCAGCACGGTGAGGTACGCGACATTCGCCGCCAAGTAGATGAGAATGACGAGCAGCGTCCCCCCAATGAGAGCCCGCGGCAGGTTCTTCTGCGGGTCCTTCACCTCGCCGCCATTGTACGAGATATCCGCCCATCCGTCGAACGCCCACAGCGTGCTCACCAGCGCAAGCCCGAAGGCCGGGACGCTCACGCTCCCTGGGGGCATCGCGGGGGTGAAGTGCGAGAAGCCATTCGCGGGGAGCCCGACCGCCAACGCCACGATCACGATGAACACCAGCCCGCCGTACTTCGCGAGCACGGTGACGTTCGTGAAGGTCGCGCCGACCCGCACCCCGACCACGTTGAACGTCGCCGTGAGCAGAATCGCCCCCGCCGCCACGTAGCGGACCGGCATCACCAGCGCCAAGTCCCATCCCATCACCCGAAAGAAATACTCGGAACAGGTGATTGCGATGGCGCCGAGCGAGGCCGCGCGGATCATCACCAACTGACTCCACCCGAAGAGGAACGCCGCGAGGTCGCCCCACCCTTCCTTAATGAAGACGTAGATGCCCCCCGTCTTCGGCAGGGCGCTCGCAATCTCGGCGATTGTCAGGGCGCCACAGATCGCGAAGATGCCGCCCGCGACCCAGGCCATGAGCATCGGCAGGGGACCGGGGAGTTTGTCGGCGATGCCAGCGGGGGAGCGGAAGATGCCAGAGCCGATCGTCGAGCCGATGACGACGGCCATCGCACTCCACAACCCGATGCGACGCTGGAGCGAGCCATCGGGCGAGGCGGCCGACGAGACGGGAACGGGAGAAGGCATCCGCCGAAACTATCCCGCGGGGCTCCCTGCGGGGAGGGCATCCAGCGATTATTCAGGATGCCGTCTGCACTCCTGACCCTGCTGTTCTGGTCCGCCGCCCTCGCGATCGTGGTGGGACAAGTGATGATCCTGCGTTCCACCGCGCGCGCGTGGCGCGCATCGGAGGGGCCGGTCCCCATCTCCGAAAAGATCTTCGCTTGGGGCCCCTCGCTCGCACTGATCGCCGTGCTCTGGTTCTCGTGGAAGGCCGCCACGGCGCCACCGAGTTTCGAGGTGACCGTTCCGGCCGCGTCGCAGGGCATCCGGCTGTGACCGCTCCAGCCTCCGGCTCCGTGCCCCCAATGGCACCAGAACTTCCGGTCCACCGCTCGCTCGGCAGGGATCTGATCTCCCTCACGAAGCCGCGCATCATTTCGCTGCTCTTGGTGACGACCGCTGCCCCGATGTACGTCGCCGGGGTGCCGACCATCGGCACCGTCCTCCTCGTGATGCTCGGCGGCTACCTGATGGCCGGTGGGGCGAACGCGGTGAACATGTATCTCGACCGCGACATCGATGACGTGATGTCGCGCAGCAAGCTCCGCCCGATTCCCAGCGGACGGATGCACGCGACCGCGGTGCTGGCCTTTGGCGTCGGCATCGCGACGGCCGCCACGTGGATGCTCGCCGCCTTCGTGAATGTGTTGACCGCGGCCCTCGCATTGGCCGGCTTCTACTTTTACGTCTTCATCTACACGCGCTGGCTCAAGCGCACCTCGCCACAGAACATCGTGATCGGCGGCGCGGCCGGCGCATTCCCTCCCCTCGTGGGTTGGGCGGCGGTGACCGGTTCGCTGGACCTCACGGCCTGGTTCCTCTTCGCGATTGTGTTCTACTGGACGCCGCCGCACTTCTGGGCCCTCGCGCTCAACAAACAGAAGGACTACGGCAACGCGGGCGTTCCGATGGCCCCACTGGTGTGGGGTGAGCGCGAGACGATCGACCAGATGTGGTGGTACACCGTCCTGCTTGTGGGGCTGACGGTGCTACCGGTGGCGTTCGGGGCGTTCGGACTGTTCTATCTCGTTTCGGCGCTGGTGCTCGGCGGGTTGCTGCTGCACGGCGTGTGGCGGGTGCGAACGGAGGCGGATCGGGTGCCGGCGTCGTGGTGGGTGTACGGGTACTCGCTGCTGTATTTGGCGCTGTTGTTCGTCGCCATGGCATTGGATCATCGCGTGTTCGCCTGATCTTTTTGCGGTTCCCTGTGGTGCGGGCTGAACTTTTGGTGCGCGGTCGGTCGGGCAGGAGTCCGCGGCTTCGGGGCTAACGCCTTATACGCGGCGAAAGGGGCGCACGCCGTAGCAAGAGACTCGGCGCGCAGCGACGAGTCTCTTGCTACGGCGTGCGCCCCTTTCGCCGCGGACTCCTGCCCTTCCTCCCCTCCACTCGGTTCTGCGTGGGGGTTGGCTCGCGAAGACCAAGCTCTCTCGGATCGGGAGGGACTGCACCGCTCTCCCCACGCGCAGTTTTTCTGCGATGGTCGGCAGGGAGCGAAGGCGCTGAGGTCCCGACCGACCGCGCACACCAGACTCAGAGACGAATCAATTCGCGCTGAATGAGAGAGGGAGTCACGACCAAGCCGGCGGAGGTCACATACGCGTTCACTTCGGTGCGCATGCCGAACTCGCCGGGGAGATACACCCCTGGCTCAATCGAGAAGCCTACGCCGGTCAGCAGTGTGCGGTCGTCACGCGACTCGAGGTCGTCGATGTTCGGCCCCATGCCGTGCAAGCCGCGGGCGTCAATCGAATGCCCCGTCCGATGCGTGAACCACTGGCCAAAGCCGCGCTGCTCGATCACCGCGCGTGAGGCGGTGTCCGCCGCGCGCCCCGGCACGGCTTCGCCCGTCGCGAGCCGCTCGGAGAGCAGCGCGATCGCCGCGTCGCGCGCGTCGCGGACGGCTTCCCACACCGTTTGCTGCTTCGGCGTCGGCGTCCCCACCACCGCCATCCACGTCTGATCGGCCCACATCGCCCCGGGCTGCTGATCCGGCGCGGTCGCCCAGAGGTCGATCAACACCACATCGCCCTCCACGATCCGCCGCGGATGCGCGGCCGAGGGCTCGTAGTGCGGATTCGCCGCGTTCTCGCTGGCGGAGACGTTGGGGCCGTGATCGGTCCACATCCCCTCGGCGGTGAAGCGCTCTTGCAGCCACGTCATCACGTCGTGCTCGTGGATTGGCGTGCCGCCGCGGACTGCCGCCCCGATGCGCGCGAAGGCCTCGTGCGCGAGCGCGCGCAGCTGTTCGGCGTGATGCACGTGTGAGGCAATCTCCGCCTCACTCCACACGGCAAAGAAGCGCGTCACGAGTTCCCCGCTCGTCACCACTTCGGCGCCGGCGGCGCGCACCATCTCGATCACGCCGGCAGGCACACGGTCGACCACCGGCACGCTGTCGCCCGGCGAGTACTCCATGGCGATGCGCTTGCCGTTGATGAGTCCGGGGAGCATCCCCTCGAGTTCGCGCCAGGCGCTGTAGACGCGCTTCTCCCAGCTCGCGGGCCACTGCGCCCAGGGGCCGGGCTCAATGGCATGCGTGATGGCGACCGGCGTGCCCTCGGCGGGGATCCAGGCGAAGATGCGTCGCGTGACCATGCCCTTGATGCTGAGCACCGAGGCCGCCACAGGGTTCAGGCCGCGAAAGTCGTAGACGAGCCAGCCGTCGAGCTTGGCGTCGCGCAATGCCGACTGCACGCGCGGGAGCGTCGTGGTGTTGAGCATCAGGCCCTCGGCAAGAAGATCAGGCGCGCCACTGCGCGCGCCACTCACAGGTCCCTTCACCGCGCGACGCGCATCGCACGTGTTCGACCGCGCCGACGCCATCCACGAGCCGCTGCATGAGCTCGCGGAGCACCGACTCATAGTAGGTGCAGCCGGCGAGCTTTGGTGCGGCATCGAGGGTGACCGAAGCGCGCACTTCGAGATGCACCGAACTCCCGACGCGTCGCACCTCGCCAGCCAAGCAGCGCTCCGCCACCCGCTTGATCTGCCCCAGCGCCATCGGCCGCGCGATCATCGCGGGGAGGACCCGCACGAGCCGCCGAGTGGGCAGCGAGACGCGATCGTAGGTCCGACGCGCGAGGCCGCGGCCCGCCTCGCGGAAGACCGCCTCAGCGTCGGGGCGGCGTCCGATGAGCCGCGCGATTCCCGCGGCCTCCTCGAAGGCGGGACGCTGGCCTCGCTTTACGGCGTCCACGTACCGACCGATCTGTGCGTGGACCGTATCGCTCGATCCGAAACGCTTGACCTTGAGCTCCTCGACGAACTCGGCCTCGAGGGTGTCGTCCGGACGGTCGACCAAGCGGACCGCCTCGAGCAGGGTCAGGGGGATGAGCGGATCGACGGTGGAGGACATTTTCGGGGTGCGGGGGACGGCGTGGGAACCGACGGCAAAGTTAATGGTTGAGTGAAGGAACACGGCACTCCCCGGATTTTCATGCCCCCTTCGTTCCTACAAGATCCTGTGGATTCCGCCCCCGGCACGTTGCCCTGCCCGGTGTTCCACGCGCTATTTGACGACGTCGTGGCGAACGCCGCCGATGCCCTGACCGTGGCCCGTGTGGAGTCTCACACACAGGAGTGCCGGCCCTGTCGTCTCGCGATGGGAACGGCCCGCGCCTACCGACGGGCGATGCAACGCGTGGGAACGGCGGCACGCGCCTCGAGCCCACTCCGCGCACGAGTGCTCGACTCGTTGCGCGGGGTGCGTCGAACCATGCACTCCCGAGATTCAACCGCCCATGATTCAACCGCCCATGATTCAACCGCCCATGATTCAACCGCCCATGATTCAACCGCCCATGTTGATTGACCCGTCGACCTTCCGCGCCACGCTGGGGCGCTTCGCCTCCGGCATCACCGTCATCACCGCCCGCGACGCCGACGGGCGTGACGTCGGAATGACCGTGAGCGCCTTCAGCTCGCTCTCGCTGGATCCGCCGCTGGTGCTGATCTGCATCGACAATGGCGCCTCCGTCGCCCCGGTCCTGGAGCACTGCGAGCTATTCGGCATCAACGTGCTCAGCGATGAGCAGGAGCCGATCTCGCGACGCTTCGCCGAGAAGGAAGTGGATCGATTCGAAGGGGTGGCGTATCACCGTGGCCAGCATGGGATTGCGTTGCTCGACGGCGCGCTGGCGCAGATGGAGTGCCGCGTCCACGCGCGGTATCCTGCGGGTGACCACACGATCCTGGTCGGCGCCGTCGAGGGGACGGCCGTACACGAAGGGCATCCGCTGGTGTACTATCGTGGAGGGTACGGTCGCCTCGACCGCTGACCCACTGCGGACCCACCGCGGAGCCACCCCCGCGGTCCCGTCGCCCCTCTCCGATCACCGATGAGTCTCGACCTTGAGCGCGAACAAGTCGTCCAGACGCTCTGCGCTCACTACGCGCAGGACCATCTCTCGACCGGCGAGCTCGAAGCGCGGTTTGAGCGGGTCTACCGCGCCGCCGACACGGCGGCTCTCCGGACCGTGCTGGACGGACTCCCCGCCATCACGCGACCGCACTCGGCCGGCGCGCGCAGCTCAGCACCCGCGTTCGGCGACGCGTTGCAGGCCGCCGCGCCGCTGTACGAGCCCCCGCGCCACGTCACCGGCTTCCGCGACGCCGAGAAGCGGTACCTCGCGTTCTTCTCCACGGTGAAGAAGGAGGGCGTATGGCGGGCGCCGTCCGTCGCCCGCGTGCGCGCGATCATGGGCTCCGTCATCCTCGACCTCCGCGAGGCCGACATTCCGCCCGACGGGATGGAGATCGACGCCGAAGCCATCATGGGGGAGGTGCGCATTCTTCTGCCGCTCGGCGTTGGTGCCGAAGTCGACTGCACGGCGATTCTGGGAGAAGTCCAAGATCGCACCCAAGCGGGGACCCCGGGGCTCCCGTTCATCCGCGTGCGTGGCGGCACGACGATGGGGACGATCAGGGTCGAGACAAAGCTTCCAAAGAAGGCGAGGCTCGAGAGTTGGCGCGACGAGGTACGCGGCTGGCTCGGGAGCGGGGGCGGAAGCGGAAGCGGAAGCGGGCAGTAAACCCCACGCGGCGGTGACGAGATCTCGTCACCGCCGCGTGGGGTTTACTGCCCGCTTCCGCTTCCGCTTCCGCCCCCGCTCCCGAGCCAGCCGCGTACCTCGTCGCGCCAACTCTCGAGCCTCGCCTTCTTTGGAAGCTTTGTCTCGACCCTGATCGTCCCCATCGTCGTGCCGCCACGCACGCGGATGAACGGGAGCCCCGGGGTCCCCGCTTGGGTGCGATCTTGGACTTCTCCCAGAATCGCCGTGCAGTCGACTTCGGCACCAACGCCGAGCGGCAGAAGAATGCGCACCTCCCCCATGATGGCTTCGGCGTCGATCTCCATCCCGTCGGGCGGAATGTCGGCCTCGCGGAGGTCGAGGATGACGGAGCCCATGATCGCGCGCACGCGGGCGACGGACGGCGCCCGCCATACGCCCTCCTTCTTCACCGTGGAGAAGAACGCGAGGTACCGCTTCTCGGCGTCGCGGAAGCCGGTGACGTGGCGCGGGGGCTCGTACAGCGGCGCGGCGGCCTGCAACGCGTCGCCGAACGCGGGTGCTGAGCTGCGCGCGCCGGCCGAGTGCGGTCGCGTGATGGCGGGGAGTCCGTCCAGCACGGTCCGGAGAGCCGCCGTGTCGGCGGCGCGGTAGACCCGCTCAAACCGCGCTTCGAGCTCGCCGGTCGAGAGATGGTCCTGCGCGTAGTGAGCGCAGAGCGTCTGGACGACTTGTTCGCGCTCAAGGTCGAGACTCATCGGTGATCGGAGAGGGGCGACGGGACCGCGGGGGTGGCTCCGCGGTGGGTCCGCAGTGGGTCAGCGGTCGAGGCGACCGTACCCTCCACGATAGTACACCAGCGGATGCCCTTCGTGTACGGCCGTCCCCTCGACGGCGCCGACCAGGATCGTGTGGTCACCCGCAGGATACCGCGCGTGGACGCGGCACTCCATCTGCGCCAGCGCGCCGTCGAGCAACGCAATCCCATGCTGGCCACGGTGATACGCCACCCCTTCGAATCGATCCACTTCCTTCTCGGCGAAGCGTCGCGAGATCGGCTCCTGCTCATCGCTGAGCACGTTGATGCCGAATAGCTCGCAGTGCTCCAGGACCGGGGCGACGGAGGCGCCATTGTCGATGCAGATCAGCACCAGCGGCGGATCCAGCGAGAGCGAGCTGAAGGCGCTCACGGTCATTCCGACGTCACGCCCGTCGGCGTCGCGGGCGGTGATGACGGTGATGCCGGAGGCGAAGCGCCCCAGCGTGGCGCGGAAGGTCGACGGGTCAATCAACATGGGCGGTTGAATCATGGGCGGTTGAATCATGGGCGGTTGAATCATGGGCGGTTGAATC
>CAYUMN010000151.1:0-3234 GCA_964445835.1 uncultured Gemmatimonas sp.
CCCAGCGCGACGCCCAGCGTGACGCCCAGCGCAACGCACAGCGCAACGCACAGCGCAACGCACAGCGCAACGCACAGCGTGACGCACGCCGCCACTCCCGCCGATGCCGCGCGTGGTGCGGACGTCGTGATCACCTGCTTCCCCGTCTCGCGGGATGTCGAGGCCCTGCTCGACGGCCCCGACGGATTGCTCGCCGGGATGGCCCCGAAAACGTTACTCGTGGACTGCACCTCGGGTGACCCCGCGACCTCACAGCGGATCGCCGCGCGCCTTGCGGCGCACGGGATCGGCTTTCTCGATGCGCCGGTCTCGGGTGGCGTTGTTGGTGCCGAGGCGGGGACGCTGACGGTGATGATCGGCGGCGATGCCGCGCTGCTGGAGCACGTGCGTCCCGCGCTCGAATCGTTCGGCAAGCGCATTGTCCACTGCGGCCCAGTGGGCGCCGGCGATGCCGTGAAGGCGGTCAACAATGCATTGCTCGCGCAGCACATCATTGGGACCGCGGAGGGATTGCTGGCACTCAAGAAGGCGGGGGTCGCGCCGAGCGTGGCGCTCGATGTGATCAATGCCTCGAGCGGACGATCCAACGCGAGCATGAACCTCTTCCCCGAGCGCGTCCTGACGCGCGCCTTTCCTCGCACCTTCCGACTCGCACTGCTCGACAAGGACGTTGGCATCGCGACGCAGGTCGCGAAGGACCACGGCGTTGCCGCCCCCATGCTCGAACTCGCCTCGCAGCTGTATGGCGAGGCGCGGGCCGCGCTGGGTGAAGAATCGGACCATGTCGAGGTTGTGCGGTGGCTCGAGGAGCGGAGCGCGGCAGTGATTGCGGACTGACCGCACGAAAGGCCGGAACACTCCCAGCGAAACGCGATTCCCCCACGTACGTTTCGCGACGATCCGATGTCCCCCCCCGGCTTGTTGACTCGAATCCCGCATCGCCCGTGACTTCACTTCGTTCGCACTTTCCGGCGCTTGAGCGCCGACATAACGGCTACCCCGTCGCCTACTTCGACGGACCCGGCGGCACGCAGGTCCCGCGTCAGATCGTCGACGCCATGACCGACTACCTGCTGCATCACAACGCGAACACGCACTGGGTCTTTCCGACCAGCGTCGAGACCGATGCGCTGATTCTCGAAGCCCGCGCGCAGATCGCCGATCTCCTGAACGCCTCACCGCGTGAGGTCTGGTTCTCGAACAACATGACAAGCGGGACCTTCCACCTCGCGCGTGCGCTCGGCCGGCAGTGGGGACCCGGCGACGAGATCGTCATCACCGAACTTGATCATCATGCGAATGTGGCGCCGTGGCGCGCGCTCGAGCGCGATCGTGGCATCACGATCAAGCGCGTCGAGGTCGATCCGCGCAGTGGCGAGTTGATCTGGGACTCGCTCAGGTCGGCGCTCACCCTCCGCACGCGGCTGCTCGCGATCGGTGCGGGCTCCAATGCGCTCGGCACCATCACCGATGTCACCGAGGCGACGCGCATGGCGCACGCCGTGGGGGCGCTCGTCTATGTGGATGCGGTGCACTATGCGCCTCATGCGCTCGTCGACGTGCGGGCCATGAACTGCGACTTCCTCGGCTGTTCGGCCTACAAGTTCTACGGGCCGCACGTCGGCATCATCTATGGCAGGGAAGCGTTGGTCGGCGGGCTTGAGGTCCCCAAGTTGGAGCCCGCGCCGGAGAACGCCCCGGATCGCATGGAAACGGGTACCCAGAACCACGAAGGGATCGTCGGCGCCGGCGCGGCCGTGGAGTTCCTCGCCTCGTTCGGGACGGGGGCGACGCGCCGCGAGAAGCTCGTCTCGGCCTTCGCAAGGTTCCATGATGACGGGATGACGCTCTTTCATCGCCTCTGGGACGGGCTCGGGACGATTCCCGGCGTCACGCGCTACGGCCCCGGACCGGATCGGCCGCGCACGCCGACCGTGAGTTTTACCGTGGACGGCACAACGAGCGACCAGGTGGCCCGTGCGCTCGTCGAGAAGGGCATTTTCGTGAGCAACGGCGACTTCTACGCCACGACACTCGTGCGGCGACTGGGCCACGGCGACACGGGGCTGGTCCGCGCCGGGATCTCCTGCTACACGACCGCCGAAGAGATCGACCGACTGATTGCCGCCGTGCGCGAGGTCGCGTAGCCGTCACGGCTATATTTCGCGCATGGTGCGACGCGCGACGTTCTTGCTGTTGGTGATGTTGAGCGGGGCCTGCGACCGGGAAGAGACCCCGACGCCGGCCCCGCTCGCTGAGTTCATCGTGGCGGCGGGGGACTCCGCGTACTGGATCCGCTCCGATGCCGATGGCATCCGCGTGCGAGGGGCGCCGCTGGTGCTCGCGCTCGCCGGTGGACGCTTTGCCGAACTCTATGTCGCGGACGATGATCAGTCGTTCTACGATGCGGTGTACGTCGCGCAACGGCTCTTCAAGCGTGACATCATCAGTGGCGATTCGATGCCAATCGTCAGCGACACGCTGATGCGTCTGCTCGCCCGCGGCTACGCCACCGCGAATCCCGATGAACGTCCGCTCGCCTTCGACGAGGAAGGGAGCGAGAACCCACGGACGATTGCCAGTGCGGAGATCCTCGTCCTCGATGTGATGGGGCCGTGGGTCTCGTATGAATACCGCACCGATGTGGACATCGTTGGCGGTGCGTCGTCGCACGGGCTCCGCCGAGGGGTCGTGGATATGCGCACGGGGGTCGCGACCACGCTCGACGCGCTCTTCGGACGCCAAGAGGCGCGACTCGTGGCGGCCGAGGGGCAGCGGCAGTGGCGTGAGATGCGCGATTCCTTGTTGGCTGCCGCGCCGGAGGATGCCGATCTCCGGGAGAGTCTCGAGCGACTGAGCTTTGACGCGCGGAGTTTCGTGTTGCTCGCCGATGCACGTGAGCCTCGAGTCCGATTCACGCTCGCGCAGTCCGGCGCGCGCTTCGTCGCGCCGGCCCAGGAGTTGTTCTCCGTCCGTGTGGACGCGCCGGCGTGGTGGGCGGGGGTGCGCGGCGACTATCCAGCGGCGGCCGAGCGCGAGAGAATCGCCGAGCAGACCTGGCTACGCGCGGGCTACGAGGTGATTGCTCGGCCGGCGGCGGAGGGAACTCCTCCGCGCGTGGCCTTCGCGCTTCGTGATGCGGAGGGAGCGGAGTGGTCGCTCGGCTTTGTGCCCTCGCCCGTGCGACGCATCATGTGGCTCGATGCCTCCACGCGCGATCCTTCCACGCGCGAT
>CAYUMN010000151.1:3334-7755 GCA_964445835.1 uncultured Gemmatimonas sp.
TCCACGCGCGATGTCTCCGCGCTCGATGTCTCCGCGCTCGCCGCGGGAACGCGCGAGGCACTCATGCGCGCCTTCGACGACGCGGCGGGTTACTCCGAGGATACGCGCGTCGTGCACCACGCTCGGCCGCGGCCCCGTGCTGGTTCGTTGTTCCGCTTCGCGGCGTTCGCGTCGCGACCCACCTCTGTTCCGCGTCGGCTCCCGCCGACGCGCGCGAGGCACTGATGGCCGAGTATCGCCCCGCCGCCGCCGGCGGCATCCTTGAGCACGAGTTGTGGACTCCCGAGCGAGCCAACAAGGCGCTTCCGCTGGTGCGGCGGATCGTGGAGGATCTGGTGATGCAGTATCGCCGGTGGACCGAACTGGTCGAGCGCTTTGAAGGCGCGTCGCTTCGGAGCACCCCGGAGCATCCGGACGCCGAGGCCGAGGCACTCGCGAAGCAGGTCCAGCAGGCGGCGCGTGAGATACAGGGCTTTGTGGCCGAGCTCAACTCGCTCGGCGTCGAGTGCAAGGGCTACGAGCAGGGGCTCGTGGATTTCCCCGGTGAGCGCGAGGGCGAGTTGGTGCACTACTGCTGGCAGCGCGGCGAGCAGACGGTGTCGCACTGGCACGCGCGGGCTTCAGGATTCGCAGGGCGCCAGCCGCTCTGATACACCGTCGGCGCGCGCGGACGCTCGTCACCGCCGCTCCCCCTGTGCTACGCGCGTCCTCGGCGCGCGCTACGCGGGAGTCGCGTCCCGATACGGCACGTCAAGCTCCATCCCGTCCTTCGCCATCACGAGATCGCCGCTGAACTCTTCACGCGCTTCCTTCTCGAGGTCGCGCGCATCGCGTGAGTAACGCGCCGAGAAGTGCGTCAGGGCGAGCCGTCGCACTCCTGCGATCCGCGCCACCTGCGCCGCTTCGCGGGCGGTGGAGTGCGCCGTCTCGACCGCACGCGCCGCTTCTTCGTCCCCGAACGTCGCTTCGTGCACGAGCAGATCTGCATCGGCGGCAATATCGATCGTCGCTTTGCAGGGGCGCGTGTCTCCGGTGATGACCAGCGTGCGTCCTGGACGCGTCGGCCCGACGAGCTCCGATGGCTGCACCACGCGGCCGTCCTCGAGCGTGATGGCTTCGCCCTTGTGGATGCGTCCCCACAGCGGGCCTTCGGGAATGCCGAGTGCTTGGGCATGATCGGGATCGAATCGGCCGAGGCGCAGCTTCTCCTTCAGCGCGAAGCCGATCGCCATGCCGTGGCGATGTTCCACGGGGAAGGCGTGGATGGCGTAATCCTTGCGCTCGATCACCGCATCGGGTTCGAGGTCGGTGATGGTGAGTGGGAAGGTCAGCTTCTCGTTGCCGAGCCCTTCGGCGCGCTTGAACAGTGCCTGTGCCCCACGCGGTCCCCAGATGCGCAGCGGCGTCTCGCGCGCCTGAAGGGTCATCGTCTTGAGCAGCCCGAGCACACCGAGGAAATGATCGGTGTGGAAGTGCGTGAAGAAGATGTCGCCCATCATGAAACCGACGCCCCAGCGCATCATCTGGCGCTGCGTGCCTTCGCCGCAATCGACGAGCATGGTCTCCCCTTCGCGCACGACGGCCACCGACGACATCCCGCGTTCCACGGTGGGGCGCGAGGCCGACGTGCCGAGAAAGCGAAGGGAGAGGGACACGGTGGACATGGTGGTCAAGGGAAGATAACGTGATTCCGATCGGTGCCGCTGTGGCGAAGGCCGTGCGAACGGGATCTGCGCGCCGCACTCAGCGTATGATCCCGTTCCACCGTTCGGCGTCGATATTCGCGCCGCTGATCGTGACGCCTATCGGGAACGCCTGCGGCGTGAGCGCTCGGCTGCGGAGTGCCGCCACGCCCACCGCTCCGGAGCCTTCCACGACGAGCGCATGTGCCTCGTGCAGGAACTTGATCGCGTCGGCGATCTCGGCTTCCTCCACCGTCACGATCGCATCGAGTGCGGCGCGCCCCTGTTGGTACATCTCGTCATCCACCCGTCCCGCGAGCCCATCGGCGAGCGTCGGAAGGTCGGGAATGTCCACCGCGTGCCCCTGTGCGAGCGCCAGTGCCATCGCGTTGGTCCGCATGCTCTGCGCGCCGAGGATGCGAGCGCCGGCGGCCGCATCGCGCACATAGCCGCCGATGCCCCCGACGAGCCCGCCGCCACCGACGCAGACCACGAGCGAGCGCAGGGTAGGAACGTCCTCGAACATCTCGAGCCCGACCGTCCCCGCGCCGGCGAGGAGCGCGCGGCCGGTGCAGGGACTCACAAAGGTCGCCCCCGTGCGCAGCGCGAACGCACGCGCCGCGTCCTCGGCGGCATCGTAGTGCGGCGGCGAGGCATCGATTGTCGCGCCCCGCGCCGTGATCTTCTCGCGTTTCACCGCCGGCGCTGTGGCCGGCACGAAGAGCGTGGCGCGAATGCCGAGCCGCTCCGCGGCCATGGCGACGCCAATGCCGTGATTCCCGGCGGAGGAGGCCACGACTCCGGCCGCACGTTCCGCCGCCGAGAGCGAGAGGAGCGCGTTCAGCGCACCACGCAGCTTGAATGAGCCGCCGTCCTGCTGGCACTCGAGCTTGAGGTACACCTCACCGCCAACGAGCGCGGAGAGCTCCGGTGAGGGCACCATCGGCGTGCGCTTCACATACGGCCCGATGCGCACCTGCGCCTCGCGCACCTCACGCGCCGATGGAAGGATCCCGGTCATCCGAGAGAATCTAGTGCGCGCGACCCCACGCGAACGGCGCGACCACAGAGGCGCCGCAGGTCACCCCTTCGGCGCCCGCGGGAACATCCGGATATACGCCTCCGCATCGAACTTCTCCCGCGCCCGCGCCAACGACATCGGCCGCATCACGCCGAACACCGGCTTGTCGAACCACGGCCGGTCGAACTTCCCGAAGCACCACTGAATGCCCCCGTAGCTCGAGGGGTCACGGCCATCGAGCGCGTACTTGTTGTTGAGCAGTATCAGGTGCTCGAGGGCATGCTTGTAGCGCGCCGTCCAGAGCATCGTCGACTTTCCCCACAGCATGCGCGTGACGTTGTGCATGAAGCCCGTCCGCACGAGTTCGCGCTGCGCCGCATTCCACAGTTCGTCGTGCGTCTCGGCGCGCTCCAACTGCCCAAGCGAGTAGATCACCTCGCGGGGATCATCCTTGTGCTTGTCCATCGTCTTGTGCACCCACTCGGGGAGCCCTTTCAGCTTGCCGTGGTTCGGATTCCGCAGGCAGAAGTTGAGCGCGATCTCGCGCCAGGTGACGAGTTCGTCCTGGAACTTCGCGGCCGATTCCGTGTGCCCAGCCGCGCGCACCGTGCGCAGCACCTCGGCGGCGCTGATCTGGCCGAAATGCAGATACGGCGAGAGCCGCGACGACCCCGCGGTGTCGCTCGGTTCGTTGCGACGAGCGGCGTAGTCGGCGAGTGGCCCAGTGCAGAACGCCTGGAGCCGCGCCCGGGCGCCGTCGAGCCCGCTCGCGAATGGCACCGAGGGCACGTCGTGATCGATCTCGCACCGCGCGACCTCGGCGGCGATATCGAAGGGAGCGCTGGTGTCGAAGCGCACGCGGTCCACGTCGAGCCCGTTCCACACCGAGGGCTTCAGCGCGCGCCGCGGGGGCCGATCCTCCACCGGCTCAAGCGCCAGATCCAACAGCTTCGCGATCTTCGGGCGAATCGTCCGCGCCGCGTACTCCTCCTTCACGAACGCGCCGCTCGGCACAATCGCATGCGATTCAATGAGCATCACCTTGCACCGTGCCCGCGCGGCAAAGCGCGCCGTCCGTTCGGCGACGCCGGCGGTAGGATAGAGATCACTCACCACCGTCGCGGCACGGTCGGCGAGCCGATCCACCACGCGGCGATCATCCTCATGTCGGCGACGCAGGACGAACTGATAGCTCAGCCCGAGCGCCCGGGCGCGACGATCCAGCGCCCGCGCGTTCTCGAGAATCACCGTATGGATGCGGTCGTTCGCGTGCTCGTAGGTCGGGTCGAGCCCTTGATGGATCAGGAGCGGCTTCCCGAGCCGGTCGGCTTCGAGGATGGCGTAACGGAGCGCCCAGTTCTCCTCGAACCGATGCGTGGACTGCATCCAGTAGAGGACGAATTGCCCGTCTGGCTGCGTGCGGACGCCGTTCGCGGCCACCTTCCGGAGGGCGAGCTGATCGGTGACGAACGTCGACTCAAGGGCGTGTGGTGCAATCATGCGAGGCTAAGAGAAGGGGGTGGCGCCGGGTTCCCTCCCTCACTATAATCCGTGCATCGGCGGCCTCGCCCAGCTGGATCGGGTGGGGCCGTCTGCGTGACTGGGAACCTTCTGGACCGTCTGGGATATATACAGGCGGAAGGGACCTGACCGGTTCGCGTCGCGGGGCTGTAGCTCAGCTGGGAGAGCGCTGCATTCGCATTGCAGAGGTCAGGGGT
>CAYUMN010000152.1:0-7737 GCA_964445835.1 uncultured Gemmatimonas sp.
GTCACCCGCGCCACTTCGAAGTCACACGCCGTCCGGAGGCGCAGTCCCTGCTCAAGCACACGCGCAATCTTCCACTGTCCGAGAAGGATGAGCAACTGCGTCAGCTCGCTTGGCAGTCGGTAGCTGCGAATCTGCGCGAGGTCGAGATTGAAGTAGGCCGTGATTCGAGAGGCGGTATACTCCTCGCGACTGAAGGGCACATTGCCGAAGCCAGTGGACGTCTCACCAGACGGGTTGACGTGATCGTTCTTCACACCGCCGGAGATCACCGGCGCGACATCGCGCGCTTCGATGAAGGCAGAGATCGCTCGACGGAGCCGGAAGCGACCGCCTGCCAGTTCCTTCTTGGCAAGAAAGATCCCGTGGAGCAACGCGCCGATATCGTATCGAGCAAGCACCGCGGCGAGGCGACTTTCGTCGACCCCCCCTTCTGCAACAACGCCCAGCTCAGCCTTCAGACGCTCGAACAATCCCTTGTCCGTGCCTTCAAGGATATAGGGGGAGTTCAGGCGATGCGCCTCTACCAATGAGCTCGTCAGCGCCGCCTCTCCCTGCTTCACGAGGACGTACGGCATGCCGCGCAGGAACGGCAGTGGCGTTACCGTCCCCGGCTCGAGGATGGCGGATTCGAGGCGGTTCGCCATCGACTGGGCGGACTCGACGAGCAACATCTCGGTCCCATCGTGGAGTTGATACGTCGCCGCGCCCAAGGATGGGAACCCCGTGGGCTGAAAGCGCTCGCCTTGAACGGGGCGCAGTTCTGCTTCAACCAGAAGTCGGGGGGCATTAGCCAGATCAGTCATTACGAGTTCCTCGAGAGGGCGGCGGTTGGAGAAGAGATGGCGTGCCATGCAGCACGTTCGGCGGATGCAGCGAGAGGAAGCACAAGGGCGGCGGCAATCCGACGCGCTCGGTTGGGCGAGACGGTCGGCGCGACGAACAACGATTCGAGCGTGCCGTGCGCGGTCAGGTGTTGAACCGCCCGCGCGATGGCGGCCTCGCCGCGCCCGGCCGCCAGGAGGGTGAGCATCTGCGTTGGGACCGGCCACTTCGTCTCATCCGAAGGGCCATGGACGGCACAGATGCAGAGCGCGAGCGCCAGCGGCAGAGGCGTCGGGAACTCCGGTGGCTCGTCGCGGCGGGCAACGCCTCCGGTGGTGAGCAACGCGGCATCCAATGCCTCGCCGAGCTTGGAATCACCGATCTGATCGTCAACGAGAGCTATGAGATCCGAGAGCCCCACACCGTGGCCTCCCTTTGCGGAGAATGCCCAGGTCGCGGTCTCATTGTGAAGTCGTTCCTGACCGGCGAGAAGCAATCGGTCAATCACGGGAGCGGTGGCAGACAGCCGCCGCCGTGCCGAGCTCTCAACCCAGCGCAGTGGTGGTTGCGCGCTCACCGGCTGCACCCAGGGGCGCAGACCCGCGGCGGCGGCGCTCAAGGCAATTCGCCAAGCAGGGTCCCCAGTGAACTGATCGGCGTCGAGCATTCCCTCTGGGAGAGGTGAGAGGGGCTGGACGTATTTCATCGTGGCATGTGCACGACTGCGCGCGCAGGCTTCAGCAAGGGCACCCAACGCGAGAAGCACACGCGGTTGGCGGTTGCTCGCTGCCTTCGCAGAAAGCAGTGCCATCTCGAATCGCTGGAGCGCGTGCCTGACGCCGGCGGGACATCGTTCCTCCTTTGCGGCTCTCCCGACGCGCTCCAGCCACGGCTCGGCGTGTGCGATGAGATCGGGTTCGGGCGCTGCGTTCACCACGAATCGCCCAACGGGCACGGCGAGGAAGGCTTGACCGTGTCGTTGGTGAATCGCGAAACGATGAAATGCAGTGACTCCGCGAGCAATGCCGAGATTCCGAATGGCCCGTGCGAAATCCGCTCCCGTTGATGCCTGCTTGCGGCCCGTCCACGAGCGCCCTTCGGCGGCGAGGGCTCCCACCTCCGCCGCCGTCGCGAACGCGTCCCACACGGGCATCCACGCCTCGCCCTTTGACGAATCCAACTCTACGTGTGAGGCGCTCCCGTATCCCGCACTCGTGGCGCGAACAAAGAACGGGAACGCCGCCTCTGCTCTAGCTGCGTCGTGCTCCAACACCCGCGTGGCGGCAGACGCGAAGGTCAGCGTGCCCTCTAACGCAAGCACGAAGTCCCAAGGGTTAATCAAGGAATCGCGATCAAAGCCGAAGCCGGTATTGCTCCCTCCGGCGTGGCCGGGATCGTACTGGCCAATGGAAAGATCTCGGACCAGCTTCGCGGGCTCGCCAAAGAGTGCCCCTCGGAGCCGTCCCGGTGCGTCGAGCCGTCCCGCTGGGTCCAGCAGCAGCTCTGCGATTCGCTGCATCTGATTGTTCGCCAACTCGAGCCGTCCGATGTTCCCCCCTGTTCCGAGCAGCGGGGGAAAGCGGCGGCCGTCAGCCGTGAGTACGAACGATGCATCCATCCACGCGAGCGCCGAGTCCGGTAGCTCCGAGCGCAACTGTAGCGCGAGCGCACGTTTCGCCCCTTCGGCATTGATCCGTTTGGCCTTGACCGCCTCCGCACTGGCAAGCGCCAGCCGCTCCGCCACGTCAATCGCCTGCCTCCACGTCGCGAATCGATCATCCGTGGACGTGCGAATGGCCTGGATGCCCTCTTGCGCGCCATCGCCACCGAATCCGCTGCTCCCGTTCCACGGGGAGAGCATTGGCGATGGCGCCCACTTCTCCATGAAGAAGTGCACCAGCTCTGCTTCGCCCATCGGGCTGCGAATCACAAAGCAGTCGCCGCGCCACGCACCCGTCGACCCGGCATCCACCTGCTCGCCGAGGATGCGCAACAATGCCATGGCCTTCAGGTAGCCAGCGAGCGGCTCGGGGCGTATCCCCTGCAGGACGAGCTCAACCATTGGAGCCTCCCGCGGCCGCACTGCCCACCCAGTCGGCGGCGCGCAGTACCGCCTCAAGCCAGCCGAGCCGAAAGACGCCAAGGTCATCGCGTAACTCGAGCGCGCGGGCCGTCCAGCCAAGCTCGCCATTCGAGCCGCCGAAATCGAATACGCGCGGGTCGAGCGTACAACTCCGCATCGCCACTCCGCCACCAAGATTGGCGTCAGGGAGCACATCACCATCCCAAATGCCAAGTGTGAATCGCCGGCCGTCTCTTGGCCCGGATTCATTGGGGCGCGCGCGGATGACGATCCGCGCCCTCCCGTGGTGCGCCGCGACCAGATACGCGGCGGTGAAATCCGCCGGGAATGCCTGCATGAGTGCCAAGCCACTCGCCACCTCATGACGGAACCCCGACCGCTCGTGCTTCCGACTGGACGTTGACTTCGCCAGCATGACGTCGCGATCCGTGCTGGATCCATGCATCGTCTGCTGGAACACAGGATGCGCCTTGCCCGCATCGTGCCAGCGCGCGGCAAGCTGGAGCGACTGGATCGCAGGTGCGGGGAGCCCCGAAACGTCGCGAAGGAAGGTCTCCAGCGCCAGTACCACCCGGTCCGTGTGCGAATCGAGCGATTCCTCTTGACGGTTTGCCCAGAAGTCGTCCCCTTCCGACTCTGGCAATGTCACCGCCCCGGCAATCGGCGTGACTGGATCGCTTGCGCCACCTGTGAATCCCTCCGCCGCGGTGTAGCCACCAGCGGAGGATGCCAGGAGCCAGACTTGGCTCGGCACCGGCGACTCTACCTCAACCCAGCGATCATCGCGGGCACTCCATCTCCACGCGATATGCCCATCGCTCGCGAGCTTCTTCAGAAAGGCGCGCGCGTCTCCGATCGACACGCGGCACTGCTCGTCGCGGATGGGCAACAACGTCTCCTTCGCTGGGGGCGCACCTCTCACAAGATCGCGCCAGCAGACCAGGACATCCGTCTCTTCCCCATTTCGGACGAATGCCGAGACATCCACCTGTGCGCCTGTAAGATCGGGCGTGGTATCGAAGAGATCGAGCAGATCCTTGCGTCGGAGCACGGGAGTCTCAACCGGCGCAGCCGCTAACGGCTGCGCTGAGAGCGCACCGGGCGAAGCGTCTGCCAGGTCAAGCAGTCGCTGACGCGCGTCATCAAGGTCTTCAGGCGTGTAGGGTCGCGCCAAGGCGTCATCGTCCGCGAGATCGATCCAACGAATCTCAGCGTCCGTGAACTCTGCCCAACGATTGCAGCGCCCCGCACGCTGCACGAACGACGCCCATGGCGCGAGTTCGGTAATCAACACGCGCGCGGAGATGTCCAGACCGGCTTCGACGACCTGCGTGGAGACGAGGATGCCGGACCAGTCGCGGTGCAGAACATTCGCCTCGATTGCCGAACGGTCGCCGGGCCGAAACCTTGAGTGCAGCAGTTCGATGTTGGTGTCGGTCCGTGAGATCTTTCGCAGTGCGCGAAACAACTCCTGCGCCCTGCGCACGGTATTCACGACCACCAGCGTGCGTGAGCCAGCACGGTGCGCCTTGGCAACTGCTCGAGCGACCGCACTCGAGTCGGTCGCCTCCACCGGCAACTTCTGTACGCGCTTCCCCGCTGAAAGCAGGCGCGCGAGCTCCCCCGTCTCGCGCTCGGGCGACGAGAGTTGCATCACATCGGTCAGGGGACCGTGGTCGATCGTGGCAAGCCGCGAGGGCTGGAGCGTCGCGCTCATCCACAGGCTGTGGCTCGGCCCGTACGTGTGAAACGTGCTCCGGAACGCATCGAGTTGCGCGGATGTGGACGCCCCAACGCCCATCAATTGCACCTCATCGAAGACCCACTGGACGTCGTTATGGAGCAGCCCGAATGGCATTGGCCAACTGTAGCTGGACATGCCGAAGCCGCGATTCAGCGCACGCGAAAGCAGCATATCCTGCGTTCCCACAAGGATGGCATCACTCATTGGCGCGCGAATCCAATCGTCGTCAACGGAACCGCCCATCAGCGTGTGCACTTCCGGCGCCTCCGTCAGACCGAGGCGGCTCAGCCAGAGTCGCGCGTTCCCAACCGTCTGCGTTGTGAGAGAGCGCATCGGCATGCAGAGGACGAGCCGCCTGCCGGTGTTCTTGCGCACTTCTTCCGGCGCGAAGCGGCGCCGCCAGAGCCAGCCAAGGATTACTGCGGCGGTCTTTCCGGAGCCTGTCGGCACCTCGAGTGCTTCTGGCCACTTGGGATCGGTGGCCAGGCGCGACTGATATGGATACGGGGCGTATCCAGTTGCCTTCTTGAAGAACGATTGAAAGTCGTCCATGGCCCGTCGGATGCTGTAGGGAGTCGCGTAGCCGACCAATCCTTTGGTCGCCAGTCAAGCCTAGCACCCCCGTCTGACAACGGGTCTGAACTGCGCGGCATCTGGGCTACGTTCGGCCTGAGAGAGTACCGCCCGGGATCGTGTTGTGCAACGCGCCAGCGTTAATCGGTTCGCACAGCGCGAACTTCTAGGGGGTGAGAGCACCCCCCTACAGCCACCGCCGCACCGCGCCGAGGTACCCCTCATACGGCGCCCCGAACTTCCGCGTCAGATACGCCTCCTCACGCGCGATCACCCAGTTGTTCGTCGCAATGATCGCCGGAATCACCATCAACACCACCGCCAGCCGATCGGTCCACAGCCCGATCCCCACCTGCATCAGCGCAAAGCCGAGATAGATCGGATTCCGCGTGAGCGCATACGGCCCCTCCGTCACGATCGCGCTGGTCGGCTTCCACGGCCGCACATCCGTGCGCTGGCGCTTGAGCGAGAGCCACGACCACACCAGTAGCCCGAGCGCGAGTGCACAGAATATCATCCCGAGTCCGCCCCAGCGATCCGGGCGCGCCGACATCGGCTTGATCCAGTGCACCGCGACCCCGATCAGCATCGCCCCGACATAGATGTACGGGGGATGCGTCGGGAGATTCGGATGATCCGGCGGGAGCTCGATCAGCGAGGGCTGCTCAGTCACGACCGCGGCTCAGGCGAGCTGGCCAGCGACAACTTCGGCGATATCGTACACCGGCACTTCGCTTCCCTGTGCCTTCACCCCATCGGCCATCATCGTCATGCAGAACGGGCAGGCGACCGCGATGGCCTCGGCCTGCGTGCCCAGCGCCTCTTCGGCACGCTCCACATTGATGCGCTTGCCGACCGTCTCTTCCATCCACATGCGACCGCCGCCGGCGCCGCAGCAGAGTCCCTTGTCCTTGGTGCGACCCATCTCAATGAGATTCACCACGGGGAGCGCACGACGCAGCGTCTCACGCGGCGCATCGTAGATCTCGTTATAGCGTCCGAGATAGCAGGAGTCGTGGTAGGTGAAAGTGCGCACTGGAGCGTGGAGATCCTCACGGATCGGGACGCGCCCCTCCGCCATGAGGTACTCGATATAGGTCGAGTGATGCACGACGTCGTAGTTGCCACCGAACTGCGGATACTCGTTGCCCAGCTGATGGAAGCAGTGCGGGCACGCAGTGACCACCGTCTTCACGCCATACTTGGCGAGCGTCTCGACATTGTCCTTGGCGAGCATCTGGTAGAGATACTCGTTCCCCATGCGGCGCGCGGGGTCGCCATTGCACTTCTCCTCTTGCCCGAGGATCGCGAACTTCACCTTGGCCGCCTGCATGATCTTGGCGAAGGCGACGGTCGTCTTCTTGGCGCGATCATCGAAGGAGCCCATGCAGCCGACCCAGTAGAGCACGTCGGCGCTCTCGCCACGTTCGGCGAGTTCGGCCATGGTGGGAATATTCATTCCTTCGGACCACTTGCCGCGGTCGCCCGGGTCGAACGCCCACGGCGAGCCGCTCGTCTCCATGGCCTCGAACGCGGGCATCATCTCTTCGGGGAAGCGCGACTCCGCAAGGACCAGGTTACGGCGCAACTCATTGATGATGCTGACCTGATCGATGCTCACCGGGCACTCGTACACGCAGGCGCGGCACGAGGTGCAGGCCCACAGCTCCTCGTCCGTGATATAACCACCCAGCAGCGGCTTCTCGGCGATCTCCGCCGGCGCGTCGGGCGAGAGCACGGCGAAGCCGCCTGCATTCGTGACCATCCATGGCGCGCGCTCCTCGAGCCGCTCGCGCACGTTGATCATGATCTTGCGCGGACTCAGCATCTTGCCCGTGATGTTCGCAGGGCAGACACTCGTGCACCGCCCGCACTCAGTGCAGGCATAGCCATCGAGGAGCGACTTCCAGCTCAGATGCTCCACGTCGCTCGCGCCGAACTGCTCCGCGTCCCTCCCCTCGAAGTCCATGAAGCGCATCGCACCGATCACGCCGGGGCCGTTCGTATTGGCCAGGAACACATTCGGCAGCGAGGCCACGACGTGCAGGTGCTTCGAGAACGGGAGGTAGTTCAGGAAGCCGAGCACAAGTACGGCATGCGTCCACCAGAAGATCTCGTGCAGCAGCTTGGGGCCGGGCTCGCCGGGATCGAAGCTGAGCATCACGAACAGCTTCCCGAGCGGATAACTGATCGGATACGCCGAGGCCATCTCGTCGGGCGAGGCGGCGAAGTGGAAGGCCTCGGAGAGGAACATCGTGATCATCAGCGCGGCGATCCAGCTCAGGATCAGGAGCGGATCGTTCGGATGCGTCTCTGGCCCTTCGAGGCGCTTCACGGACTTGGTGAGGCGCCGATACAGCGCCATGCAGACCATCGCGAGGACGATCGCGGCGAACCCTTCCTGGCTGAGCACGTAGAGCCGAAAGAGCTGCTCCGGCAGGAAGTTCGCGAAGCTGAAGGCGGGGTGCACCCCGGCGATCAACATCTCGGTGGTGCTCGCGCCGAGGATGACGAA
>CAYUMN010000153.1:0-3138 GCA_964445835.1 uncultured Gemmatimonas sp.
GCACGACATGCTCAACGGCTACGTGCCGCACGGGATGACGCTCGACGCGCCGGCGTCCTGCATGTCGCGCTCGATGCCGGGCTCACGGATGCCTTCAAGATCCCGGGCTTCGTCCCGGAGTACATCCGCCCGCTCTTCTGCGAAGGGAAAGGCCCCTTCCGATGGGCCGCGCTCTCCGGCGACCCGGCAGACATCGCGCGCACGGACGCGTTGGTGCTGGAGATGTTCCCGCACGACGAGCATCTCAAGCGGTGGATCACGATGGCGAAGGAGCGGATCCACTTTCAAGGCCTTCCGGCTCGCATCTGTTGGCTCGGGCAGGGGGACCGCGCGAAGTTCGGCGTGGCACTGAACGATCTTGTGGCGTCGGGAGAGTTGAGTGCGCCCATCGCGATCGGACGCGACCATCTCGACACGGGGAGTGTGGCGAGTCCCTTCCGCGAGACCGAAGCGATGCTCGACGGCAGCGATGCCGTGGCCGACTGGGCGATCCTCAATGCGTTGCTCAACGTGGCGAGCGGCGCGACCTGGGTGAGTTTCCATCACGGTGGCGGCGTGGGCATCGGCAACTCGCTGCACGCCGGGCAAGTGATCGTCGCCGACGGCACACCGGACATGCGCGAGCGGTTGCAGCGCGTGCTCACGAACGACCCCGGCATCGGGGTGGCGCGTCATGCGGATGCGGGCTACCGCCTTGCGCGCGAGACGGCCAAGCGGACCGGATTGCATCTCCCGATGCTGGTGGGCGAGTGACTCGGCGCGATCATCGCCCTGTGATGGGACGCTCCGATGCTTAGCACTCGCTTCAAGCCATGGGACCTGATCCCCTTCAGCTATAAGTACGCCAAGATCCGCCTGCAAAAGCGTCCCGTCCTCGTGCACTTCGAGGTCACGATGCGCTGTAACGCCAAGTGCAGCTTCTGTGATTACTGGAAGACGTCGCCGGAAATGAGAACGAAGGAGCTCAACTCCTTCGTGGATGCCGCCAAGCACTTCGATCCGATGCTCATCACGTGGACCGGTGGCGAGCCGTTGCTGCGGAACGATCTTGAGGAACTCGTGAGTGCCGTGGATCGCGCGATCCGCACCAAGTACACCACGCTCATCACGCACGGCGCGATGCTCACGCTCGAGCGGGCGCGGGCGCTCTGGAAGGCTGGCGTCGGGCAATTCAATATTTCGCTCGACTATCCCGATGCGCGGCACGATGCGGCGCGCGGTATCCCCGGCCTCACAAAGAAGATTCTCGCGAATGCCGCGGCGATTCGCGCCGAGGGGATGACGGTCCGGTTCAATACGGTGATCAAGGACGATAACCTCGACGTCATCATGCCCCTCGTGCACGAGGCGGAGCGGATGCGCGTGGGGATGAATCTCTCGGTCTACACCGACAGCAAGAACGGCAACACCGCGCACCTCCTTGGCCCCGCGCACATCACGCGCGTCGAGGAGCTGGTGCGCGAGTTGCTCGCCTTCAAGAAGCGGCGACGCGGCACGATCTCGAATTCCGATCACTATCTGGCGAACATTCCGCGCTATCTGAAGGGCGAGATGACCGAGCCCTGCCTCTCGGGGCAGGACACCATTCATATCGACCCCTACGGTCATGTGCGGCGGTGTCCCGATTTTCCCGCCGACGGGCACTGGTCCACGTACAAGGGCTACGAACCGATCAAGTGTGATCTGTGCTTCTATGCCTGCCGTGGCGAAGCGCAGGCGCCGCTCCGTCCGAATCGCTTCCTCGATCTCGTCGCCTCGCCGTGAATCCGGCGACGCGGCTCTTCGTGAATGCGTCGCAGGTGGTGACCTGCGAGGGACCGGGGCGTGCACGGCGCGGAAGGGAGATGTCGGATGCGATGGTCCGCACGGACGTTGGTGTCGCCGTCGGCGCGGACGGTCGTATTCACTCCGTCGCCGCCGATGCGGAACTGCGACGCACGCACCCCGATGCCGAGTTGGTCGACTGTGCGCGTGGCGTGCTCACCCCGGGATTCGTCGACTCGCACACGCACGCCATCTTCGGACGGGCGCGCTACGAAGAGCAGGAGATGCGAGCCGCGGGCGTGGGGTATCTCGAGATCGCGAAGCGGGGCGGAGGGATTCACAGTTCCGTGCGCGATCTGCGCGAGCGAAGCGAGGAGGATCTCGTCGCGCTGGCCGCCGAACGACTGCGGCGACTCGCCGCGCACGGGACCACGACGATCGAGGTGAAGTCGGGCTACGGACTCTCGCTGGAGTCTGAGCTCCGTACGTTGCGCGTGATCAGGCGATTGGCGACGGAGTTGCCCGTGCGGTTGGTGCCGACCTTCCTCGGGGCGCACGAAGTGCCGCTGGAGTATCGGCAGGCCCCGCGGACGCGCACGGAGTATCTCGATCTCGTGATCCACGAGATGTTGCCCGCCATCGCGTCGGAGGGCCTCGCGCGCTTCTGCGATATCTTCTGCGAACCGGGGGTGTACACGACCGAGGAATCGCGGCGGTTGCTGACGGCCGCGCGTGCGCACGGCTTGGCGCTCAAGTTGCACGCGGACGAACTCGAGAATGGGGCCGCGGCCGAGCTGGCGGCGGAACTCGGCGCGACCTCGGCCGACCATCTCGCGGCTATTTCCGAGGTGGGCATTGCTGCATTGGCCCAGTCGGGGACGGTCGCCACGCTGCTGCCTGGGACGATGCTTTTTCTCGGACGCCCCCGGCAGGCCCCCGCACGCGCCCTCCTCGAGGCGGGTTGCGCCATCGCGCTGGCGTCCGACTTCAATCCCGGGACCAGTCCGACCGTCAACTTCCCCCTCGTCCTCACGCTGGGGGTCAGTCAGCTCCGTCTGAGCGTTGCGGAGGCCTTTGTGGCGGCCACAGTGAATGGCGCCGCCGCGGTCGGTATGGCGGCGGAGCTCGGGCAGCTCGCCCCGGGCTACCTTGCCGATATCGCGCTGTTTGACGTGGCAGACCATCGCGAGATCCCGTACTGGTACGGTGATCGGCGCTGCCAACGGACGTGGGTCGGCGGTCGGGCCGCGCACACGCCCTGAATCGAGGGCAAACGCTTGTCCCACCGAGGGTTCGGGGCGTAACTTTCCCCGTTCGACGCCCCGCGCTCTACTGATGGGTGCCCTCCTCGCCGCCCGACCGACGCCTCCCGCT
>CAYUMN010000153.1:3148-7706 GCA_964445835.1 uncultured Gemmatimonas sp.
TCCTCAAGCTCAAGAAGAAGGCGGCCGACTTCGAGGCCAAGAAGCAGACCGACAAGGCGCTCGACGTCTATCGTGAGATCATTCAGGCGTACGAGGACGGCAACGAAGATTCGATCGACATCCCGCTGTACAATCGCGTCGGTGACATGTTCCAGAAAACGGGGAATCTTCCCGAGGCCGTGAGCATGTGGGAGAAGGCCGTCGACCACTACACCGAAGGCGGGTTCTTCAACCCCGCCATCGCGCTGTGCAACAAGATCCTCCGCGCGTCGCCGGGTCGTACGGTCATTTACTACAAGCTTGGCAAGATCCACGCCGAGAAGGGCTTCAAGGGCGACGCGCGCCAGAACTTCCTCGAGTATGCGAGCCGCCAGCAGAAGGCGGGCAATCTTGATGATGCCTTCAAGGCGCTGAAGGAATTCGCCGAACTCGTCCCCGATCAGTACGACGTGCGCCTGATGCTCGCCGATCAGCTCGTGAAGGCTGGGCTCAAGGACGACGCGATCGCGCAGCTGCAACTCGGCTACACGCAAGCATCCGCCGATGGCAACGAGGATGCCGCGCACGACCTTGCGGCGAAGATGAAGGAGATCGATCCGAGCGTTGAGCCGCTGGCAAAGGGACGCGCGGCGGAGAGTGGGGGCGGGGGACTTGTCTTCCTCGATCTCGAAGACGGCAGCGCACCGCCGGCGCCGAAGAAGTCGGCGCGTCCGACGCCGCTGAGCAGCAAGCGCATGTCGAGGGCGATCGAAGGGCTCGCCCTGATGCCGTCAGATCCGATTCGTGAGCCGCCCACGATGCCGTCGCGGGAGACAGCGGCACGCGCCGCGGCCAATGCCGCGGCCAATGCCGCGGCCGATGCTACGGACGCTGCGGCCGCCGCGACTGCGTCGGCCATGCAGATCGAGCCCACCAACGTCGGAGCGGGCGCACCGCCGCCGCCGCGTGGATCACTCATGGGACTCCAGGCCACGAACCTCGCGGAGGACACCTCCGACGATTTGCCGTTGCTCGAAGTCGAGGCGCCCGTCCTCGAGTCAATCTCGTTGCTCGAGGCTGAAGCGCCGTCGACGGAGATTCCGCTCCTCGATCTCGAGCCCACGTCGGCCACGGATCTTCCCCTGCTCGACCTGGACCCCACGTCGGCCGCGGATATTCCTGTGCTCGACCTGGAGCCCATGGCGGCCGCAGATATTCCCCTGCTCGACCTGGAACCCACGCCCACCGCGGGTATCCCTCTGCTCGACAAGGGCGCGACGCCGGCCTCGGTGCCCCTCATCGAAGTGGATCCCATCTCGGCGCGCACGGATCTGCAAGAGGCCCGTATGCCAACGGCGGCTGACCTCGAGTTGATCGAGCCGGAGCCCTCACTCTCCGACGACCTCCCGTTCATCACGGAAGAACCGAGCTTCGGCGGAGACCTGCCGATGCTCGAGGACGAGGAGTCGTCGGGAGGAGACCTCTCGTTGCTCTCGGACGAGCAGACCGCGGGCATCGAGTTCGAGCCGATGACCGAGGCCCTCGAGGAGGCGATTGAAGAGGCCAGCTCCGCCGCGGAATCGACCAACGATCTGGTCTTCATTGAGGACGCGTCGGCGAGTGCGGTACCGAGTGCGGTGACGAGTGCGGTGACGAGTGCAGTGACGAGTGCGTCGTCGGGCCCTGTATTCGCGGGCTCGCCGGACATGGTCGAGGCGGCCCTTGCGGCCGAAGAGGCGCAGTCCGAACTCGTGGAGCAGGCATCCGGCACGTTGCTCGGCGACGCACCGATCAGCACCACCCTCTCGGTCGGCGATCTGGGCGAGCGGATGGCCGCGGCGCCGACCGATTTCTCGATTCGTCGTCAGTTCGCCGAGGCGCTCCTGGAGAACGGTGACCGCACCGGGGCGCTCCGCGAACTCGAGGCCGCGATGGCGGGCTTCGAGCAGCAGGGAGATCTCGACACGGCGGGGTCGATCGCCGAGGAGATCGTGAGGCTCGAGCCGAAGTCGATCCGCCATCACCAGAAGCGCGTCGAGTTCGCCTTCCGGGCCAACGATCGCACGCGGCTTGCGGAAGCCTACGTCGAACTCGCCGATGCGCTGCTCGTCGACGGTCAGGCGTTCAAGGCGCGTGCCGTGTATCAGCGCGTGCTCGATATCCGGCCGGAGGATCTCCGCGCGCAGGCGGCGATCGAGTCGATCCCGCAGGAAGAAGAGCCGTCGGTGCCGCTGCCGCCGCGCCGCTCCACCACGATTCTCTCGAAGTCGAGCATCCCGACGGCGCCCGTCACTCCCGCCCGTGCCGAGCCCAAGAAGGACGACGAAGCGGAGTATGTGTCGCTCGGCGATTGGCTTCGCGAGGACGACGAGCCAAAAAGTACGCGCATGGTGGTGCAAGAAGAGGAACCGACGGGTGACGAGGCCGCCGACTTCGCCGACATGCTCCGAAAGTTCAAGCAGGGCGTGTCCGACAACGTCGAGGAAGAGGACCACGAGGCGCACTACGACCTCGGCGTCGCGTACAAGGAGATGGGACTGCTCGATGAGGCCATCTCGGAGTTCCAGAAGGCGCTCCGTGGCACCACCGAGCGCACCCGTGCGTTCGAAGCGCTAGGGCACTGCTTCTTGGAAAAGGGACAACTCCCAGTGGCGGCGACGATCCTCTCACGCGCGCTCGCGGAGCCGGGGGTGCGCGACGAATCGTTGGTGGGGGTGCTCTACCTCCTTGGGGCGATCTCCGAGGAGCAGAAGGGATTTGCCGATGCCAAGAAGTATTACGAGCGCGTCTTCGCTGTCGACATCCAGTTCCGTGATGTCGGGGACCGCCTGAACGCTGTGGAGCAGCACCTGAAGTGACGCTTGACGCCCATATCCACGTGCCGGTCGCCGCGGCGCTGCTCGAGATCCAGACTCCCATTCGGGAGTCACTCGAGCGCGTGCCAGAGGAGATCTGGCGCATCGTGCAGGCCGATCTCGAGATCATCGAGGCCGCGAACTCGCATCTGCGCGGGATGCGCGGCAAGCTCTTCCGGCCGACGCTGTTGCTGCTCGCGTCGTGCATCGACGGGACGCCGGAGGAACGCGCGGTTCCGCTCGCGGCGGTCGCCGAGTTGGTGCACCTCACGAGCGTGGTGCACGACGACTCGGTGGACCACTCGGTGTTGCGACGCGGCCAACCGACCATCAACGCCGTGTTCAGCCATCAGGTCGCGGTGCTGATGGGCGACTTCCTTTTCTCGAAGGCGATCGCCGAACTCGTGCGCCTCGGGGACATGGAGCCGCTCCGCGTCTTCACGCAGGCCTCGAACGAGATGACCGTCGGTGAGCTGCGTCAGTTGGCCAGCTTCGACGCGCTGAGCTTCTCGGAGCAGGACTATCGGACGCTGATTCGCGCCAAGACGGCCTCGCTCGTGGGCGCGGCGTGTGAAATGGGGGCGCTCGCTGGGGCCCCGCGCTTTCGCACGGAGATGCGCACCTTCGGCGAGCGCCTTGGGATGGCGTTCCAGGTCGCCGACGACCTGATCGACTACACCGAGCAGGAAGCCGTGACCGGGAAGCCGAGCGGCAACGACCTCCGGGAGCACAAGGTGACGTTGCCGCTGATCGCCGCGTTGCCGCGCCTCTCGCGGGCGCAACGGCAACAAGTGGATGCGCTCTTTGCAGACCCGACGCCGAGTGACGCGTCGATTGCGGAGGTCGTCGGCATCGTGACGGAGTCGGGCGGGCTCGAGTACGCCCGTCTTGCAGGAGAGCGTTTCGCCTCCGAGGCTGAGGAGGCGCTGGCTGGCCTTCCGGAGTCGGATGTGAAGCAGTCGCTCTCTGATGCCTTGGAGTACGTGATGGACCGGCGGGCCTGATGGCACAACTCAAAGGCTCTGCCAAGCATCGCCCGGGGTATCATGCCATCATTCTGTCGATCGGGTTCGTGGTCGGCGGGTTCCTCACGCAGTTCGCGCGCCTGTTCCTGCCGGCTGGCGCGGTCAAGGAATTTCTCACCACCGGAGTGACGCCGAGTATCGGCCCGCTCTCGATGGATCTCGTGATCATCAAGTTCGGTGTGGGGCCCATCGCGCTCGACGTCTCGTTGCTGAGCCTTGTCGGGGTCCTCGCCGCTTATCTCATCGCGCGTACGCTCTTCTAGGAGGGCTCAATGTTCGGACTCGGCCCGACGGAACTGATTATCGGTCTGGTGTTGGTACTGCTCCTCTTCGGCGCGAAGCGCATCCCAGAGATTGCCGGTTCGTTCGGCAAGGGCATCAAGGAATTCAAGAAGAATATGAACGACGTGCAGCGCGAGATCTCGTCGCCGTCGGAGCGTGACGCGCTGCCGCCGGCGCAGGAACGCACGGTGCGGCACGAGGATGCGGCGGAGAAGGAGCCGAAGCGCTTGATCTAGTTCGTGATGGCGTTCACCAGAAAGGGCTCCGATGCGTGATTCGCGTCGGAGCCCTTTCTGGTTTTTATCTCGGTGCCGCTGTGGTAGGATCCATTCGTCGTTCTTGAACTATTCAACCACCTGCCGACGCAGCGCCGCCAACTGATGGGCGCCGCGCGCGAAGAGAAGATCCGTCAGTGGC
>CAYUMN010000154.1:0-3184 GCA_964445835.1 uncultured Gemmatimonas sp.
GCCCTACACCCGCGCCATGGTGCGGGCCCTGCTCGCGGGCAAGCTCGACACGGTGGCCACGACCACCGATCCGATCTTCGGACTGCATCTCCCGACGACCATCGAGGGCGTCCCGCCCGAGATCCTGAATCCGCGCAACACGTGGACGAACGGCGCCGAGTACGACACGCAGGCGACGAAACTGGCGGGGATGTTCGAGGAGAACATCAAGAAGTTCGGCTCGGCGGTGTCGGCGACGATTCTTGCGGCGGGCCCGAAAGGATGAAGGATGAAGGATGAAAGCGAACGGCGGCACCCGGGCGATTCCGCTTGCCCGAGTGTCGCCGTTCGGCGTTAGATGTCATCTTTCGGCTTCCCTCCTCCATCCGCCCCTTGCCCACCCTCCGCGATCCCCTCTGGAACAACATCCGCGTCGACGGGCCGTACCTCGCCCTGCTCGACGCGCCGGCGTTTCAGCGCCTCCGCTACGTGCGGCAGTTGGGACTCGCGCACCTCGTGTATCCCGGCGCGACGCACTCACGATTCGAACACGCGCTCGGCGCGTATCATCTCGCGCAACAGACCGTGCGCGTACTGCTCGAGGCGGGTGCGGGCGAAGGACTGAGCGCCGAGGAGCCACAGGTCGTTGTGGCGGCCGCGTTACTGCATGACATCGGGCACTACCCGTTCTCGCATGCGCTTGAGGAGATCGGCGTCCCGCATCACGAGGTCGTGGCTGGCGCGTTGTTGCGGGAGGGTGCGATCGGTGAAGTCCTCCGCCGCGAATTCGCGCCCGATGCGCCGGAGCGGGTGCTGGCGCTCGTCCGCGGCGAGAGCGCGTCACCCCTGCAGGGGCTGATCTCCGGGAGCATCGACCTCGACAAGATCGACTATCTCAAGCGTGACGCGATGATGTGCGGTGTGGCGTACGGCGAGATCGACGTCGATCGCCTGCGGCACGCCCTCGTGCTGGTGACCGACCCGGCGGTCGGACGTCGCAGCATCGGCCTGCGCGAGAAGGGACTCTCGGCGCTCGAGTCCTTGTTGTTCGCGAAGTACCAGATGTATCGCAACGTCTATTGGCATCACGCCGTGCGCAGCGCGACCGCGATGTACAAGCGGCTGGTGGAGGACGCGCTGGCCGATGGCGCACTCGCGGTGACCGAACTGGCCGGCTTCACCGACGAGGGCATCCTGCATGCGCTGGAGCGCAACGGGACACGCCCGCTTCTTGACGCCATCCGAACGCGGCGCCTCTACAAGCGCGCCCTCGAGATCCCGGCGCACTCACTCACCGCGCACGACCTCGAGTGGCTGTCGGATGATCGCGTCCGCACGCGCCGCGCCGAGGATGCACTCGCCCGCAGGGCAGGCCTCAAGTCCGGTGAGCTCCTCCTCGACTATCCGCGCAAGGAGCGGATGCTCGGCCTCGACCTCCCACTCCTCGCTGGCGATGGCAGCGTTCGCCGCCTGACCGACGACGGCATCGCGGGGACGATGAATCTCCCCATCCTCGGCGAGCAGCTCTACCAAAGCGCACGATGGCTGCGCGTGTTCACCGTGGAGCGGCGCGTGCTCGATGCGAGTGACGTTCTCGCCACCCTCCGCGCCCCGCACGGTTAAGACACCGGCGGCGCCTTCGTCTTGCCGTGGGCCTCAGCGAGCATCCGTCCGATGCCGCGATAGAACGAGGCATCCGCACCGCGCCCCTCTTCGGCCATCGAGAGCGCACACCGCTCGAGTGCGTAGAGAATGTTCCCGAGATACAGCTCGGCGATCCCGCCCACCGTTCCGGGCTGCTCTGGCGACTCAGGCATCGAGCGCCAGCACTTGGATCACAATCGCCGTGATGTTGTCGAGCCCGCCGCGTCCATTGGCCTCGGCGATCAGCGAGTCGACAATGCGGCCTGGACCTGAGCGCGCGAGCAGCAGCGCCTGCAGGCGCCGGTCATCGACCATCCCCGTGAGCCCGTCCGAGGCGAGGAGGAAGACATCGCCCACGCGCGCCGACCCCGTGTAGATGTCTGCCTCGACCTCATCGCTCGCGCCGACACACCGCGTGATCACGTTGCTGTAGGGGTGGTAGCGGGCCTGCTCTGGCGTGAGGAGCCCCGCGTCGACCTGCTCCTGGACGTACGAGTGATCCTTGGTGATCTGCGTGAGCGCACCATCACGGAGCAAGTAGATGCGCGAGTCACCGATCTGTCCAATCAGGTAGCCGGTGTCGGAGAGCACCATCACCGACGCGGTGGTCCCCATCCCCTGCTTGTCGGTCTCCGCGAGCATCCGCTCGAAGATGGCGCGGTTCGCGTCCTGCATCGCGTTGGCGACGAGCGTATTCGCGCTCTCCTCCGCGATGGACGTGAGCGGGAGGAGATGACGCGCGATGATCTGCACGGCCATTTCGCTGGCGACTTCGCCCGCGGCATGTCCGCCCATGCCATCCGCGACGACGAACACACCGCGGCGCTCATCCGCCTCGGCGAAGAAGTTGTCTTCGTTGCCCTGTCGGATCATCCCGACGTCCGTGCTAGCTCCAACGGCAATCTGCATGCGACTCACCCGAGGGTGATGAGGAGGAGCGCGAGGAGCCCAGCGCCCGCACCCGCGACCGTGACGAAGAACGCGATCACCGCACCGCACCCGGCCTTCTTGGCCTCGGGTTCGGGCGGAATCGGCTGCTTCGCCATCGGCGGGGTCTTGGGAGGCTGGCTGCGACGGAGGGACTCAACGTCCACCGCCGCAATCGCGCGAGTCGAACCGCCTTCCGCAGCGGCCTGCGCTGCGGGGCGGAAGGTCATTTTGATGCCACCGAACCGGAGATCGGGGGATCCTTCGAGCTTTTGTTCGCCCTGCACGCGGCGACCACCGACGTAGGTGCCATTCGTGGACCCCTGGTCCACGATCCACCACCCGCCACCACGCTTTTGAATCTTGGCATGCGAGTCCGAGATGGACTCATCCCGGATCGCAATGTCGTTGTGCTCACCGCGCCCGATATTCGTGAGGGCGGCGTGGAGGTCGAACTTCATCCCTTTGAGCGGCCCTTCGGCCCTGATCTCAAGCGTCGCGAGCGGGGTGCGGCCGCCACGCGCGGCGGGCGCCTCGGGCTCAGGCGCCGCTGGGTGGGGCGCCGCTGGGGCCGGCTTCGGAGCCTCCGGAACCTCAGCGACCGGCGCGGGAGCCACCATCGGAGCCGCCGGGG
>CAYUMN010000154.1:3194-7611 GCA_964445835.1 uncultured Gemmatimonas sp.
GGCGGAGACGCGGGCGCGGGCGCGGGCGGAGGCACCATCAGCGTCAGGTCGAGCGCCGCCGCGGCGGCAGGCGGCGCGGCAGGCGGCGCGGCAGGCGGCGCGGCAGGCGCCGCCTTGGCCACATCCGCGTAGAACCGGAACTCGTCCGTCCCCATCTTGATCACGTCGCCGCGGCCAAGCAACAGCGACTCGGGCACCCGTGCGCCATTGATCCAGACGCCGTTCGTGCTGTGATCGGTGAGCACGTAGCCATTGGCGGCCGGCGCGATGCTCGCGTGCTTCCGGGAGACCTCGTTGGACGTGAGCACGATGTCGTTCCCGACCTCGCGCCCGAACGTCACCCCCGCCTCCGACACCGCGTACTCGCGACCGTCCACCAGCGAGACCAGACGCCCCCCGGTGGCGGTCGTCGGCTTCTTCGGCGCCGCGGAGGGCTTCGTACTGCTGGCAATCATCGCGGCAACGTCCGCGGCGCTGACGAACTGCGTGCTCCCTTCCTTCTGGTCGTCGGCGAGACGGAGCTCGTGGCCCGCCATTTCGATGCGATCCCCGTGGAGGATCGGGCTCGGCTCGTTCCCGAGCTGCACGCCGTTCACCAGCACCACCGCCTCTGGGGAGCCGCGCCGGATGACGACGCCCTTCGCTCCAACGGTGACCACGGCGCGCACGCTCGGGTCACCGACAGGCAGACGGACATCGGCGCCTTCAAAGGCGCCAATGGTCGCATCGCCCGTGGAGAGCGGGAATTGCTGGTCCTGTAACTGGAGATAGGGCATCCGAGAGGGGAAAACTACGAGAGGGTCGAAGGGTCGGCAAGCGTGAGCGCCGAGCCTTAGGAGGCGGCCGCGAGTTCTCCCACTTGCAATCGGTACAGCCGCGCATACAGACCGCCGGCCGCCAGCAACGCGCGGTGCGTCCCGCGCTCGCGAATCTCGCCGTGGTGCATCACCAGGATCTCGGTCGCCCGCGTGATGGTGGAGAGGCGATGCGCGACGGCGATCGTCGTGCGTCCCCGCATCAGGACATCCAGCCCACGCTGGATCTCGGCCTCGATCTCGCTGTCCACCGCGCTCGTGGCCTCGTCGAGCAGCAGGAGCGCGGGGTCGGCGGCGATCGCCCGCGCAAAGCTGAGCAATTGGCGCTCCCCGACGCTCACCGAGGTGCCCCGCTCCCCGAGCCGATGCGCGTACCCGTCGGCGAGCTTCGCGATCACGCGGTCCGCCCCCACGCGCGCCGCGGCCGCCGCGACCTCCGCATCACTCAGCGGCGCCGACAACCGAATATTCGTGGCCACGTCCTCGGCGAACAGGAAGATGTCCTGCTGCACGTACCCGACCGAGCGGCGCAGCTCGTCGGTCGGGATGGTCCGGATATCGACGCCGTCGAGCAGAATGCGTCCCTTCTGCGGCTCATAAAAGCGCAGGAGCAAATTGACGACCGTGGTCTTTCCCGCGCCGGTGTGTCCCACCAGGGCGAGGGTTTCCCCCGGACGGACCGTGAAGCTGACGCCGCGGAGCACCCACTCCGGACTGGCTGCCGCCGCCGCGCCCGAGGCGAGATGCCCGAGGTCGTACGCGAACCAGACATCCTCGAAGGTGACCGTCACGCCACTCGCGGAACGCGCCCGACGCGGGTCGAAGTGCGGGACCGGGCTGCCATCCGCCGCCGCGGCGCCCTCGCCCCCGGGAGCCACCGGCGTGTCGAGCAACGTGAAGATGCGCTCCGAGCTCGCCATCGCCTGCTGCAGCGTGTTGTACTTGTCGGAGAGATCCTGCAGCGGCTGGTAAAATCGGCGCGCCAACTGGAGGAACGCGGCCACGGTCCCCACCGTCAGTGCGCCCCCCTCCACCCGCGGGGCGGCCGCGACAATCAACGCCGCGAGCGCCACCGTGGTGAGAATCTCGATGGCCGGGAAGTACATCGCGTAGACCGTCACGCTGCGCAAATGTGCGGCGAGATGAGCCCGGTCGATCGCCTTGAATCGCGCCGATTCGTCGGCTTCGCGCCCGAACAGCTGCACCACGCGCATCCCCGCGATCCGCTCCTGCAGGAAGGCATTGATGCGCGCGATCTTCGTCCGAATCTCGCGATACGCATCGCGCACGCGGACGCGGAACACACTCGAGACCCAGAGAATTCCCGGCACCACCAAGTACGCGGCGATCGCAAGGCGCCAGTCGACCGTGACCATCAGCACCGTGATCGCCACGAGCGTGAAGAGATCCCCGATCCCCGCGACCACGCCCGACGCGAACAGCTCGTTCAACGACTCCACATCGTTGGTCACCCTGGTGACCAATCGTCCCACCGGATTCCGGTCGAAGAAGGTCACCGGCAGCCGTTGCAGATGCGCGAACAGCTCGCGACGCAAGTCGTGCATCACCCGTTGCCCGAGCACCCCGGTAGCGATGGTCTCGAGATACGAACCGATGATCTGCGTCACGAGCGCGCCGAGCAACAAGAGCGTCGAACTCACGACGAGCGCGCTGTCGCGGTTCGGAATCGCGACATCGATCACGCGGCGCGTCATCAACGGCCCGACCAACTGGAGCGCCCCCTGGACCATCAGGAGCACGAGCGCGCCCACGACCAGCCAGCCATACGGCCGCACGTAGCGCAACAGGCGCCGCGCGAGGCGCGTATCGAACGCCTTGCCCAGCGTTTCTTCGTCGTGCTGGATGGTGGCCGGGGCGGTCACGCGATGAGCCTCACGGCCAACGGCGTCGGGGGAACGAACAGGAGGAGCGGGACATTCGGGACTCGGAGGAATGCGCAAGCTCGCACGGGGGCATGGGCAGGCGCCACCCCCAGTTCGTGGCCCGCAGCGCTGGCACTTCAACGCGTGCGCTCGCGTAGTTTTCTGTACCGATTCCACTCCCGCACATGACCACGACACTCGATCCCGCTTTCCGTTCGCTCGCCGACGCGCTCGCTGGCGAATACACCCTTGAGTCCGAGCTCGGACGCGGGGGCATGGGCGTCGTGTTCAAGGCGCGTGACGTCGTGCTCGATCGCTCGGTCGCCCTGAAGGTGCTCCCGCCCCGACTCGCCGAGGACGCGGATCTCCGGACCCGCTTCCTGCGCGAGGCGCGGACCGCAGCGCAGCTCTCGCATCCGGACATCGTCCCGGTCTACCGCGCCGACGAACGCGCTGGATTCGCCTTCTTTGTGATGCAACTCGTCGATGGCGAGACGCTGGGCGAGCGCGTGCGGGATCGCGGCCCGCTGCCGCTCGCCGAAGTCGTCCGCCATCTCCGCGAAGTGGCCTGGGCGCTCGCCTACGCCCACGCGCGCGGCGTCGTGCATCGCGACGTCAAGCCGGACAACATCATGATCGAACGCGGGACCGGGCGCGCGATGGTCACGGACTTCGGCATTGCACGGAACGCGACCTCTGCCGGCATGACCTCAGAAGGGCACGTGGTGGGCACCGCCCACTTCATGAGTCCCGAGCAGGCGCAGGGGACCACGGTCGATGGACGCTCGGACCTCTACGCCCTCGGCGTGGTCGGATTCTTCCTCTTGAGCGGTCGCTTACCCTTCGAAGGCGACGCGGCGGCCGCCGTACTGGTCGCGCAGATCACACGCCCTGCCCCGCTCTTACGGAACGTGGCCCCGCGCGTCCCCGCGTCACTCGCGGAGGTCATTGACCGCTGCCTCCTCAAGGATCCCGCCGCCCGCTATGCGACAGGCGAGGCCCTCGCCGATGCGCTCGGCGCCGCGTTGGTGAGCGCCAACGCGCTGATGCCGGCCGCGGTCAGCGGACCGCAACACGCCATCTCAGAACTGCAGGCCGAGGCCGTATGGAAGCGCGCGGCGCAACTGCAGGCGGAGGCGGCCGCGCGACTCGAGCGCGAAGCACGCGACGCCGCGCAACGGGCGCTCTCCGCGGAGGGGATCGTCGCCGACGAACCCACGGCGGCCCTTCCCACGCGGAGTTATCGCGTGCGCGACGTGGAGGCCGCGGCGGTCGAGGCCGGGATTTCGCAACGGTTCGTCGCGCTCGCGCTCTCCGAACTGCCCGCCGCCGACGGGGGGCGCGTGGTCGCCGTGCAAGAGAGCAGCGTCACGGAGCGCACGGGGGCCGCGCTCCTCGGCCAGATCCAGCGGTCGCTCTCCATGACGCGCGTGGTCCGCGCCCCCGCGCGCGATGTGCTCAAGAGCATTGGGCGCACCTTCCAGGCCACGCCGTATCGGATGACGCTACGCGACCAACTGGGCCCCCACCCGCTCGACGGGGGCATCATGGTGTTCAAGCTACCGGCCATGGATGCGTCGGGGCAGCTGGGCTATCCGTTCATGTGGCTCGCTTACGGCCTTGGTGCGGAAGAGCTGCGCGTGACGCTGCGTCCGCTCGATGCCGGGGCCACCGAGGTGACCGCGGTCGCCGATCTCCGCCCCGGCATCGAGCGGACGC
>CAYUMN010000155.1:0-229 GCA_964445835.1 uncultured Gemmatimonas sp.
GTGTGGACGCGCATCGCATCGCAACCCACGATGGCACACTTGCCCATCCCGCGGGCGACGACCGCCGCGTGCGAGGTCATGCCGCCACGCGCCGTCAGCACGGCCCGCGCCGCGACGATGCCATGGAAATCCTCTGGCGTCGTTTCATCGCGCACCAGAATCACACTCTCGCCACGCGAGCCGCGGGACTCCGCGACATCGGCGTCAAAGACCACCATGCCGCTTGCCG
>CAYUMN010000155.1:239-7560 GCA_964445835.1 uncultured Gemmatimonas sp.
GGCTCGCAGGGAGTCCCTTGCACAGCGCCTTCTGCTTATTCGCGGAGTCGATGATCGGGTGCAGTAACTGATCGAGCTGCTTAGCGGGGACGCGCTGCAGCGCCTCGGCCTTCGTGATCATCCCTTCGGAGACAAGATCCCGCGCGATGCGCACGGCCGCCGCCGCCGTGCGCTTCCCCGTGCGCGTCTGCAGGAGGTAGAGCTTGCCGTTCTCGACGGTGAATTCGAGATCCTGCATGTCCCTGAAGTGCGCCTCGATCAACGCCTGCGTGCGCAGGAGATCCTCGTACGCTTCGGGGAGGTGCTTGGCCATCTGGTCGATCGGCTCGGGCGTGCGGATGCCGGCGACGACATCCTCCCCCTGCGCATTGACGAGGAACTCGCCGTAGAAGCGGCGCTCGCCAGTACTGGGATCGCGCGTGAACGCGACGCCGGTGCCAGAGCCTTCCCCGAGATTGCCGAAGACCATCGCGACGATGTTGATGGCGGTCCCTGGCGTTTCGGCGATATGGTTCACGCGCCGATAATCCACGGCCTTCTTGAGCGTCCACGAGCGCCAGACCGCTTCCATCGCGCCCCAGAGTTGTTCACGCGGGTCATGCGGGAAGGGTCGGCCCGTCACCGTCTGGATCAGCGCCTTGTACTCGCCCACGAGCGTGATCAGGACGTCGGCGGAAAGATCGGCATCGTTCTTCACGCCACTCGTGAGCCGTTTCGCCGCGAGCAGATGCTCGAAGTCGTGCATCGGCACGTTGAGCACCACATCGCCATACATCTGGAGCAGCCGGCGATACGAGTCGTACGCGAAGCGCGGGCTCCCGCTCTGCTCCGCAAGGCCCCGCACAGTGTCGTCGTTGAGCCCGAGATTCAGAATGGTCTCCATCATGCCCGGCATCGAGACGCGGGCGCCGGAACGCACGGAGACCAGCAACGGGTTCAGGGGATCGCCAAAGGTGCGTCCCGATGCCGCCTCAAGTCGCGCCAGCGCCGTCTCGACCTCCGCAGGAAGATCCGATGGGATCGTCCCCGTGGAGAGATAGACATCGCAGAGGTTGCACGCGATGGTGAACCCCGGCGGCACAGGCACCCCGAGGTTGGTCATCTCCGCGAGGTTCGCGCCTTTTCCACCAAGCAGATCGCGATCATCGCGCGTCGCCTCGGCGGACCCATTTCCAAAGAAGAAGACAGACTTGATCACTGAAAACTCTCGCGCCGTACGGCGGTCGGGCGTTATGCGCGTCGGATCCGGACCGGACCGACGGACGGTGGCAACGTGGGATATTGCCCAGAGAAGCAGGCGTGGCAGAATCCATCGGGGCCTCCTGGCACCGCACCGAGCATCCCGTCGAGCGAGAGATAGCCCAGTGAGTCCACCCCGATCTGCCGCGCGATCTCCTCGATGCTATTGTTGGCCGCGATCAACTGATCACGATTAGGTGTATCGATGCCGTACCAGCAGGGACCCGTGATCGGGGGGGAGGAGACCCGCATGTGGACTTCCTTCGCGCCGGCGTTTCGGACCAACGTGACCAAGCCGCGCGTGGTGGTGCCACGGACAATGGAATCGTCCACCATCACGACCGACTTGCCCTCGAGGACCTCGCGCACGGCGTTGTACTTCACCTTCACCTTCGCGTCGCGGCCCGACTGCGTCGGCTGAATGAACGTGCGACCCACATAGTGATTGCGAATCAACGCGAGCTCGAGCGGCAGCCCACTCGCTTCGGAGAACCCGAGCGCGGCGGAGTTCGAGGAGTCGGGCACGGAGAACACGAGATCCGCCGTGGGGGCCGGATGCTCCGTCGCCAACCGACGGCCGAGTGCGCGACGGGCGCGGTCGACCGAGCCGCCGAAGACCCGTGAGTCGGGGCGGGCGAAATACACGTATTCGAATACGCAGCGATGCAGCTTCGGTGCGGCGCCGCGCTCAATGGTGCGCATCGAACCATCGGGTGCGATGGCGATGATCTCGCCCGGATTCACTTCGCGTTCGACCGTGGCGCCGACGATATCCAGTGCACAGGTCTCAGACGCAAAGACCACCGCGCCCCCGAGCCGCCCCATGACGAGCGGACGCCAGCCGAGCGGGTCGCGTGCGGCCACCAGCGTGTCGCCGATAATGACGAGCAGGGAATACGCGCCCTCGACGCCATCAAGCGCCTCCGCCAGCTGCTCCTCCGGCTTCTCGGCCCTCGACTTTGCGAGGCGATGCACCACCACTTCGCTGTCCGCTGAGGAGCTGAAGATCGAGCCGTCGTCCTCAAGCTTGCCGCGGAGGTCCAGCGCGTTGGTGAGATTGCCATTGTGCGCGAGGGCGATATGGCCGCCGCGGAAGTGCACGAGTGCCGGCTGCGCATTCTCGATCGTGGACGAGCCCGTCGTTGAGTAGCGGGTGTGTCCCATCGCCACCGGCCCGGTGAGCGTCTTCATCTTCTCCGGCGAGAACTGATCGGAGACGAGTCCCATCGCCCGAATGGCGTGGACTTCACCATCGTCCACCGCCACGATGCCCGCCGACTCCTGCCCGCGGTGCTGCAGCGAGTAGAGCCCGAGATGCGTGATGGCCGCCGCTTCCGCGTGACCGCTGATGCCGAAGATACCGCACATCCTACTGCGCTCCTCCCGCCAGAGCGGGAACGGACGTGACAGCCTCAGCCGCGGCGCGAGACATCGCGCGCGGAATAGCCTCGTGATACGCGTCGATCATGCGCGCCGCCGACATGCTGAGGCGCGTCTTACCGCTGATGATGGTGAGACGTGTTGCGGCCTCCGTGACGCGCCCGATGATCCGCGCGGGCACACGGTGCGCCTTCGCGATGGCCAATACAGCCTCCGCGTTCGCTGTCGACACGACCACACGCCCCTGCGCCTCACCGAAGAGCAACGCGCGCGGAATCAGCGCCGCCCAGGCGTCGAGAGTGATCTCGGCGCCCATCGGCTGCGCCCGGTCGGCGATGCAGCTCTCGGCGAGCGCCACGGCCAAGCCGCCCTCGGAGCAATCGTGCGCCGACCGCACATGGCCCGCGCGAATCGCCTCGAGCAGCGCGTCAATCAGATGCTTCTCGCCGTCGAGATCGCAGTGCGGTGGTGCGCCCGCGACCACGCCATGGACCCACGAGAGATACTCGGAACCGCCGATCTCGTCGCTATTCTCGCCGAGCAGGACGATGCGATCACCCGGTGTGGTGAAGCGAAGGCCGGTCGCATGTGACGCGTCCTCGAGTACTCCGACCATGCCGATGGTCGGGGTCGGGTAGACGGCGCCCTGCGGATTCTCATTGTAGAGCGAGACGTTGCCACCGGTGACCGGGGTCTCCAGCGCGCGGCAGGCGTCGCCCATGCCGTAGACCGCCTCGCGGAACTGGAAGAACACCTCAGGCTTCTTGGGATTCCCGAAGTTCAGGCAGTTGGTGATCGCGCGCGGCGTGGCACCGGTGCAGGCCACGTTACGCGCCGCCTCAGCGACGGCGATGCGCCCACCGACCCGGGGGTCGAGGAAGACGTAGCGGCCGTTGCAGTCGGTCTTCACCGCGAGCGCCTTCGTGGTCCCCCGGATGCGCAGGACGGCGGCGTCCGCATGGCCCGGACCCAGCACGGTGCTGGTGCGCACGGTGGAGTCGTACTGACGGTGGATCCAGTACTTGCTCGCGATCGTGGGTGCCTGCAACAAGCGCTCGAGGGTCCACGCAGGGTCAGCCTCGCTGGCGAGCTCGGCGATCAGGTGGACATCACGTTGGCGGCGCGCGACGGCCTCGTCGCTCTCCCTCGCCTCGGGATGGTATTGCGGGCAATCGGTGACGAGACGCGTGCCCGGGAACTCGGCGACGACCCGGTCGCCTTCGGTCACGCGGTACACCGGCTCAGCGATCACCTCGCCGATCACTTCGGCAATGAGGTCCCACTTCGCGAGGATCTTCTTCACGTCGCCATCGTGTCCCTTCTTGGCGACGACGAGCATGCGCTCCTGTGATTCGCTGAGGAGAATCTCGTAGGGCGTCATCCCCGATTCGCGCACCGGCACCTTGAGCGTGTCGATCGTCACGCCCACATCACCGCGCTCCGCCATCTCAGCGGAGCTCGACGTGAGGCCCGCCGCGCCCATGTCCTGAATGGCGACGATGTGGCCGCTGCGGATCAGTTCGAGCGAGGCCTCGAGCAGGAGTTTCTCCGTGAACGGATCGCCGACCTGCACGCGCGGACGCTTCGCTTCGTTCTCGTCCGAGAGATCTTCCGAGGCGAACGATGCCCCGTGAATGCCGTCGCGCCCCGTGCGCGCGCCGACCACGAACACCGGATTCCCGATCCCCTCGGCCTTCGCGCGAATCAGCTCGTCTTCCTTCATGATGCCAACGCACATCGCGTTGACGAGCGGATTGCCCTCGTAGGCGGCGTCGAACATCACCTCGCCAGCCACCGTCGGCACGCCCATACAGTTGCCGTAGTCGCCGATCCCCTTCACGACACCCGCGACGAGATACCGTACGCGTGGCGTCTCGAGTGACCCGAACCGCAGCGAGTTGAGCATCGCGATCGGCCGCGCGCCCATCGTGAAGACGTCACGCAGAATGCCGCCAACGCCCGTCGCCGCGCCCTGATACGGCTCGACCGCCGAGGGATGGTTGTGCGACTCGATCTTGAACGCCACGGCGAGGCCATCGCCGATGCTGATCACGCCCGCGTTCTCCCCGGGGCCCTGCAGAACCCATGGGGCCTCCGTGGGGAGCGTCTTGAGCACCGGACGGGAGTGCTTATACGAGCAATGCTCACTCCACAGCGCGGAGATGACGCCGAGTTCCGTGAAGGTTGGCGTGCGATCGAGCATGGTGACGAGCCGTTCGTACTCGAATGGCGTCAGCCCATGCTCGGCGACGAGTTCGGGAGTGATGACCGGATCGCCGGGGCGGGGCGTGGCGCTCACTTGCTGCCGAGTCCTTTGAAGATGTCTTTCAGGAAGCCGCCGACCGCGGAATCCTTCACCTGCGTGATCATCTCGAGCTCACCCGCGTCGAGCCACATGCCGTGGCACTCGGGACACACGTCGACCTTCACATGCTTGAACTCCTGCTCCTGGAGATCGGCTCCGCACTTGGGACACGTGTGGAGGTGCGCCGTGCGCGTGGCGGCGGCGCGCTCCGCATCGAGCTTCGTGCGATTGGCGGCGATGAGCTCCTGATCCTGAAGGAGGAAGTATTCGTCTTCGTTCTTGGAGGGCTTTTCGGTAGACATCTTTCTAGGAGGAAGGCTGAAGGATGGAGGATGAAGGCGACTACGCGTTCACGCCGGCGAGTAGGCTCTGGAAGAGCACGAGGCCGTCGGTGGAACCGAGCAGTGGCTCGAGCGCGCGCTCGGGGTGGGGCATGAGGCCGACCACCGTTCCGGTCTCGTTGGTGACGCCGGCGATGTTGTGCATGGCGCCGTTCGGGTTGGCCGCGGCCGTCGCGGTCCCCTGCGCATCGACGTAGCGGAAGACCACGCGCCCTTCGCCCTCGAGGCGCGCGATCGTTTCGTCGTCCGCGGTGTAGCGGCCATCGCCATGCGCGATTGGCATGGTGAGCAGCGCCCCCTTCGTGGCGGCGCGTGTGAAGACGGTGTCGGTGTTCTCGACCTTGAGCGTGACCGGGATCGCGCGGAACTGCAGGCCCACGTTGCGCAGCAGCGCGCCAGGGAGGAGCCCCGCTTCGCAGGCGATCTGAAAACCGTTGCAGATGCCGATCACCGGTCCGCCGCGCTTCGCGTGCGCCACGACTTCCTGCATGATCGGCGAGAACCGCGCGATGGCGCCGGCGCGCAGGTAATCGCCGTAGCTGAAGCCGCCGGGGAGGATGATGACATCCGCGCCCTTGAGATCGTGCTCTTTGTGCCACAGGAGGAACGCCTCCTCGTGCAGATGCTCGACGATGGCGAAGACGGCGTCCTCGTCACAGTTCGAGCCGGGGAACGTGACGACACCGACCTTCACGCGCTCACCACGCTGGCAATCTCGTAGTCCTCGGTCACCGGATTCGCGAGCAGACGGCCGCACATGTCGCGCACAGCGGCCTCGGCGCCCGCTGCATCGGCGGCCTTCGTCTCAATGATCAAGTGCCGCCCCACATGGACGTCGCCGACGGTGGCGAAACCCAGGGTGTGCAGTGCCTCGGCGACGGCCTTGCCCTGCGGATCCAGCAGTCCCTTTCGCGGGACGATATGCACGGAGACTTTGAACAGCGTCACGAACGGGAGTCCTCTGGAGTCATGTCGCCGTGGTCGTCGAGCTCATCCGGCTCTTCGAATGGCGACGGGAGTTCGAACACACCGCGCACCACGGCGAGCAGGATGCCCGTGATCACGTACAGCACGCCGAAGGGAAAGAAGAAGTGCTTCGGCAGGAAGAACAGCGCGTAGATGCTGGCGAAGAACACAACGATGCCGGCCGTCCCGTGCACCGTGCGGAAGGTGAACTTCGGCCACGACGGAAAGGGGACGTTGCTGATCATCAGGCCGGCGAGGCCGAGCATCAGGAAGCGGAGGATCGTCTCCCACGGCCACTCGCCGATGAACGTCTCGTTGTACAGCGGGGTCTGGCTGAACCAGTAGTACGTCGCGAGGGTGCCGCCGGCCGCCGGGCTCGGCAGCCCCTTGAAGTAGTCCTTCGACTTGCCGGCCTGTTCGACATTGAAGCGGGCGAGGCGCATCACTGCGCAGGCCGCGAAGATGAACACGAAGAGCCAGTCCCATCCCGAGTGCTTGAGCACCGCGAAGTACATCATCAGCGCCGGCGCGAGGCCGAACGAAATGGCATCGACCAGCGAGTCGAGTTCCTCGCCGAAGGCACTGCCGGTGTTCGTGGCGCGGGCAATGCGCCCATCGAGCGCATCGCAGAAGCCGCCGATCACGATGTACCAGCCGGCCTGCACATGCTGTCCGCGAGAGGCGGAGACGATGGCGAAGATCCCGAAGAACAGATTCGCCAGCGTGAAACCGTTGGGGAGCATCACCAACGACGGACGGGGGAAGCGACGACGGCGGGCCATCATTGTGGAAGCTCCGCGAGAACTGTGGTGCCGGCGAGCGGGCGCTCGCCGAGCTGGACCTTGACCGTGCTGCCGACGGGAACGAAGACATCGACGCGCGATCCGAAGCGGATCAGCCCCATGCGCTCCCCCTGATCCGCATCATCGCCGACGCGGCTGTAGGTCACGATGCGCCGCGCCACGAGCCCGGCGATCTGACGAAAAAGCACCTTGTGCTTGGCGCCCTGTACGCCGACCGACATCTGTTCATTCTCCAAACTCGCCTTGTCGACGGCGGCATTCAGGAACTTGCCCGGGCTGTAGTGCAC
>CAYUMN010000156.1:0-7473 GCA_964445835.1 uncultured Gemmatimonas sp.
TCCACGCGCTCTGCCGGCGCGAGATCGATCGACGTCACCGACACAGGCGCCGGCAACAGTCCGCCGTCGTTCCCAATCAACGTCATCCCCGCGCCAGTGCTGAGCGCCAAGCGAAAGACCCGCGCGTTCGAGGCATTCAAGAGGCGGAGGCGATACACCGCCGTCTCCACCTCGTGATACGCCCGGTGCACGCCATTCGCAAAGGGCTCCGCCCCCATGAAGCCGACCATGTGCGCCGGCCCCTGCGTCGAGTAATACGGCATCCCGTTGGCATCGAGTCGCTTGTCCTGCAGAATGATCGGCAGCTCGCGCGCGCCTGACGGCAATCGCAGCGCATCCTCCTCGTCATCCTGCACGATCAGCAGACCGCTGATGCCCTTGTTCGTGTGCTCACCCGTGCGCATGTGCGCATGCGAGTGGTACCAGTACGTCCCGGCGCGGTCGTTCACCGTAAACGCATACTCCTTCTTTGCCCCGCTCGGCACCGCGAGACGCGGGTGGCCATCCATCTCCACTGGCGGCGCGAGACCGTGCCAATGCAGAATGAACTCCGTTGCAAGATCGTTCTGCATCGTGACGCGGAACGGCGCGCCGCGCCGCACCCGCAGCAGCGGCGACGGCACGCTCCCATTGAGCATCAGCGCTGCGGCCATCTTCCCGCCGCCGATGTCCGCGGTCCCCGCGGCCGCCGTGAGCGTGATGCCATCCGGCGTCAGAGGCGCGGCAAAGCGCAGCGGATGCAGCGCTGTCATCTCATCGGCGCGCAGAGCATCAGCGCGCACGCCGTCGGCGCCGAACGCCCCAGCCGCGCGCAACAGGTCCGGGGCCGCCAATGCCGCCGCGCCACCGACCGCGAGCGACTGCATGAACTGCCGCCGCGATATTTCCAACCGCCACCGCTCAGACCACGTCATCACAACCCTCTCGACGTCAATTGCGAGTCCCACGCTTCAGATCGAACATCACACTCCGCTTGCACTGCGGACACAACAGCCATTCCCGCTGACGCGCGTAGCCGAGCCCAAAGCTCCCGCCGCCGATCGCCCGCTCATGCATCTGCACCTGACAACGCGGGCAGTCCGCATGTCCGTCCCGCCCATACGCCTCGCGCACGGCCCGTTCCTCCGCTTGCTCGAACTGTGCCTTCTCGGTCATTCGGTCACTCGCAGCACGAGTTTCCCGCACTGCTCGCCGCGCTGCATCCGCGCGAACGCCTCGCGGCCCTCGGCGAGCGGCAGCACCGCATCCACGGTCGGCCAGAGCCGCCCCGCCGCCAGTTCCGCCGTCACCGCCGCGAACTCGGCGTCGTTGCCCATCGTCGACCCCATGATGCTCCACTGATACCAGAAGAGGCGGCGCACATCCATCGTGAGACTCGACCCCGACGTGCCGCCACAGGTCACGAGGCGACCACCGCGCGTGAGCGACTGCAACGATGCATTCCACGTCCGCTCGCCCACCGACTCGATCACCACATCCACGCCGCGCTTTCCCGTGCGTTCACGAATCACCTTGCCCACATCCTCGGTGGCGTGATCGATCATCACATCCGCCCCCATCGCCTTCGCCCGCGCGAGCTTCTCTTGGCTCGACGAGGTCACCCAGACGCGCGCCCCGATCTGCTTGCAGATCCGCAATGCCGCCTGCGCCACGCCACCGCCGATCCCCCAGATCAACACATCCTCCCCCGCCTTCACCTGCGCCCGCGACACACACATCCGCCACGCGGTCACCGTCGCGAGCGTGAAGGCTGCCGCAATCTCGTCGGGCACGGCATCGGGGATGCGCCGCAGATTCTCCACCGGCACCACCACGTACTCCGCGAAGCTCCCCGGCCGATGCTCCCCGAGCACGCCGAACTTCACGCAGAGGGGATGCTCTCCCTTGAGACACCATTCGCAGCGGCGGCAGGAGAGCCCGGGATTGATCACCACGCGGTCGCCGGGCCGGAGGTCGCCCGCCTCTCCCGCAATGACGTCCACGACCCCCATCCCGTCCGCCCCGAGGACCCACGGGGGCGTGATCGTGACCCCCGGGAGCCCGCCGACCGTCCACAGGTCGAGGCGGTTCAGGGAGACGGCACGCACGTGGACCCGCACCTCGCCAGCCTGCGGGACCGGGACGTTCACGTCCTCGCGGTACTGGATCTGCTCCAGCCCGCCATGGGCACTGATGGTTAATGCTCGCACGGCTCACCCTCCCCCTTCTATATTTCACGAATGATCGAGATCAAGGTTCCCCCCCTCGGTGAGTCGATCACCGAAGCGACCGTATCCCGTTGGCTCAAGCAGGAAGGCGAAGCCGTCGCCATTGGCGACACCCTCGTCGAGCTCGAGACCGATAAGATCACCGTCGAAGTCCCCGCACTCAATGCCGGCGTGCTCCGCACCCGCCTGAAGCGCGAAGGGGACGTCGTGCAGGTCGCCGAAGTTCTCGGCGTACTGGAAGCTGGCGCAATGGCCGCCGCGGCGCCGGTTGCGGCGCCAGTTGCGGCGCCGGTTGCGGCGCCAGTTACGGCGCCGGTTGCGGCGCCGGCAGTCGCGGTGCCCGCCTCAGCGGCCCCCGCGCCGACCCCGGGCGAGGTGCGCGCTGCGCCCTCCGCGGTGAAGCTCGCGGCCGCCACCGGCGTCGACCTCAGCACTGTGGCCGGTACCGGTCGCGGCGGCGTGGTCTCGAAGCCCGACGTGATTGCCGCGAGCACCGCCGTCGCGCAGGTGAAGCCGGCCCCCGCGCCCGCGCTCCGCCCCGATGGCATCCGCGAGACGCGCGAGAAGATGACGACGCGCCGCAAGCGCATCGCCGACAATCTCCTCAACGCCCAGCACTCCACCGCGCACCTCACCACGTTCAACGAGATCGACATGTCCGCCGTGTCGACCTTCCGCGAGCGCATGAAGGAGCGCGTCGAGAAGGAGCACGGCGTGAAGCTCAGCTTCATGCCCTTCTTCGCGAAGGCCGCCTGCATGGCGCTCAAGGCCTTCCCCGTCGTGAACGCCCAGATCGACGGCGACTCGGTCATCTACAAGCACTACGTGAACCTCGGCATCGCCGTGGCCAGCGAAGCGGGCTTGGTCGTACCCAACGTGAAGGACTCCGACCGGCTGGGCATGGTCGGCTTCTCCAGGGCAATGAACGCCGTCGCCAAGCGCGCACGCGACAGCAAGCTCACAATGGACGACCTCACCGGCGGCACGTTCACGATCACGAACGGTGGCGTGTTTGGCTCGCTTCTCTCCACGCCGATCATCAACTTCCCGCAGGTCGCGATTCTTGGACTGCACAAGACGCAGGACCGTGCCGTGGTGGTCGATGGCCAGGTCGTGGTGCGGTCAATGATGTATGTCGCGCTCAGCTACGATCATCGTATCATCGATGGGCAGCAGGCGGTGCTCTTCTTGGTGCGGATCAAGGAGTTGATGGAAGATCCTGCGGCGATGCTCATAGACGATTGAACGGGCGCTGCCACAGAGGCGCCAAGGGCACAGAGCATGGCAGAGGGATGCTTCTGAGGATGCGCTTCGGCGGATCTTCAGGAGCGTTTTTTTGGGGGGATGCTTCCCGACTGGGTCCATTCCATCCCTCACGAAAGCATTAGATTCCAAGACAAGCCACCAACCCGATCCCGACGTGTCAGACCAGAACCTCACCCCGGACCTCCTCGTCATCGGCGGCGGCCCCGGCGGCTATGTCGCCTCCATTCGTGCCGCTCAACTCGGCCTCTCCGTCGTCTGCGTCGAATTCGACAAGACCCTCGGCGGCGTCTGCGTCAACGTCGGTTGCATTCCCTCCAAGGCCCTCCTCGGCTCCAGCGAGCACTACGAGTTCGCCAAGAAGCACGCCGCCGAACATGGCATCCGCTTCGAGGGCGTGTCCGTTGATCTCGCGCAGATGATGAAGCGCAAGGACGACGTCGTCGCCTCGAATACCAAGGGCGTCGAGTTCCTCTTCAAGAAGAACAAGGTCACTTGGGCCAAGGGCGTCGGCACGCTGCTCGCCGACAACGTCGTCGAGGTGAAGGGAATGGACGGCACCGTCACGTCGTATCGCCCCAAGCACGTGATTCTCGCCACCGGCTCCGTGCCGATGCAGCTCCCCTACCTGCCCTTCGATGAAGAGCGCGTGCTCAGCAACATCGGCGCGCTGCGCATCCCCGAGATCCCGAAGCACCTGATCGTGATCGGCGGCGGCGTCATCGGCCTCGAGCTCGGCTCCGTCTGGCGTCGCCTCGGCGCGAAGGTCACCGTGCTTGAATACGCCCCCACCATTCTCCTGGGCAACGACGCCGACATCATCAAGGAAGCGCACAAGATCTTCTCGAAGCAGGGCCTCGAGATTCATGTGGCGACCAAGGTGATCGATGGCCGTCGCGACCGCGACAGCGTGATCGTCGAGACCGAGAAGGACGGCGCGGCGCAGCGCTTCACTGCCGACTACGTCCTCGTCTCGATCGGCCGCAAGCCCGCGCTCACCGGCGTCGATGCCACCGCACTCGGTCTCGCCCTCGGCAAGCGCGGCGAGATTCTTGTTGATCATCAGATGCGCACGAATCTCCCCAACGTTTTCGCGATCGGCGACGCGGTCGGAGGCAAGCTCCTCGCGCACAAGGCCGAGGAAGAGGGCGTGATCGCCGCCGAAGTGATCGCTGGCAAGCCCGCGCACATGCACTACGGCAACATGCCCGGCATCGTCTACACCTGGCCCGAGATCGCGACCGCCGGCCTCACCGAATCAGAAGCGCGCGCGACGGGGAAGGCCATCAAGGTCGGCAAGTTCCCCTTCAGCGCGAACGGCCGTGCCCGCACGATGGGGAGCACCGATGGCTTCGTGAAGTTCGTGACCGATGCCGCCACCGATGAGATCCTCGGCTGCCACATGATCGGCCCGAACGTGGGTGATCTTCTCAGCGAAGTGGTGCTCGCCATGGAGTATCGTGGGACCGCCGACGACATCGGCGAGACCGTGCATTCGCATCCGACGCTGAGCGAGACCGTGAAGGAAGCCGCACTCGGCGCGTTGGGGCGCTCGCTGCACATCTAGCTGGCGATACATCTGGCTGGCACTACATCGAGTTGGCAGTGCCGCGCGAACACCGCCGCGCTCAGAGGTATCGGTCCTGGATCACCGAGAGGTGATGCATCAGATGCCCCGCCGTGATCCAGGCGATTCCGCGCGCCGAGACCTCGTTGCCGCTCGCCGTACCGCGACGCGTCCACGCCTCGGAGGGAAGCCCGGAGAACAGCGTCACCGAGGCCTCGCGCACCGACTGCAGTTCGTCGAGGATGTCTTCCATCGTGCGTGACGCCGCACCACTGAGCGGCGTGTAGGCGTTCTCGTCGAAGCCTGGGAGCGGCGTCACGTCACCGCGCGCAATGCGCAACGCCCGGTACGAGAAGACACGCTCGGCATCTGCACAATGGAGCGCCACCTCCTTCAGCGTCCACTTCCCTGGGGCGTACGCGCGCGAGGCCACTTCGTCGGAGAGGTCGCCGAGCAGTGCCGCGGCACTCTCGGCCCCGCTGATCAACGCCTCGACGATGTCCCCATCCGGGACTTGCTGGACGTAGCCCGTATAGAATGGGGCGTATTCGTCCACACTTGGCCGAATCCGGCGATGTGCGCTCATGGGGTGCTCCAGGTGTGTTGTGTCATCGGAAGAAGTATGCCTCGGCGGGGGTGTACTCGGCGAGGTTTGGTGGCCAGGCGCTGTCGATTCGCTCCATGACGGGGATCTGCCCTAGGTGTCCTACACGCATTGGAACGACGCCCTCTGCATCGGCGCGCCGCACCTGCCCGCCGTCCTGAGCCGCGCGGAGGTGCGTTCGCTCCTCGGGCACCTCCCCGGCACGATGGGGCTTGTCGGCCTGTTGCTCTATGGAGCAGGCCGGCGACTCATGGGATGTTCGACCTGCGGGTGAAAGACTTCGACGTGGCGGGCGGGGAGATTCGCGTGCGTCGCGGCAAGGGCGGAAAGGACCGGGTGACAATCGAGATCTGCCGGCATCATCTCCACGAGACGGCGGTGCAGCGCGCGGTGCGGGAGGCGGGAATCGCGAAGCGGGCGACCTGTTATTCGCTCGTCACTCGTTCGCGACGCATCTGCTTGAGGACGGGGACGACATTCGAACGCTCCAAGAGCTCTTGGGGCACACGGACGTGCGCACGACGATGATCTACACGCACGTGCTGAACCGGGGTCGTCTGGGGGTTCGGAGCCCGGCGGACCGGCTGGGTGGCGGATAGTGGATATTGCGGCGATTCTTGCAGGACGGGTGATGGCGGGCGTAGGATTCGTTGCAGGTGGATAGGTAGTTAGCTTGATGGAGCTGAATTCATCTTGAGGTACGAATTGCATGCTACGACTCGCCCACGGCCTCTGGCTGCTGCTCATTCTGGCATGCCCACTGCGTGCGCAGACATCCGAGTCGAGCGCCACGGGTCGTGCACTCGCCTTTCTCCAGCGCCACAACGAGGTTGGCGTTGTGATGGGCTCATTCGTGAGTCGCATCACAACCGAAGCCACGGAGGCATCCTCCTGCAACATCAGCCTAGCTGTTCGCACAATTTCCAGCTCCGGCCGGACCCAGGCCGAGCCTGATCTTGCCGTCAGCACCATCCCGCTGTCACAGCTCTCGCTTGACGTTCCAGTTCGTGCTTGGCAGGAGGGTGGACTGTTCAGCGTCGACCTCAGGGTGTCGTCCGGCGACAGCTCAATTCTTGTGAGGCGCGCCATGGGTGCCCGCCCTGCGGTGCAGCAACGCACATACCGCACTGAACTGGTGGTGGACACGCGCGAGGCGGCTGACTCGTTGGCGCTCCTGATCACTGAGGCCATTCGAGAATGCGGTGGAAGCGCTCCGACGGCGGAAATGAAAGCGCGCCTCGATGCAGCTGACTCGGCTGCGAGCGCCTCGACCGACAGGCTTTTGGGCAATAGCCTCAGCCCCGAGGTTCGCGCTGCTTCCCTCGCTGCTTGCCATGACCAAGTGCGTGCTCGCCTGCGAGCTCCAAGTACGGCTCGCTTCGACGCGGCAGACAGACCCGGCCTCACGCTTGATCCGAAGTCAAACGAGCTGACGATTCTCGGAAGCGTCGAGGCACAGAACGCTGCCGGAGGTCGGATAAGAAACAGTTACCTCTGCGTGCTCGAGAGAATCGGATCGCGATACATCCCGAAGAGTACCAGTGTCTTCTAGATTGGCCCGACTACAAGCTAACGAAGCTTGCTGCCGACGAGCGCAGGTGCGGTAGCGGTTGTGGGGCCGCGGCTCCACTTTATGGAAGGACTGCCGCGGCCCCACAACCGCATTTTATGGAAGCGCTCGCAGCAGAAGCAAACGCTGGACACACGAACCAAACTCGGATAGATTCATAGAGCCCCAACTGTGAGGAAGCCATGTCGGCTGTTTCGAGCGTCATTCACTGCGACCCGGAAATCTTCAGCGGCGAGCCGGTATTCATCGGCACGCGCGTGCC
>CAYUMN010000157.1:0-7403 GCA_964445835.1 uncultured Gemmatimonas sp.
GCCGACGCCGAAGGAAGTCGAGGATATCGTGCTGCGCTCGGTGAAGCGTGAGCAATTCGAGAAGGAGTACGGCGATGTCTTCAGTGGTGACGCCGCATGGCGCGCGATCGCCATCCCGACGGGCGATCGCTACCGCTGGGATGACAAGTCCACCTACGTGAAGCACCCGCCGTACTTCGAGGGGATGTCCAGGACCGCGCCCGGCGTGAAGCAGATTGCCAACGCGCGCGTCCTCGGCATGTTCGGCGACTCCATCACGACCGATCACATCTCGCCGGCCGGCTCGATCGCGGAGAAGTCCCCCGCGGGCGTGTGGCTGAAATCGCTCGGCGTCGACAAGAAGGACTTCAACTCGTACGGCGCGCGTCGCGGCAATCACGAGGTGATGATGCGCGGCACCTTCGCCAACATCCGGCTCAAGAACGATCTCACCCCCGGCATGGAAGGGTGGTGGACGCGCACGGCGGAGGGCGCCGAGCCGACGTCGTTCTATGAAGCCGCGATGGCGCACCAGGCCGCGGGGACGCCACTCGTGGTTTTCGCCGGCAAGGAATACGGCACCGGCTCGTCGCGCGACTGGGCGGCGAAGGGCACCATGCTCCTTGGCGTGCGCGCGGTGATCTCCGAGTCGTTCGAGCGCATTCACCGTTCGAACCTCGTGGGGATGGGAGTGATCCCGCTCGAGTTCGTCAATGGCGAGACGCGTCAGTCGCTGGGACTCACGGGCTTTGAGTCCATCACGATCGACGGGATGAGCGACACGATGTCCCCGCGCGCGACGCTCACCGTCCGCGCGGACCACACGATCTTTCAGGTGCGGAGCCGCATCGATACGCCGGAAGAGATGAACTATTATCGGCATGGCGGGATCCTGCACTACGTCCTGCGTCAGTTGGCGGGCTGATCTGACGGCTCGGACGCGAGTGATCTGGAACCCCGCCTCCGGGCGGGGACGCGGCGCGCGGATGCACGAGCATCTGCGCGCCGCGTTCGCGTCGCATGGGATCGACGATCTGCGGCACACGCTCGCCCCGGGTGATGAAGCGCGCCTCGTGCACGAGGCGATCGCCGACAGCATTGAAACGATCGTCGTGGCCGGCGGCGATGGGACGTGGGGCAAGTGCGCCGTCGCGCTCGGGAAGGCTGGGTCGCCGGCGCGGATGGCGTTCGTCGCGGCGGGCACCGGCAATGATTTCGCAAAGAACCTGCGCGCTCCGGCGCGCGATCTCGAGGCGATGGCGGCACTCGTCGCCGGCGGAGGCGTTGAGCGCCGCGTGGACCTTGGTCGCGTCGATGATGCATGGTTCGCCAATGTCGCCGGCTTCGGGTTCGATGTCGCGGTGCTGCATGCGTCGAAGCGGATCCCGTTGCTGCGCGGGCCCGCGGTGTACGTGGCTGCCGCTCTGCATGAACTCTTGGGCTACGCCGGACTCGACGCGCGTTTGAGTGGCACCGGTGAGGACCCCACGCGGTGGCAGCGGCGGCTGATGGTCGTGTTTGCGAACGGAAAGGAGTTCGGCGGCACCTTCCGCATTGCCCCCGATGCGCTCGTCGACGATGGTCGACTCAACGCGCTCGTCTTCAACGACTTCGCGAAGGCCGCGCGCGTGCCACTACTCATTGGCGCGCTTCGGGGGACGCATGTGCGGAATCCCCGGGTGCGACACATCGCGGCGGGGACTTTTACGCTCGAGTGTCGTGAGGCCCCGTGGGTGGAGCTCGACGGTGAACTGCATCGGGCATCGGGCCCGAGCGTGACGATCGCGAGTGTGCCGAGCGTGCTGCGGGTGCTGGACGCGCCGCCAGACTGAACGGCTACGCGGAACGCCGTGGCAGGGCCGCGGCGGCCGAACGCGACGGGACATTGAGGCGACGCAAGAGGCCCTCGACGTGCCGACGAACGGTATGGACCGAGATGCCCAACTGCGCAGCGATCTCCCGGTTACCGAGCCCGTGTTGAATGCACCCAAGAACGGCCTGCTGCCGCGGCGTGAGGTCCGCGGGCTCGGTCGCCCCGACCAGCAGCGGGATGGACACGCGAATGGACAGACCATTGAGTCGCATCTCGACGACGCGGTGCGGAAGTCGGTCGGCCGATGCGGCGAGCGCGTCGGCATGACGCGTCGTTGCCAGCGTGGTCCCCGCGCGGTCCGTGAGCACCGCCGGGATATCGAGGCGCTCGAGGAGCGCACTGAGTTCGGCAGCGAGCGCTTGCGCCCCGACGAACGTGGCGCGACCGCGGCGGGAACGTGGACTCTTCATTCCTGTATTCCTGCTCCAACGCCGTGGGCTCGTCCGCTGCGCAACTCCTCCGCGGCGGCGGCGCGACTGGAGACGTTGAGGCTCCGCAGGATTGCTTCCGTGTGACGACGAACCGTGTGCGCGGAGATGCCGAGCCGCTCGGCGATGGCGCCGTTCTGCAGTCCATCGGCGACGAGTCGCGCGACTTCGGCCTGACGGTGGGTCAGCTGCACTGGTGCGTCCGGTGGTGCCGGCACGACCTCGACGCGCACGAGCTCGCCGTTGATCCGCGCCGAGGCAATGCGAATGCTGCCCGGCGGCGCCGTGCGCATGGCGTGCTCGGCGTGCGGCGTTGCGGCCACGACGTCCGCCGTATCCGGGTGCCGAATCACGGCGACAAATCCCAGTTTGGTAAAGAGCGCGGCGAGCGCCGAGGCCACGTCGCCCTCGTCCGTCGGTCTCTTGTGACCATTCATTGCCATGAGCGGATGTCCTTTGGAAGAACGGGAGCGAACGAGCAGTCATTGGACGTTCTGTTCTCTCAAGCGCGACCCTGTTCCGAGATGGTACGGAGGGGCTCTGACATTGCGCGGGCCTGCCGCGCGGGACATCCTTATCGGTATGGCAAACCACCTGCAGTTCCTCACCGCCGTTCTCTTGCTGACGGTTGCCCTGCCGGGCGGAGCGCAGGACGCGCCGCCACCAGGCGGTCCGAAGGTCGGAGAGATGGCGCCCGACTTCGAACTGCCCGGGGCAACGAGAACAGGTCCCAGTCAAACGCCCGTTAGACTGTCCGATTTTCGTGGGCAGACGGTCGTAATCGCGTTCTTTCCGAAGGCGCGGACCGGTGGCTGAACGGCCCAAATGGAGGCGTACCGTGATCAGTACGCCACGATCTTCAAGAACGGCCAAGGCGTGACAGTGCTCGCAATAAGTACAGATGAAGTGAGCACGTTGGCCGACTGGGCCAAGGAAAAAGATTTCCCGGTCACCTTCGTCAGCGACCGCGACGCCGTCGCGGGCCGCGCATACGACGTGAAGGTGCCGACGCTCAACGTGAATCGCCGTGTGGTGTTCGTGGTCGGACCCGATGGCAAGGTCGCGCACATCATGCGCCCCTTCCGAGAACTCTCGGCGGACGCGTATACCGAACTCGGCGCCGCCGTGCGGAGAGCCGGCGGAGGCTGATGCAAGCACGGGACGCAGCGGCGGATCTGCTGGGGTGTTTCGAGGCGGCACTCTCCGCCGCAGACCCGGCTCGGGCGGTGCAGGATGGACTCACCGCGCGTGAGGTGGCGCTTGAACTTGGGCGCGACCGGCCGCATTGGATCATTGCCTTGGGCAAGGCCGCTCCCGCCATGGCGGGGGCGGCCTTGTCGCATTGCGCCGCGCACGGCCTGACCGTCGCGGGGGGACTGGTCGTTGGCGCATCGTCCGCGCCAGCGCTGTTCGATTTGCCGTCTATCGAGTCCCTCTCGGGGGATCATCCGGTCCCGGGCGTGCGTTCCCTCTACGCCGCCGAGCGGCTCGGCGCACTTGTGGAGCAGATCGGGCGCGACGACATCGTCCTCGTGCTGCTCTCCGGCGGGACCTCGAGCCTAATCGGTGCCCCGATTCCCGGCGTACGCGCGGAAGATCTGGCCTCCCTGCACTCCCTGCTCCTCGGCGCCGGCGTTCCCATCAGTCGCATCAACGCCGTCCGGAAACGCTTCGCGCGATGGGGGGCGGGCCGCCTCGCCGCCGCGCTCGAGTGCGGGCGCATCATCCCCATCCTCCTCGCCGATGTTCCGAACGAGGACCCGGCGATGATCGGCTCGGGCCCTGTCTCCCCTGATCCTCTCGTCGCCTGGCACGTCGAGCGCATTCTGCGCGACGCCGGCATCGCCGTGCACGTCCCGCTGTCCATTGCGTCGACGCTCGGCGCGATGCGTGCCGGGTTGAGCGCAGAGACCCCCAAGTCCGACCACCCCGCCTTCGCGCGCGTGGAAGAGCCGTTCATCGTGGGGAACACCGCGGCGCTCGACGGTGCCGCGGCCTATGCCACCGCGCTCGGCTACGATCCGGTGTTGCTCTCGCTCACCAGCCTGACGGGAAACGCGACCGCGGCCGGACGCGCACTCGCGCACGCGCTTGCGCGCGCGAAGCCAGGGACCTGCCTGATCTGGGGGGGAGAAACGACCGTTCGCCTCCCCGCGGACCACGGGCTCGGCGGTCGGTGTCAGCAGTTGGCGCTGGCCGCCGCCGAGGTGCTCGACGACCTGCACTTGCCCGACGCCTGGTTGCTCGCCGCCGGCAGCGATGGACGCGACGGCCCCGCACCGGCGGCCGGCGCGCTCGTGGCGAGCGGAACCTGGGAGCGGAGTCGTGCAAGCGAGGGAGATCCCGCGCGCGCGCTGGCCCGCTGCGACGCCTTCGGCGCACTGGCGGCGGCACAGGCGATTCTCCCTCTCCGCGAGACTGGGACGAATGTGATGGATATAGTAGTGGCGGTGCGACTGTAACGGGGTGAAATTCCCCGACATGACTGCTCGCGCTCCCTTCACGGTCGCCGTTATTCAGGACGGCGTTCTCGCCACCGCTGAGGCCACCCTCGCGGCCACGATCACCCGCATCCGCGACGCCGCCGCCAAGGGCGCGCAGGTGATCTGTCTCAAGGAACTTTTTAACGCGCCCTACTTCTGCAAGACGTTGGATGCGTCGCGTTTCGATATCGCTGAGCCGGTGCCGGGGCCGACCGTGCACGCGCTCGCAGCGGTCGCGAAGGAGCTCGCCGTCGTACTCGTCGTACCGCTCTACGAGAAGCAGGCGCCTGGCGTGTATCGCAACAGCGCGGTCGTGATCGATGCCGACGGCACGCCGCTGGGCGTGTATCGGAAGATGCATATCCCGCACGATCCGATGTTCGAGGAGAAGTACTACTTCGCCCCGGGCGAGAGCGACACTTCGGTGCAGCCCTCGGGCATGCGCGGTCCCGACGGTGAGGCGGGGGGCTTCATGGTCTGGAAGACGCGCTACGCGACGATCGGCGTGCTGATCTGCTGGGATCAGTGGTATCCCGAAGCGGCGCGCATCACCTCGCTGCTTGGCGCGGAGATCCTGTTCTATCCCACGGCAATCGGCTGGCATCCGGCGGAGAAGGCCGAGTGGGGTGCCGCGCAGGTGGATGCGTGGCGGACGGCACAGCGCGCGCATGCGATCGCCAATGGCGTGTTCGTGGCCGCGCCGAACCGTGCGGGGCTCGAGCCCGAGGCCGGTACTGCTGGCATCGAGTTCTTCGGCCACAGCTTCATTGTGGATCCCTACGGGCGCTACCTGGCGCAGGCCGAGACGGGAGACACGACGCTGATCGCGACCTGCGATCCGTCGTTGATCGAGTACACGCGTCGGAACTGGCCCTTCCTGCGCGACCGTCGGGTGGATGCCTACGAGCCCATTCTTTCGCGATGGATCGGGTCGTGAGCAGCGGCGCGAAGCCGCCCGCCGGGTTGCGCTGGCCCGCGGAGTGGGAGCGGCACGATGCGACGTGGATCGCGTGGCCGCACCACGAGCCCGATTGGCCCGGCAAGCTCGGGCCCATTCCATGGGTCTACACGGAGATCGTCCGTGTGCTTGCCGAGCACGAGCATGTGAACGTCCTCTGTCATGACGACGCGACCGAAGAGCAGGCGTGGCATTGCCTGCACATGCATGAGGTGCGGACGTCCAAATATCACCTGCATCGTTGTGCGACGGACCGCGTATGGCTCCGCGATTCCGCGCCGACGGGCGTGCGCACCGCCGACGGCGGCGTGCAACTGGTGAACTGGGATTTCAACGCGTGGGCGAAGTACGACAACTACGCGCATGACCAGAAGATCGGCGCGTTCATAGCCGAGCAGACTGGGCTTGAGCGGCAGCTCCCTTTGCGGGAGGATGGCAAGACGCGCCTCGTGCTCGAAGGCGGTGGCATCGAAGGCGACGGACAGGGCACCATGCTCGTGACTGAGGAGTGGCTCCTCACCGACACGCAGGTGCGGAATCCGGGCATGACGCGCGCTGATTACGAGCAGGCGTTCGCCGAACATCTCGGAATCACGAAGACCATCTGGCTCGGCGAAGGATGCGTCGGCGACGACACGCATGGACACGTGGATGACATCGCGCGCTTTGTGTCACCGGGCGTCGTCGTGCTCGCGCATGAAGAGGACCCCTCAGACGAGAATCACGCCCGGTCGCTCGACAATCTCCGGCGGCTCGAGGGCGCGACCGATGCGACCGGCGCTCCTCTCCGCACCGTGACGCTTCCGTATCCGCGCGCGGTCGTCATGGACGGCACACGACTGCCCGCGAGCTATGCGAACTTCTACATCGCCAACGGCGTCGTGATCGTGCCGACCTTCAATGACGCGAATGACCGGGTGGCGCTCAACACGCTCGCCGAATTGATGCCCACGCGGCAGGTCATCGGCATCCATGCCGTAGATCTCGTCTGGGGCCTCGGAACAATACACTGCCTCACACAGCAACAGCCGGCCCCTCGTCGCAAGCGCGAAGCTGTGCGCTAGGACAGATTCATCTGGCCCAGCCCACGGCGCCGTTCGAGCGTCGTGGACTTCCTGTATCGCACACCGTCCGGAGCGTGCGTGACGCCCCGTCTCTTCCTCTCGTTCGCTCTCGTCCTGTTCCTCTCTGCCTCGTGCGGCGGGCCGGGCGGTGACTTCCGCCTCGGCATGGCAGGACCGTTTCAAGAAGGGTTCGGGATCGCGAACCGTCAGGGCGCCGAACTCGCCGCGGCGGAGATCAACGCCGCCGGAGGGATCGATGGTCGTTCGCTCGCCATCGAGTACAAGGACGATCAGGGTGAGGGCGGGCGCGCCGCGACGATCGCACAAGAGTTCGTCGACGACCTGACGATATCGGCGGTCGTTGGGCACGTCACTTCGGGCGCGATGGTCGCCGCGGCGAAGATCTATGATGGCAATCTCGCGGCAGTCGCGACGACGGCATCGTCGCCGGACCTGACGGGCATCTCCCCCTGGGCGTTCCGCGTGATCTCCAGTGATTCGGCCAACGGCGTGGATCTCGCACGGTTCGCCGAGCGGCTCGGCAAGAAACGCGCAGCGATCCTGTACGAGAACGACAACTACGGTCGCGGTCTCGCCGAGAACTTCCGGCGCAACTTC
>CAYUMN010000158.1:0-7333 GCA_964445835.1 uncultured Gemmatimonas sp.
GGCCTGTAATGTTGCTAGCGGTTTGAGACGAGAGATTGACGGCGCTCCGCGTCACCCGCAGGCCGATAATCGCTAGGAAGGACCCAAAGGGGGGGCATAGGCTAACGCCCGACCTAATGCATAGCGTGGCCTGTAGGGCCTCTGGTAGCGTGTCTACTGCGTCGAGCCGCAAGAGCCATGCTCGCCAGTCGGCTACGCTGCGCTCGTGCACGGAGCTGTGGCAGGCCCTACAGAGGAGCGCGAGATTGATCGGATGATGGACCCACGCGCGGTGCCGCGCCTGTGATCGAGGCACGAGGTGATGGACCTCGGCTGGATTGTACCACTCGGGCACGCACCCGCATCGCTCACAGATCCCGCTCGCACGATCGACCACGATGCGGCGCGCCTCAGTGAGTAGCGCCTGCTCCCGGTCTCTGCGTGCGCGTGTGCGAGGCGACGCACGTATGCGGCCTGCGCGCTTGAGCGTGCGGGTGCGGCGCATCATGCTAGGTCGATTGCATCGACTAGGTCCTGGAGCGCGCGCTCGATTGGCGTCGGGGCCGACACGGCTAGTAGCTTCTTCCGCCAAGACAGCGCCAGTGGAGGCTCGGCATACTCAGCTAGTCGCGCGCGGAGTTCCACGTTTTCTAGCATCATCGCGTTGATGGCGCCGCTGAGGCGGGTCTCGACTGTTCGGATCGTCGAGGCCTCCATCAATGCCAGCTCCTTCGAGATCTCCTGCTTGAGGATCTCTATCGATTCCGTCGATTGCGCCGTCTTCGCGTTGTACTGCGTCCTCGCGAAAGCGCGGTCAAAGACGCTCCTCGCGCGGGCAGCGAGGGTTTCCAGTCGCTTTTCGTCTTCCATTCAGGGCCTCACGATCACGGCAATGAACGCCTCCGCGGCGCGCATGGTGGTCTCGGCGTCGATGTTCATCAGCTGCTGTCTCCAGGCTTCGGGATCCTGCTTTGCGCTTCCCTTGGCGATCTCCGCCTCGAGTTGCGCGATCTTCGCCATGAGGTCCGTCACAGCAGCGGCGGCGCGCTCGCCGATGCTCTGCGTAACAGACTGCGTAACAGCCTGCTCGAGCGCACGCAGCTCGCGTGCGATCTCACCCGTGAGCATCATGGGCGCGATAGGTGGTCCTAACTCCTGATCGAGCCCCTCGGCGTTGGCCTTTACTCGCTGGTATACGCGCGCGGCGCGGTCTTCGATACTGTCCGGTATGGTCGTCTTGGTCATCGTCTCTCCGTGAATCGGTTGCTGCTCTTGGTGCTCTTCGTGGCCTTGTCCATTGCCTGGACGAAACGAGGCCACAGCTTCGCGGTGTACGTGTCTCGGATCATCCCCTCGAGGTCCATGCGCGGTGGCACGTTTGCTTTCGTGCGGATGAGGTACAGGGGACGTGTTTCGCCGGTTGAGTTATCGCGCTCGAACACTGTGTCGTTGCGACGAAACACTCGATAGGCGCCGCTGCGCTTGCGCACCTTGCCGGTTTTTGTGAGCTTAGTTTCCGTCGCGCGCCGCAGCTTCGACGGCGTGTGCCGGCCGATCTTCTTCGCGCCTGCGTACTTCACGTACTGCGTGGGGATCCAGACGGTTCGCCCGCGGTTGGGCTTCTGTCCGCCCTCCTCCTGGCGCTGTAGGCCGTGTGATTCTGAACCGAACACGACGCGCATGTTTGGCCACTGCGACCTGTGAGACCACCCTCGCGAGATCAGCGAGGAGGCGCTTCCGTCGGTGCCCTTTGTGAGCGTGGTCCTTCCACCGAGCGCACCGAACGGGCCGACGGCCTTATGCAGGCTCGGCGAGCGCAGCTTGAACACTCGCGCCATGAGCGGCTTCATCCTGTCGCGTGCGTCCTTCGCCGCGCGGTTCATCGCGAGGCTGAGCGCGAACGGGACCTGGTCTTCGCGGAACTCGCGCAGCCGGCGCAGCATCGAGACCACGTCGGGTGCCTTGACTTGGATGTCGATCATTCCGCGGTCCTCACTGTGACGATCACACCGGGCTCGGAGTCGTCCGCGTAGCGCTTGCCAACCCATCCCCCGACGATCTGCGCGTCGTCGACGTAGAGCACGCCGTTGAGCGCGTCCTGTGTGGACTTCTCGACGTTGTCGCGGTCTGGCTTCGAGACGGGGTATGCGGGTGCACTCGAGCGGAGCTCGCCGCTCCGGGTGTAGTGACTCTTGGGGCGGCGCATCAGGAATCGCAGGTCGACCTCGAGCGGGCCACCGAGCGGGGCCTTGCCCCACGCTCTGCGGGCGGCCAGTAGCACAGCGAGGCGCCACCCTTCCGCTGTACGCGGCATGTGCACGCCGAGCGCGCCAGAGCGCGACAGGCGCGGTCTGAGGCGCGGCTGCCCGAATGGGTCGCCCTCGGCGAAGAAGTCACAGAGGATCATTCCGGTTGCCCCTCTTTTGCCTCGGGCGTCGGGGTGTCATACCAGCGAGTCCGTGCCCACCGTGGGGCGTTCACGAGAGACTCCTCTATGCGCTTCCGCAGGCTCTCTAGAAGCTCCATTTGGCCGATACCCCCCAGTTCCTTCAAGAGGTCCCGCAGCAGCACCTTGTGTCCGGCGACCTCCTTCTCTGCTTCAATCCGGCAGCTCTCTGCGTATTCCAGCGCGCTCGCCAGGACTTTTGCGTCCTCGACGCTGAGCGGGCGCCCCAGGTGAGCGTGTGCGAGCACGGACAGGATGCCGGTAGTTTGGGGCCGTTGATCTGAGTGTGAGTACCTGCCGGGTTCGATCCCGGCGTTTGCCTCGTAGCGCCCGGCGGACCATGGCCCAACCGGGCGAAACTCACGCCTGACGGACTCACCTTCCGCTGTCTCGTAGCTTCCGCTCATGTAGTAGCGCTGGGCACGAGCACGGTCCGCATCGCGCTGCGCACGAGCCGCTACAGCTTGGGTGTCGGGGGGCTGGTCGATGGGTGGATCCAAGGGGTCGTGGTACTTCACTGGCGCACCCACGGCGTGCCAGCCATCCACGCGGACCTCATCGCGCTGCTTAGTGGCGCGCTCGACAGCGGCCGCCGCGTGCTCCTCGGCAATGCGGATGGCGGCCCTGCGCGAGATCATGGAGGACGCAGGCGCGCCGTTGTCGCGGACTTCATTGCGCACGCGGTCCTCCGCGCTGATCGGCTCACTCGGCATCGTTGGCCTCCTTGAGCCGCGCGACTTCAGCGAGGGCCGCGTCACGCTCTTTGACGACACTACTGAAAGCCCGCAAATCATGCCACGGTGCGCCTTTGATGCCGCTGCCCCAGCAGCGGTTGCAGATGTCGAGTTTCATCACCGCCCCCCCAGGTCCCCTGCGGTAAGTCGCACCGCTGCCGTAAAGTAATACACCGTTGCCACGGCATCGGTTGCAGGCCGTCAGCGGTTCCGTTGCGGTCCTGAGCAGGTCTCTCTCGCGCAGCATGCGGTTCATCACGACCACAGCGGTGGCTTCGGCGTGCTCCTTGGCGATGCGTGTGGCGTCCCCCGCGAGGACCCAGACCTCCGGGCGCAGGCGCAACATCGCCTCCATGTTTACAACGTGCGCGGAAGCCCACGGGCCAACGACCCGGTCCTCCGCGCTCATAGGTTCACTCGCCATCGTTGGCCCCCCTGCGTTCAAGGCGCTCGATCGCAATAATAGCTCGTATCATGGTGGTTGGTATCTCGGGGTCTAGGTACTGCTCAGGGATCGGTCGCTCGCGCATCATGTACCGGGCGCGCATACGGCGTCTATTGTCGCAGCGGCGGCAGGTTCGTCGCCGCGAACGCTTGGTTCTGCGGAAGAGGAGCGATGTGAGCTCCTCGCCGCAGATGCGGCACCAGCGGGTCTGCATGCGTATCCCTCCTGGGTGTGGTCACGGTGTCGGTCCCTCGGGCTTGCCGGCCGAGTCGAGGCGGTACTCGCTTCGGGCTCGAGACAGGAGCGTGTACTCCACGAGGCCCATCTGGCGCAGCTCGCGCAGGATGCGGCCCGCGCTGTCTGGCGCGGTCGTCTGGGTCTGCGCGACGTGCTCGGCGAGCTCGGCCATGCGGAACTCGGTCGTGCCAGCGGCGAGGCGCTCCCTGCACCACGCGAGGACGACGACCTGCACGCGGCCGCGGACGCGGGCGCGCTCGGATCGGTCGATCTCGGATGCGGACAGCTGCTTGGCAAGTGCGGGGGTGTGCAATCCGTGCACAGTTGGTGCACGCCTCTCCTTGGGGCGCCACTCTTGGTCGGTGTAGCCTCGCGGAGCGCAGCCCGGGAAGAAGGATTGGCCGGTGAGGTCAGTCACGCGCCGTCTCCGTAGTTGCAGGGTGCCGCACGGGGTGCGGGTGCGGCGAACTTCGCGGGCTGGCTAGGCTTCTCCGCCAGCCGCTCGGCCTCGCGCCTCGCGGCGAGGGCCACGTAGATGGGGTCGTCGGTGGGGTCACTCGTCATCGGTGGTCTCCTTTCTCTGCTGCGCTACCCATGCGCGCATCCGCGTCCACCGTTCGGCGGTGGTCTCGGGTCCCGGGTTTTCGTCGTTCATATCCTCGATCATGTTCAATAGACGCTCGTCTACATCGAGGATCTCAGCCACGGACCCGCGGTCATCTTGGAATCTCCACGGCCTCACAACACCCCTCGCTAAAAGCACCGCGCCGAGGGCGCAACACTTCCCCGAATCGGGGTTGACGAGGACATCAGCAATCAGCTCCTTGCTTGGCATGGCGTCGAGCGCGGCGGCCATCTCGAGGAGCATGGCCTGACTTCGCCCGTTGTCGACGTATTCCGATCGGCTCATTGTGCCCCCTCCAGCTTGTCGACCGCGAGGGCTACGTCGCGGCGCTGCTGCCATCCAGCCGGTACCACCATCAGCCTTCCGTCTACGGGGTGCCACCGCATGTCTCGCAGCAGCGCCTTGAGCCGCGCGACTTCAGCGAGGGCCGCATCACGCTCGCGCTCGGCGGCAAGCTCCCGCTCAAAGTACAAGTCGAGCAGCCCGAGCAGATCGTGCTCTGGCGACGCGGCGTCGTAGTGGCGCTGGAGGGCGTCGCGCTCCGCAGTGAGTCGCTCGACCTCATCGCTCATCGGCTCACTCGGCATCCAGCACCTCCTCCGCGTAGATCCTCTGCGCGAGCAGCGCCCGCGTCACCCGCAGCTCAATCGAACGGGTCGACGCCACCTTCAAGAACACTGCGGCGACTGTAATCGCCGCGATTGCTACACACGTCATTGCGCGCCTCCTGCGTTGATTGCATCCAGAACATCCTCGACCGTCTCCGCGAAGTGGGCGGAGTCGGGCGAGAGTTCGCCGGAGCGGACCTCCTCCACGATGAGCCTCGCACACACAGCGTACGACGCTCCGAGCGCGAGCAACTCCCGCACGCGGCGCTCAATCACCGGCTCCCAGAGTTCGCGGTCGTACTTCATGCGATCACCTCCATGACGCTGTCCAAGCTTGTGAAGAGCGACCGCGAGCGATCGAGTTGCACGGGGATATTCGCGCCCGTCCCCGGTCCGCGCGACGTGACGTTGATCGTCAGTGACACGATCGGCGAGGAGTCAGCTCGCGTCAACCCGAGCAGCCCTGAAGGCTCTGCGTTCGGACGGTTTAGGATCAGTACCTTGTGCGCCGCGCGCCCGATCTCGTCGGAGTTTGCGAGGTGCCGCAGTCCGGCCTCTTGGTCGCCGGCGCGGCTGATTTGCACGAGCAGCACAACATGTGCGTTTAGCTCGCGGCCGAGCGTCAGAAGTTCGCGGACGATGGCACCGATCTGGAGGTCGTGCCGCTCATTACTCGCCTTGTTCACGCGCACCAGGTCGAGGTAGTCCACGACGATCATGTCCACCGGCATCTGCGAGGCGATCGCTCGAGCGCGCGCTGAGATCCCGGCAACGGTGATGCCCGGCGAGTCGATGAACTTCACCGCGCGGCTTACGAGGTCCTTGCGGGCGTCATCGAGTTCGGGCACCTCGTGGGCCCGACCGTCGCGGAGCAGCGCGCTGTAGTCCGTGTTGGACGCGCGGGCGAGCAACCGATTGAAGACCGAGGCCGCGTCCATCTCGAGCGAGACGACCACCGCGCCGGCGCGTCGGCTGTGCAGGTGTGGCCAGCGCCTCCCGGTCACGTGCTCGATGAGGTGCGTCGCCATGTGGGTCTTGCCCACCTTGGCGCGCGCGGCGACCACAGTCAGCTCCCCGACCTCGAGGCGCCCGAGGACGCGGTCGAGCGACTCGACGCCGGTTGTGAATCCGATCGCGCCGGCGAACTCGCTCGAAATCCTCTCGCGTTCCCTCGAGATCCGGTCCGCCTGCTCGACCGAGACGACCCCCGATCCCGAGGCCTCGTCGGGCCCGAGCTCGAGCGCGCCGGCCATGATGCCGCGCAGGTCCTCTGAGGACCCAAGGGCTGCCTGGCGATCACGCATCGCCTCGAGGGCGCGTGTGGCCCGCTCCATGAGCGTGGAACTCGCGTGTGCCTCGACGACCCGGTCGACCAGCCCCTCGAGCATGGTCGGCGGGACAGCCGCGGTGCGCTCGCTGACTCCCGTCCACCACGCGAGGCTGTCCTTTGGGGGGATGCCTCGGATGGCGAGCATGTCCGTGAGCTCGTCGGCCCCGAACGGGGCGCAGCGCCCGACCGCGACTCGCCGCCAGACCTCCTCCCACAGCGCTCGGCAGGGACCAGCGGGGAAGACCGCCGGCTGTGGCGGGGCCGGGAGCGAGGCGAGCCGCCGGGGCTCGTCCACGGCGATGCGGAGGACCGCCTCGATGGTTCCGAGGTCGGAGGAGCTCACGCGGCACCTCCGCTCACGGCGCGCTGCTTGAGCGCTGGGCCTGGCTGCTCGCCCACTGGACGATCGGGTCCTCGCCCGACGTCCGGGACACGCGGGGGCTTGCGTGCGCTGACGGGCTCGCCAAGGGCCTTCAGCGCAGCGCACTCTCGGCGCAGCATCGGCAGCAGGTCCGCGCCCGACTCGCCCATCAGCCAGCCGTTGAGTGCGGCGATCGCCTTGCCCTCCCGCGGGTCGTGAGTCTCAAGGCGCTTGGTCACCAGGCGGCCGAAGGCGGCGGTGGCCTCCTCGCGCTGGTCGGGGTGCGCCTCTTGGACCAGTTCCAGCGCGGCGGCGAGCCGCTGCTGGTAGGCCCACTGGCGTCGACCGTCGAGCCCGCCACCGCCGGCTGCGCTGGAGACGAGCCGGACGACCAGCGAGGTCACGATCGGGTGCCAGGCAGGCGGGTCCTGCGGCGGATCGTCCGACGCAGGCAGGGCGGGCGCCGGCGCCGCGGCCGGGCGGTCGCCCTCCCCTTGCATTCCCTCCCCAGAAGAGACAGCGAGCGAGAGAGAGAGAGAGGTAGACAGCGCGCGCTTTTTGTCCGCAT
>CAYUMN010000159.1:0-7316 GCA_964445835.1 uncultured Gemmatimonas sp.
GGGGAGGGAAAATCTCCCGCCCGGTTCGCCGCGCGCACAACGCCTCGCACGACGAAAGCGCCGTCAGAAAGTGAGAGTGGTATCTGGCAACTTCCCTGCCAGCGCGCAGATTATGGTCAGCAGGCGCTTCCCTCTCTCTGCCGACCAATCCTTTTCAATGACCCCGCCACTTCGCCCGCTTGCGCCACGCACGCTGCAGTCGAAGCCTCGGCTAGTTCATCTCGTGCTGCGAGATGGCTCCGAGGTCGAGGGGGGCATCTTTCTCAACGACGGCCAAGCGCTCGCGCCCTACCTCGGCTCCCGCAAGGGCGGCTGGGTGAATCTCGTCGACGCGAACTGGCTCATGCCGACCGAGAGCAAGGTCAACCACGCGGTCCTGCAGGCGGATCACGTCATGTATGCCTATGGCGTCGCGCGCGATGTGCCCGTGCACTCGGTGAAGGGCAGCACCGTGAGTGCGCGCAATATCGAGGTGACGCTCACCAACGACACCAAGATTCGTGGCGGGCTGGTGATTGCCGATCGGCAGCGCCTGAGCGACTTCCTCTTCGCGGCCGGGAAGTTCATTCCCATCGTGGGCGCGGTGCGCGTTGACACCGGGAGGGAGGTTGGCGACATCGTCCTCAACCACACCGCGGTCCGCGTGCTTCACGACGCGGGGGTGCGCGAGTCGTCGGCCGCCGCGAACCCGCTCACGGACACGGCGGCCGCCTCGCCTGCTGGGCCCGACAGCCCGCCCGAAGGCGTGCGGCCGCGCGCGACGCTCATCGGCGGCAATCCCGTCGTCCCGACGCCTGAAACGGCGACGGGTGCCGCGATCTCTCAGGCACGCATCAAGGGTCCGGATGGGGAGTTCGTTCTCGAAAGCATTACGCCTCCGGCGGGCGAACGTCGCGTCGACCCCGACCGACGCGAGCGGTTGCGCCCAAGCCTCCGCCTGAATGTCGATGACATCAGCGGGATGCCGATCGAGGAATTCGAGCCGGAGAACACGGACGGACCCTACTCTGCGGCGGTCAACGAGATTTCCGATCGCGCCGCCCACCACTGGCTTTCGGTGCTGGCCGAGCGCTACGGACTCGCCCTCGCCGACCCACGCCGCCTGCCGGAGGTGCCCACGACCGCCGCCCTCTGGCTCGGCATCGCACGCGCGAACGATCTCAATGTCGATGAGTTCGCGGTCCATGTGGCCTCCGGCTTCAAACTGCGAGTCGCGCAGCTTGATCGGATCGAGCAACCAGCAATCGAGCGACTCGGTGCCGAGCACGCGAAGGCGCACGCCGTCTGTCCCGTGCGCCTCGACGACGACGTGCTGGTCATCGCCTGCAGCGATCCAACGGTCGCCGACCTCGCCAAGAACATCAGCGCGGCGGCACACCAGCCCGTCTCGTTCGAGATGGCATCCCCCTCGGCCATTCGCGGCGCAATCGACTGGTGGTATCGCGGCGTCTAACGGCGCCACCGCACTCAGAACACGGCGTGCTCTCCGCGATCGTCGCCGACCTCGCCGCGAAGCAACTTCGCGTGGTATCCGACCAGCGTCTCCTGCCCGGTTGACGGCGTGGCGGCGGCATCGTATCGCTCCGTTGCCGGATCCCATACGAGCATCGATTCGGTCCCATAGTACCGGCCGATGCGCGCCAGTTCAGCCTTGTCGGCAAGCGCAGGCACCAGGCGTCCGAGTGCCCCCAATACGGCGATGATCACGTCAAGGAGCGCAACGGGGACCTGCTTGAAGCGCGGGGGACGCCCGAGGAGCGCAAAGAGTTGCTCGCCCTGCTCGCGCGGAGTCAGCGCCTCGCCTGGGCCACCGATAGGAAGTACGCAGTTCTGCCGCGCGGGATCATCGAGGCAGGAGGCGAGGAACGCCGCGAGATCGTCATCGCTGATCGGCTTGCAGGCCGTGAGTCGCCCATCGCCGAAGACGACGAATGGCTTTCCCTCCTGGACGCGCTTCACTTGCCCCGAGAGGGACTTGAAGAACGCCGTCGGGCGCACGATCGACCACGTGAGCCCTGAACTCATGAGCGCCGCTTCAAACGCCAGCTTCGCGTGTTGGAATGCCAACAACGGCTTCTGCACGCAGATGGCCGAGAGCAGCACCATCTGCGTCACGCCGGCCTGCTTCGCAGCGGCAAGCACCTGCAGATGTGCCTGATGATCAATCGCCCACGCGTCACGCGCGGTGCCGGTGCGCGAGGCCATGCACGAGACCACGGCATCGAAGCGTTCGCCGCGGAATCCCTCGCGCGCGAGTGAGTCGGGGTCGCGCACATCGCCCACGCGCACTTCGACGCCAAGTGCCGCGAGTGGGTGCGGGGCGTCAGCGGCACGCAGGCGCGACGCGGCCGCACGAGTCCGGGTCGGTGGGCGAACGAAGCACACCACCTCGTGCCCGCGGGCGACGAGGGCGCGCGCGGTCGCGCGCCCAATCGTCCCTGTGGCGCCGAGCAGAAAGACACGACGCGGGGCGGGACGGTGGACCGATGCGGACTCTGAGATACCCATGGGCCGAAAGATGACGCGGACGTGCGACGGAGGGAATGTGCGGACGCGCAACGATGGGAATGTGCGGACGTGCAACAGAAGGAATGTGACGGACGCACCCTCGCAAGCGATGCGGCCGCAGGGTAGGTTCGCTCATGCCTCGGGACACGAATCTTCACGAACCCCTCGGCCGCGGTCCGCGACGCGGCTGACGCTGTTCACGCTCCTGACGCGCCTCGCCGCCTGTGCAGCACCGGAGCCAGCGCCCGTCGTGGCCAACGCGGCATTCTGCGCTGAAGTCCATCCCGCGGGTCAGCGCCTATCGGAGTACCTCGCCCCGGTCGAGTCTCGGACGTTCGCGGCGTCAACCAGCGCATGCACAACAAGGCCTTCGTCGTGGACGGCCGGGTTGTCATCATCGGTGGCCGGAACATCGCGGACGAATACTTCGACGACGACCACGCGTACAACTTCCGCGATCGGAGTGTCCTCCTGCTGGGTGGCGTCGCGAGCGTGGTGCAGCAATCGTTCGACGAGTTCTGGACTGACGAGAGGAGCGCATCCGTGGCCTCGCTCGTGCGCGAGGCGGCGCCTCCCACGGAGGTGAAGGCGACGTACGACTACCTGCACGCCTATGCCTGCGACCCGTCGAACTTCTGGCCACAGGTCCGCGAGCGGATCACCTCGGTGCCGAAGGCCTTCGAGGAGATCGCGAGTTCGGGCGCGCTGGTCTGGAGTGACAGCGTGGATTTCGTCTCCGACGCACCGGGAAAGAATGCCGGGACCGAGGGACTTGGCGGCGGCGGCGCGAGCACGGCGGCGCTGATCGCGTTGATCGAGCGCGGCGTGCGCGTCCGCATTCTCACCAACAGCCTCGGCTCCACCGACAACCTTGAAGCCTTCAGCGGCTATGCGCGTGAGCGCGCCACGCTGCTGGCGCTTGGCGTGGAGCTCTACGAGTTCCGCCCCGATGCGGCGGTGCGACGCGAGGTGATGTCCGGCACGTTGCAGGAGCAACTCGACTTCACGCCCATCTTCGGCTTGCATGCGAAGTCCATGGTCGTCGATGAGCGCATCGCCGTGATCGGGACGTTCAATCTCGATCCGCGGAGCGCCAACCTGAACACCGAGTGCTTTGCGGTGATCCGCGACGACGGCATTCAATCCGGACGGTGAAGCAGGTTGGTCGAAGCGATTCAAGGTGTGGACGCGCCGAGTGGTCCCGAAGGCCGTACTCTGAACTCGCAGTCCTCGGGGGGACCGCCAGCCTCGAGTCCGCGCGCCACCCGAATTGCGCGTGCGGCCTCGCGCACTCCGCACGAGACGCTCCCGATCATCAACATTCCGCGTCCCCGCCGACTCGGCGCGCTTTGATCCGGTGGAGGCCGGCCCCGAACGCTGGCACATCGCACCGTCGGGCACGGGCTGGCTCCCGCGGCGGTGCATTGCGGTTTCGAGGGCCAATGGCCGCCTGCAGCGGAATCCGCGGATAGGCGGGTGCGCGGCGGCGGTGCCGATCATGGTGGATGCGCGAGGATGAGACGATGAGATGAGAAGGACTACTCCCAAGAGGCGATACCGCAGACACGGATCGCGGACGACCTTCTTCACAGGGGCAGGCGCGGTGGCGTTCACCGTCTCGCCCGCGCCACCACCCTCTGGGAGGTCCTATTACATACGACAAAGTCGCCGCCGACAATCTTAGGCAGGCCGAAAGTCATGACGCGGTGCAATCGCGCGTCGAGAAGCAAGTGAACAGCGAGATCGCGCGCGAGGTCTCCGACTCCACCACCACAGAGCACGGGCGTGTCGCCGCCGCCGCCGCGACCATGCGCAACCGTGCGATCGATGAAACGGAGCATGGGGTCCGCACCGTGTCGCACGCCCGCACGGCGGCGCGCGGCTCGCAGTTTCTGGACTACGCGTTCTTGGTCCTCTACGCGTTGCTCAGCATCCGCCTCGTATTGGCGTTGATCGGCGCGCGCGAAGGGAACGGATTCGTCCGTTTCATCACCAGCGTCACCGGTCCGTTCTATGCTCCGTTTCGCGGCATCGTCGACAGTCCGTCCATCGACGGCTTCACCCTCGCGATCCCCATCGTGATCGCACTCGCCGTTTACGCGATGCTGCACGCCGGAATCAATGGCGTCCTGCGCATGGTGGCGACGCGCAAGACGACGATCTGACCCGTCAGGACGACACGGCATCGCGCGAGCCGGCATCGCACGAGCCGGCCGTTCCTGATAGCTTGGGGGGAGCCCCGCCCGCTTGGGGCACCCCCCACCCTGCACCGCGAGCCCGCGATGTCCGCCGTGAATACCAGCCCGACTGAGGTCACGTTCCATCGTTGGGCCGACATGGCGAAGGAACAGGTCACGGACCAGATATCCCGGCGTCTCGTCACCGGCCAAGGGATGATGCTCGCACACGTCTACCTCGCGAAGGGGGCGGTCGTGCCGAAGCACCAGCATCATAACGAGCAGATCACCTACATCCTTGAGGGCGCGCTCCGCTTCTGGATCGGCGATGCCGGCGAGAAGGTGATCGACGTTCACGCGGGCGACGTGCTGCACATCCCGTCCAATGTCTGGCATAAGGCCGAGGCGCTCGAGAACACACTCGATGTCGACGTTTTTAATCCGCCGCGGCAGGACTGGCTCGACAAGACGGATTCCTACTTCCACCAGAAGTAGCGTGGATCTCGGTCTGAAGGGGCGCGTCGCCTTCGTAGCGGCCGCGAGTCGCGGGCTCGGCCACGCGATCGCCGAGGCACTCGCGGCGGAGGGGGTGCTGATCGCCTGTTGCGCGCGCTCGCCGGAGATTCTTACGCGCGCCGCGTCGCTCGCCGAGCGATTTCACGTCGAGACGTTGGGGATCGAGGCCGATATCTCGGTGCCCTCCGAGGTCGCTCATGCAATCGCCGCGGCGCAGTCGCGGTTCGGACACGTCGATATTCTCGTGACCAATGCCGGCGGGCCACCCCCCGGTCCATTCGAGAGCCATTCCGCCGAAGCATGGGCGCGCGCGGTGGCCCTGACGCTCGATAGCGTGGTGAATCTCACGCGCGCGGTGCTCCCGGGGATGAAGGAACGCCGCTGGGGGCGCATCCTCAACGTGACGTCGATTGCCGTGAAGCAGCCGGTGGATGGTCTGATTCTCTCCAACAGTGTGCGCGCGGCCGTCACCGGCTTTGCCCGCTCGCTGGCGAATGAAGTCGCCCCGTTCAATGTCACCGTGAATAACCTGATGCCGGGCTATACGCGCACCGAGCGCTTGGAACAGCTCGCGGCCTCCAACGCGACCGCCAAGGGGGTCACGCGTGAGGAAGCCTTCGCCGCGTGGGAGCAACAAATCCCCATGGGACGCCTTGGCGAGCCGCACGAGTTCGGCGCACTGGCGGCCTTCCTCGCCAGCGAACGGGCGAGTTATATCACCGCACAGAGTATCGCGGTCGATGGTGGTTGGATCCGCAGTCTCCTCTAGTAGCCCGCGACACACTCACTCCTGACCCAACGACCGTGGCGAAGATCGGCGAGACCTCTTTCATCTGGCGCGACGGCGCGTTCATCGACTGGAAGGACGCGAACATCCACGTCCTCTCGCACTCGGTGCAGTTCGGCTCCGCCGTCTTCGAGGGCATCCGGTGCTACGCGACCCCCAAGGGTCCCGCAATCTTCCGACTGCGTGAGCATCTCAAGCGGATGCTGAACTCTTGTAAGATCTATCGGATGCCGGTGCCGTACGGCATCGACGAACTCGTTGAAGCGAACCGTGAGTTGGTACGACGCAATGGCGTGGACGCCTGCTATCTCCGCCCGATGGTGCTGCGCGGCTACGGCGCCGCGGGCATGGTGCCCTTCGATAGCCCCGTCGAGGTCTACCTGCCCTGCTGGCCTTGGGGCGCGTACCTCGGCGCGGATGCCCTCGAAAAGGGGGTGGACGCCTGCGTGGCGAGTTGGCATCGCGTGGCCCCCAACACCATCCCCGCCATGGCCAAGATCGCTGGCAACTACCTTGGCGGACAGCTCATCAAAATGGAGGCACTCGCCAATGGCTACGACGAAGCCATCGCGCTCGGGCCGGACGGCATGGTGAGCGAAGGCTCAGGCCAGAACGTGTTCGCCGTGGACGGCGGCGTGCTCTACACGCCGCCGATCGACGGGACGCTACTCCCTGGCATCACCCGCAGCACGGTGATTGCGCTCGCCGAGGAGCTGGGGATCAGGGTCGTGATCGGGCCGCTGTCGCGCGAAGTGCTTTACACCTGCGACGAACTCTTTGTGTGCGGCACCGCCAGCGAGATCACGCCCGTCCGGAGCGTCGACAAGCTCCCGGTGGGAGACGGCAAGGTGGGCCCCGTGACGAAGCGGGTGCAGTCGCTGTTTCTCGATATCGTGAATGGCCGCGTGGAGGATACGCGCGGCTGGCTCACCTACGTCTAACGCGTACGTGTAGCGCTGACGTATGGCGCCTACGTATAACGCTCGCGCCGGGCTTGGCCCCGGCGCGACCCTTTCGCTGGTTGGCGCTCGGCGGTAGCCTTCAGGTCGAATGACGCGTCCCAGATCTGCTCTGCCTCGCGCCCTCCTGTTGGCGCTCGTCGTAGGGGGTCTTTCGTGCATTGACGCGCCGACGGCCCCCCGCCCGGTCGTTCGGGTCACGGCGACCCCCGAGGCGCTGAGCTTACGCCCCCTCGACACGGTGACCGTGGCGGCCCAGGTCGCCACGCTCGACGGCGTGCTTCTCGCGGGGCGTCCCCTCTCGTGGCAATCGCTCGATACCACCGTCGCGCTGGTCCTGCCCACGGGCCTCGTCGCGGCGGCCGTCAC
>CAYUMN010000160.1:0-7200 GCA_964445835.1 uncultured Gemmatimonas sp.
AACACCATCTTCCAGCCTCCATCCTCCCACCTCCATCCTAAGAGTTATTCTTTCCCCACTAAGTCGTCCCCATAGAAACAACCCATTCGCCAACGTGAAGAACGCTCTTCTTAACGCGATCGCCCGCCAAGGCTTCGGTCGCGCTGCGGTCCTCGGCACGCTGTTCGGTGCGGCTCTCTCGCTCCTCGCCGCAACCGCCCACACCGCATCCGCCCAGAGTCTCACCTTCGGACAGCTCGAGGGCTTCGTGCGCGATGGTGCGCGCCGCCCGGTGGCGACGGCCGAAGTGCGCGTCGAAGATCGCGCCAGCGGCGCGGTCCGATTCGCCACCACCGCGCGCGACGGCTCCTTCCACTTCGTCTCCATTCCCGCCGGTCGCTACGATGTCCGCGTCGAGGCACTCGGCTATCGCCCCGTTGTGCATCTCGGCGTCGATGTCGGCGCGGGGCGCTCTGCTCGTTTGGAGCCAGTCATTCGTGCGGCGGTTCCGCCGGTCGTCACGATCGATACCGTGCCGCGGCGTGGCGATCTCGCCTCCGCCAACGAGTGGCTCTTCGAACGCGGCTACGGCGAACTCGTCGGGACGCGTCGCCTTGCCAGTGATGTCACCGCGCTCTCTACCATTGCCGATGCCCAAGGAGTCGAAGGACTTCCGTGGCGCTTCACCGAAGCCATGGTCGAAGGCTCGCGCGTCTCATACGTCGGCGCTCCAGGCGGACTCGGCGCCGATGGTGCGGCCCTCTCGCTGCCGACCCGCGCTTTCTCGTCAGTGCGCGTTGGTGGACTTGGCTTCGACGTAGAAGTCGGTGGATCCGGCGTCGGCCTCCTCGCCACCTCGCAGCGCGGCGGACGCACGCCGAGCACGCGGGTGATCACTGAAGGCGGCACCGCGAATATCGGCGCCGCACTTTCGGCGAGTGGCCCCGTGCAGGGCGATACCGCGCAGATGAACGCTGGTGTCGATTATCAGCGCGGCACACTGTCGCCGCTCGACGCCCCCGACGGCGATGAGCGCACTGACGAACGCATCAGCGCCTTTGGCCGACTCGACTGGCAGCCGGGCGATCGTATCGCCATCACTGCGCGCGCCTCGGGCTCGCGCTATACAAGCCAAGGGCCCGCCGAGCGTGTGGGTCTGGCCTCGGCATTCGGGAATGCATTCGAAGCGCTCGGCATTCAGGCCGGCGTGAATGTGCACGCGCGTATCAATGAGCGCCTCGCGAGTGAGTTCCGGTTCTCCACCGATATCGGTGACGCCTCTGGTCGCGCGGGCGGCACGCCACGCACGGCCTTTGCGCCGACCGGGTCGGATGTCGGCAGCACGATCGGTGGTCCGTTCGAGGATTCGCGCAGCACCACGCGTGGTACCGCGCTCCTGCATATCGACCTCGGCGCGCATCGTCTCAAGGCCGGCTTCACGGGCGCGTTGCAACAGCATGATCTCCGCTATCTGCGCGACGCCGATGGCCTCTTCGCCTTCGGTGAGTACGTCGATGGCGACCCGCTGAGCCAGTCGGGCGTCTATCGCGAAACAGAAGCGACCGCCTTCGCTGGCCAGTTCCGTATGGTCGAGACGGCCTTCCTCATTCAGGATTCGTGGCGCCTCGCCGATGGTTTCACCATCACGCTCGGCACCCGCTTCGACGGCGCCACGCTCCCGGTGAATCGCATTGAGCAGAACACCTCCTGGGCCGCCGCGACCGGACTCGACAATACCGCCGTCACCGCTCCTAAGCGTCGCCTCTCGCCCCGCGTCGGACTCCGCTGGGAGCTCGGCAGCGATCGCGAGTGGGTGATCGAAGGTGGGGCCGGCATCTATCATGATCTGGCCGATCGTCGCGATATCGCCGAGGCGCTGACGCTTGATCGCCCCGCCGATGTGCGAATTGGCGTTGGTGATATCTCGTCGTGGCCCCTCGCGCCCTCGACGACCATTGCGCCGGTCGTTGGGCGCACTCTCACCATGCTCGGCCCCGACTTCGATGGCCCGCGTACTCAGCGCATGTCGCTCGGCATCACGCGTCGTCTCGGTGCGTGGAGCACGTCGCTGAGCGGTGTGTATCGTCACACCGATTTCCTTGCCCGTCGTCGCGATCTGAATCTCCCCAGCTCGCCCACCGGCGCCGATCAGTACGGTCGTCCGCTCTACGGCACGCTGCAGCAGGTCGGTGCGCTTGTCACGCCGGTAGTGGGGTCGAATCGTCGCTTCGCTGGGTTCGACGCCGCGCATGTGCTCGAGTCCACCGGCTTCTCCAGCTTCTGGGGAGTGACCGCGGGTATCGAGCGCGTCAGGGAGCAAGGGCTCAGCCTCGGCGCCAACTACACCTACGGTGGCACCCGCGACAATGTGCCGGGCTTCACCTCCACGCGCCTCAATCCTTTTCCTGACGGCCTGGCCGGCGAGGATTGGGCAGAAGGCACGTCCGACCTCGACATCCCGCATCGCTTGATGGTCGCTGCCGATTGGGCGGCGAGCTCCGCCGTGCGACTCGGTCTGGTGTATCGCCTGAGCTCCGGCGCGCCCTTCACACCGGGCGTGCGCGGCGGTGTGGATGCCAACGCCGACGGCGACTGGCGCAACGACCCCGCATTCATTGACGCGGCTATGCCGGGCATGGATTCCCTGCTCAATGCAAACAGTTGCCTGCAGGATGGCGTCGGCGCGTTCGCGAGCCGCAACGCTTGCCGCGCCGAGTTGGTGCATCGGTTGGATGTGCGTGTGGCGCTGCGCATTGGCCAGTTGAATGTGGGCCGTCTCGAACTCCTGCTCGAGGGACTCAATGTGCTCGCGCAGGCGACTGGCCCGGTCGATCGCGCGCTGCTGCTGGTGGATCCCGTTGGCACGCTCGCGACCAACTCGACCACCGGCGTCACGACCGTGCCGTATATCGTGAACCCGAACTTCGGTAAGCTGCTCACTGATCGGTCGCCTGGTATTCTCTGGCGTGTCGGTGTGAGGATCACGCCATGAGCTACTCAATGACCAAGCGTTCTGTCAGCGTCCTCGGCGCTCTGCTTTTTGTGGCTGCCTGCGACAACGCCGGCGCGTATCGCACCACTGGTATCACCGCGACAGGTGTGGCGCGTGGGTTGGTGTTCTTCGATGCCAACGGCTCGGGGAACTTCGATGCCGCGGATTCTCCGGTGGTCGGCGCGCGGGTGCGGCTCATCACGCCGCTTTCGAGTGACACCGTGGCGCGTGCCACCACGGGCGCCGATGGTACCTTCCGTGTTGAATCTGTTCCGGTGGGTTCGTACAGCGTGGTGATCGATCCCACGAGCCTCGGCGATAGCGCTGCCGTCACCCGCGTGACTGCGGGCCCGTTCACGTTGCGCCCGAACGATTCATTGAGCATCGAGGCAATCGTGAGCTTCCCCTCGCTCACGACTGACCAGGTGCGGACGGCGGCGATTGGAACGCGCGTGTTTGTGACCGGGGTGGCGCTGCACTCGCGCAGCACCTACTCGGACACCCTGTTGCATGTGGTCGATACGAGCGGCGCGTTGCGTGCGACGCGTGTTCGCCCCACTGCGGCCGTGGCGGGAGACAGCGTGCGAATGCGCGGGCGTGTTGCCACGCGTGGGGGGCAGCGCGTGCTCGACGACGTGACGGTGTATGTGATTGGCGCGACGTTCATTCCCACCGCGCCGACCATCACCTCGTTGCGGGCCTCAACCGCGGATGTCGCCGCGCTCGATGGTGCACTCGTCCGGCTCCTCGATGCCGTGGTGAGCGACACCGCCACTGTGCTCGGCTCGTTGACCATGACCGTGAACGATGGGAGTGGGCCGCTCAGGGTCGTACTTGACCGAGTAGCGGACATCGCCTTCCGAGCCCCGTTCACCGTGGGGCCGCTTGCGGCGGGCTCTCGGTACGACTTGGTCGGCGTCCTGGTGCCGAATGGGAGCGGGGGTTGGGTGCTACGGCCGCGCGCGGTGCTTGATCTCACCCCGCGTTAGTCGCGTGACGGGCGCCGAGCGCGCCGGTCGCGTCCGGCATTTCTTCACGGTTGACGTCGAGGAGTACTTCCAGGTGGTGGCGTTGGCGCCGTACGCGCCGATGTCCAAGTGGGAGTCCTTCCCCACGCGCGTGGAAGCGAGCATCGATGCACTCCTCGCGCTGATGGAGCGCCGCGGGGCGACCGGCACCTTTTTTACGGTGGGCTGGGTGGCTGAGCGGCATCCGGAGATGATGCGCCGCATAGTGGCGGCGGGACATGAGGTGGCGTCGCACACGTACGATCATGTGCGCATCACGCATCAGACGCCGGAGCATTTTCGCGATTCCGTGCGGCGCACCAAGCAGATCATTGAGGACATCACGGGGACCGCGGTGATCGGTTTTCGCGCGCCGTCGTTCTCGATCATTCCGGGCTATGAGTGGGCGTTGGACATTCTGGTCGAGGAAGGGCACCGGTACGACTCGTCGCTCTTTCCGGTGCGGCGCTCGGGGTACGGCTATCCGGGCGGTGAGCGTGATCCGTATTGGCTCGAGCGCCCTGCTGGCAAGCTGGCAGAGTTTCCGCCCGTGACGCTCGATGTGTTGGGTGCGCGGTTGCCGGCGGCTGGTGGTGCGTACTTTCGGATTCTGCCGCCGCAGCTCGTGCATGCGGCGTTGGCGAGTGCGGAGAAGCGTGGGGTGCCGGGGACGTTCTATATCCATCCGTGGGAGTGGGATCCGGGGCAGCCGCGGCTTGAAGTGCCAGTGCTGACGCGGATTCGGCATTATGCGGGGCAGGGTGGGGTGCTTCAGAGGATTTCTGCGTTGTTCGAATCATTCTCGTTCACCTCCATTCGCGACGGCTCACTGCTTTTGGCGTCGTCGCAGGCTGCCTGACGATGTGCGGATTCGCCGGCTACTTCACAACGCATTCGCTGACCGCTGACTCCCATCGGCAGGCGGTGGAGGCGATGATTGATCCAATCAAGCATCGCGGTCCCGATGATGCCGGGACGTGGGTAGATGCCGACGTCGGCATTGCGTTCGGGTTTCGGCGTCTCGCGATTATTGATCTCTCCGAACACGGGCACCAGCCCATGAAGTCCCGCACCGGGCGCTTCACGATGGTGTTCAATGGAGAGGTCTACAACTTCGAAACGCTACGGAAGGAGCTCGTGGCGCTTGGCGCTTCATTCCGCGGCCATTCGGATTCTGAGGTGATGCTCGCGGCCTTTGAGGCGTGGGGGGTGGAGGCAGCCGTGCGTCGCTTTGACGGCATGTTCGCGGTCGCGGCCTGGGATGCGAAGGACCGGTGTCTCCATCTCTTTCGTGATCGCTTTGGCGAGAAGCCTCTCTTCGTGTATGCCGAGCAGGGCTACGTCGCCTTTGGCTCTGAGCTCAAGGCGCTCCGAAAAGGACTGCGGTTCGACACTGCCGTCGATCAAGATGCCGTCACCTCGTACCTCCGCTATCTCTGCGTTCCGGCACCTCTGACGATCTTCAAACATTGCAAGAAGGTTCTACCCGGCACGCTGCTCACCATCCGCTCTCCCAAGGATGCGCTCCCGGCACCCTCGGTCTACTGGTCAGCAGTTGAAGTCGCGACGCGCGGGCAGGCATCGCCCTTCGCGGGCGATGACGAAGATGCGCTGGTTGAGGCAGAGCGAATCATTGGCGAGGCGGCCTCGCTGCGAATGGTTGCTGATGTACCGCTCGGCGCGTTCCTGTCTGGTGGGATAGACTCGTCGACGGTTGTGGCGTTGATGCAGGAGCGTGCCTCGAAGCCTGTGCGCACGTTCAGCATTGGCTTCGAGGAGGCTGAGTACGATGAGTCGGCGCACGCCGCGCGCATCGCGCGTCATCTAGGGACCGATCACGCCCAGTTCAAGTTGAATGCACGCGACGCGCTGAGCCTCGTGCCGGAGCTGCCCGAGTGGTTTGATGAGCCGCACGCCGACCCCTCACAGTTGCCCACCTACCTGCTCTGTCGCGAGGCGCGCAGAGAGGTAACCGTCGCCGTCAGCGGTGATGGTGGCGACGAATTATTTGGCGGATACAACCGGTATGTTCAGGGGGAGAAGACGCTGCGCCTTGCCTCTCGACTGGGATCCGTTGGTCGATCCGCGGTTGCGGGAGGCATAGGGCTGCTTTCGCCGATGCGATGGAATCGGGTTGCGGGCGCACTCGGCGGACTCGGACTACCTGGGGTTTCTTATAGAGACGTCGGCGAGAAGCTGTATAAAATCGCCGAGGTGATGCGGCAGTCGGATGCACCTGCGGGCTACCGGGCGCTGCTTGCCTCTGCCTTCCGTTCGCCTGAAGGGATGACGCGGGGCGGTAGGATGGTTCGCGATGCCATCGATACGGCGTTTGCGGTTCGTGGTGAGCTTGGCGTACTCGAGCGCATGATGCTTGCCGATCAGTTGGAATATCTCCCTGACGATCTCTTGGCAAAGGTAGACCGCACCAGCATGGCGGTTTCGCTCGAGGTGCGCGTCCCGTTGCTCGCCCGCGATGTCGCGGAGTTCGCGTGGCGCTTGCCGCGCCGGTTCAAGGTGCGGAACGGCGAAACGAAGTGGTTGTTGCGGCAACTACTTTACCGGCGGGTGCCGCGAGAGATGGTGGACCGTCCCAAGATGGGCTTTTCGGTGCCTATTGACCGATGGATCCGAGGCGAGTTGCGCGGTTGGGTCCAGGACAATCTCTCTGAGTCGTCACTCGCGACGACCGGCCTGCTGCAGAGCGACGCGGTCCGTGAGGTTTATCAGAGATTCGAGCGAAACGACGGTACAGTGAGTGGGCTCGGGATTTGGGCGCTCGTAAACTTGCAGGCGTGGGGACGTCGATGGCTTTAATGGTCGTCCCATACGAGGGCACGGTCGCCGAGTGGAATGCCTTCGGTGCAAGCCGGGTGGGGTGGACGGCCTTTCATCGTCTTGAATGGCGCGACGTCATCACGCGGGTGCATCGCAATGAGGTGATTGCCCTCGCGGCGCGTGATGCGACTGGTGCGCTTCGCGGTATTCTTCAGCTGGTGCGCCTCAAGAGCGCGGTCTTCGGGCACTATCTCATCTCGATGCCCTATGTGAACTACGGCGGGCCGTTGGGCGATGACGCGGCGATCAAGGCCCTCTGCGACTACGCTGACTCCATGGCGAAGCGTGAGCAGGTGAAGCTCCTCGAGCTGCGTAGTGCGCGCGAGCTCCCGGTGGATCTTCCTGTGTCGCACCGCAAGATCACGGTGGTGCTACCGCTCGAAG
>CAYUMN010000161.1:0-733 GCA_964445835.1 uncultured Gemmatimonas sp.
AATTGGATAGAGCATCTGACTACGGATCAGAAGGTTGGGGGTTCGAGTCCCTCCGGGCGCATTCGGTAGGACTGCGGTGGAAGGATGGAGGCTGAAGGAATGCAGGTTCGGGGCGTAGCTTAGCCCGGTAGAGCGCCTGCTTCGGGAGCAGGAGGTCGCTGGTTCGAATCCAGTCGCCCCGACTGACATATACTGGAACAGAGGGGGCGCCGATTGCGATCGGTGCCTCCTTTTGTTTATTCCCCCGAGGTTGTGAACGCGCGTCGCCGCGGCCAACTTCCCTGTTCACTTCCACCAATCAACACGACAGCCATGCGACACGCGTTCATGTACCACGGCGGACTCGAGCGTAACCATCCCGCGCTCGTACCCGGCGCAACCACCTTCACCGGAACCGACGGCAAGGCCCACGAGCTCCCCGCGTGGCCCGAGAGCGCGTATCTCCGCTTCGGCTACATGGAAAAGGCCGGGAAGAAGTTCTGCGTCGTGCGTGTGTCGGACGGCACGTCCGACGTCGTGCTCAACAACGAGTTGGTGATCGAGCCGGGGCGCCATGTCGGGTTCGGCGTCCGGTTCAGCCCCGAGCCGACCATGGTCGAGGACGACTCGGTCGTGCTCACCCTGCTTGAGGACCTGATCAAGCGCAACTCGGAGCATCCGAGTGATTTGTTGGCCGTGCGTGATCGCTTCAAGAAGTTGATGGCGAAGTAGGTCGGGCGGTGCACGGCGGGGG
>CAYUMN010000161.1:743-7170 GCA_964445835.1 uncultured Gemmatimonas sp.
CCCCCGCCGCGCTAGTTTCTGGCATGCCTATTCTGCGTCGGTTCCTGCTCTGCACCGCGATCCCAGTGGCCCTGCTGCTCCCCGCACCGGTATCCGCGCAGTCTCCGGCGGCCGTGCGCGCGTACGACGTCCGTATCCTGCGCGACACCTTTGGCGTGGCGCACGTGCGGGGGCGCACGGATGCCGACGCCGCGTATGGCCTCGCATGGGCCCACGCCGAGGACGACTTCGGCAATATCGAACAGATTCTGCTGGCCACGCGCGGCTACGCGGGACGAGCCTTCGGCAAGGCCGGCGCGGCATCGGACTTTCTCCTGGCCTTCCTCGATGCGCGCGCCACCGCGGAGGCGCGCTACGCCACCGATCTCGACGACCCCACCCGCGCGCTCCTCACGGGCTACGCCGACGGGCTGAACGCGTGGGCCGCGGCGAACCCGCAGGACCTGCGCCGCGAAACGCGCGCGATTCTGCCCATCACCCCGCAGGACGTCGTCACGGGCTTCGTGCTGACCTCGCCGCTCTTCTTTGGACTCGACGGCATCCTCTCGGCGTTGATCGACGACAAAGCCTTCCCTGCCCCGCTCCCCGAAGAGCGCGGCTCGAACGCCTTCGTCGTGACCCCGGCCCGCGCGGGAGATGGGGTCACGCGTCTCTTCTCGAACTCGCATCAGCCGTGGACGGGGCCGCTCGCGTGGTACGAGATCTCCGTGCACAGCGACGAGGGCTGGGACTTCGCCGGCGCGCTCTTTCCGGGGTCACCGGTGCCGCTGCTCGGGCACAACCGGACGCTCGGATGGACGAACACGGTGAATGCCCCCGATCTCGCCGATGTGTATCGGCTGACCGTCCGCGATTCCGCCGGCGCGATGTGGTATCGCATGGACGGCGCCTGGAAGCCGCTGGTGCGCGAGGAGGCGAAGCTGCGCGTGCGCGTGGCGGGGCTCGTGCTGCCGGTGAAGCGCGAGTTCTTCCGCAGCGAACATGGGCCGGTGTTGAAGACCGAGCGCGGCTACTTCGCCGTGCGCTATGCCGGCATCGGCGATGCCCGCCAAGTGATGGCGTACTACCGGCTCACGAAGGCCCGGACGCATGCCGAGTGGCGCGCGGCGCTCGCGCTACAGAGCATCCCGGCGACGAACTTCATCTACGCCGATGCCACCGGGCGGATTGACTACGTCTACAACGGGCTCTTTCCGCGTCGGCGCAGCGGCTTCGACTGGAGCGGGATCGTGCCGGGCGATACGAGCGCGACGCTCTGGAATGGTTACGTGCCGTTCGATTCGATTCCGAAGCTGCTGGATCCGCCAAGCGGGTTCATCGTGAACGCGAACAACACGCCGTTCCGCGCCACGGCGCACGCCGATGACCTGCGCCCCGCGGACTTCCCGGAGTGGATGGGCATCGAGCCGCAGATGACCAACCGCGCGGTGCGCGCCCTCGACCTGCTGACGCCGATGTCGCGGATCACGCGCGACTCGTTGCTGCGAGTGAAGTACGATGCCGGCTATTCGCGTGGCTCATGGATGGGCGCGCGCTGGCGCGCGGCACTCGCAACCGACACCACGGGAGACGCCCGCGCGGCCGCGGCCGTGCGGCTACTCGCCACCTGGGATGGTGTGCTCGCGGATGATCGTCCGGCGGCGGCGCTCGGGGCGCGCATTGCCGGCGACTGGGTCTCGGCGAAGTACGGCCGGTACCCCGCGCCGGCGGCGGATGTCTCGCTACGCGAGGCGGCGCGGGACCTGCAGCGCACCTTCGGGCGCATGGACCCGCCGCTGAGCGCCGTGATGCGGATGCGCTTCAACGGCCGCGACCTCCCGATCGGCAATGGCGGTTCGGACGTGCTGCGCGCCGTGCACGCGGCGCGCGACCGTGACGGACGGTACGTCGGGCGGGCGGGAGATTCGTTCATCATGCTTGTGGAGTGGGACGGCTCGGGCGCGGTCCGCTCGGAGAGCATCCAGCCCTTCGGGACGGCGAGTGGGCGGCCAGGCTCGCGCCACGCGACGGATCAGATGGAGCTCTTCGCCACCAATCGTCTCAAGCCGGTCCCCTTCACCGAAGCGGCACAGCGGGCGATGCTCGAGCGCGAGTATCGGCCTGGTAGCGCCCCACTCTCCGACCCGCGGGTTCCCTGATGCGTCGTCCTCTGTTGCTCGCCGCTGCGGCGGTCTTCTTCGTCTACATCCAATACTCGGGCTATCTCTGGATGCGCGAGCATGGGCCGATCGGTGCGGCATTGACGCATGCGTGGGAGACGCTGATGCGCGATCCCCTCGTGCTGATGGCCTGGAATGACATGGCGATCTTCACGGCGCTCGTGCTCATCTGGTTCTGGCGCGAGCTCAAGGCCACCGGGCGCTCGATGCTCTGGTGGTGGGCCACGCTGCTGGGCGGATGCCCGGCGCTGCTGGTGTATCTGGCGCTGCGGGAACCGACGCCGACGTCGGGCACTACGGCCGGAGCGTCTCGCCCGGGCTGAGCACACGGAAGCGTTCGGGCGGCAGCGCACGGGCGGCCAACGCGCGCGCGAGCGCACGCGGGGGTTCGTCGAGCGACTCATCCGAGAGCGGAAAGGTGCCCCAGTGCACGCCGATGGCCGCGGCGGCGCGCACATCCAGCATGACTTGCACCGCCTCCTCAGGATTCACGTGCTGCGCGCGCATGAACCAGCGCGGCTCGTACGCGCCGATGCCGATGGCGGCGAGATCGAAGTGGCCGAACTGCGCCCCGATCCGCGCGGGATCATCGGAGTAGCCGAGATCGCCGGAGTACCAGAAGCGATGCGTCGAATGGACCATAGCCCAACTTCCCCAGAGCGTATCGTTGCGACGGAGCGGGGTGCGGCTCGACCAGTGCTGCACGGGGAGAAAGTGAAACTCCACGCCATTGGGGCCTCGCCAGTGTTCGTCCCACGCAAAGGCCCGCACGCGAGATCCCGGCACGACGCGCGCGAACCAGGCGTCGAGCCCCTGCGGCACGAGAAACTGCGGCGGACCGCCGGGCTGTCGCTGCACCGCACGCACCGACGCGACGTCGAGATGATCGTAGTGACTGTGCGAGATCACCACGACGTCGATGTGCGGCAACGTCGAGGGCAGGAGCCCCGGCGGCTGATGTCGCCGCGGTCCGAACGGGGGCACCGGCGAGATGACGCGACTGAAGACGGGATCTACGAGGACGTTGAGTCCGCCGATCTGCTTCAGGAACGAGGCATGCCCAATCCAGGTGAAACTCGGCCGCTCGCGATTCGCGTGCAGGAACTCGAGGTCTGGCGCGACCGTGGTGATGGGCGTGTCCGGTGGACGCGGCAAGCGGCGCCACGCGCGGGCAAAGGCCCACTTCGGGACGCCGCTGGGGTCGACGCTGACGCCGGAACGATTGGAGAACATCAGCGCCGTCGACGCCTTAGGGCGTCGGTACGACCTTGCCGTCGTCGCCGATCGTCACGAGCTGATCGCGCTCGACGCGGATCGACGACGAGGTGCGACGCCCAAGCACTTCCCACGAGAGCTCGACGGTCTGCCCCGGTGGCAAGTCGCAGAGCACCCAGTCGCCGCGGTTGCTGGTGATAACCTCGCGGCTTTCATCGCGCCAGAGCGGAATCTCCCCGCCGACGTCCACGGCGAAGCGCCAGGTGGCGCGGACGCGCGCACCGGAAACGGGGCGACCATCAAGGGTCAGACGGCCGCGCGCAGCTCCCACCGTGGTGCGCAACACGCGCTCAGTGCAGGCGGCACGAATCGGGCCGTCGGGAGGCGGCGCATCGACCGCGTCCTGCACGTAGATGCGACGTGTGCCCTCGAGCAATGCGGTCGTGCGCCACGCGAGGAACTCATGCCCCATCACCTCGGCTGAGAGCAGGCGTGCGCGGTCCTGCGAGCGGATCGTCTCGAGTTCCTGATAGCCGACCTGCGGGAAGCGGATGTACCAGTCGGCGGCGAGCCAGGTGCCGCCAGTGGCACGGGCGAAGGTCATGCGACCACCGCCAAGGCGCAGGTCCTCGTCGGCGCTGAGCCCCTGGTACAGATAGCTCACCGAGCTCAACTCGAGCGTGGCAACGTTCAGGTTGATCTCCCCGGTGATGTCGATGTAGTCCCGACGACGCTGCTTCGGGGCGAAGCCAATGGCGAAAACGCCGGCGTTGCCCTCGCGCGCCGTGAAGCAGTACGACTCCGCAAACCAGGGAGAGAGGAGCGCCGCCACATCGAGACCGCGGAAGAGTCGGTCCTGGCCTGCCTTTACCACGTAGCCTGAGCGCTGGAGCTCCGACTGCACCGGCGTACCGAAGGCGGACATCGGATTGCCGGCGCGCCGACTGATGGTGAAGCGGGCGGTATCACGACCGTTGGGACCGAGCCGATGATCCGTGACGGCCCAGCGTGCGGTGACACCCTGGCGCGCCGCGGCGAGTTGGGAAGCCGTGAGCGCCTTGTACATCTCGTCCATCAGGAGGCGCACATAGCGCTGCGTCTCGGGAGAGCCGCCGCAGGTGCTGGGCGGGATTGCGCCACGCGCGGGCAACGACACGACTCTGGTGCCCGCCACGGGGTCGAGCGATACCGCCTCGCCGCCGGAGATCACGCGTTCGAGCACCACGGTGGGTGCGAATCCGACGCGTTGCACTTCGATGCGCCACAATGCGGAACGCGGTAAGGGGAGGGCATAGCGGCCTTCATCGCTCGTGACCACACGCACGATCTCTGCGCCGGTGGAGTCCTTCGCCACGACAAGAATGCCGCCGCCCCCGGGTGCATCGCCGACGAGTTTGACCGTGCCCGCAACCCGTTGCGCTGCAAGAGCGGTCGGGGCGACGAGCGTGAACAACGCAAAGAGCGCACCGAGGAGCGCAACGGAACGGGCGCGCGAGATCATCATCACTTGGTCTTGGGCTGGAAGGTCATTTTGCCGTCCACCCACTCGAACTTCAGGGCGGCGGCGGTTTCAATTGCACTGATCGCGTCTTTTGTGGACCCGAGCTCTACGTCAAGGGAGATCGGCGTCTCAAGCATGGTGGAATCCAGCACAGCGACATCCATGCCGTACCAGCGCCAGAGCGACTGGACGACGTCCTTCAGCGGTTGATTGTTAAGGACGAGGCGGGACGTGGTCCACGAGAGTTCCTGCGCGACCCGCGCCGCGTCGGGAGTGGAGGTCTTGCCGGCGCGGTCAATGACGAGTGCCTCGCCGGCCGCGAGCGTGACGGACTCACCCCCGACGCTCACGCTGACCTCGCCGCTGTCGGCGCGTACCATGCGGGTGCCCTCGTCGGCGTAGTCCCGCACGGTGAAGCCACCGCCATTGGTGGTGACCGCGACCTCGCCGAGGCGGGCATCGAAGGGCCGGGTCCCGCCGGCGGTGACTGAGAACGATGCCGTGCCATTCACCCGGAGGGTGCGGTACTCGCCCCCGAACCCCTTCACGATCGTCAGGCGAGACTCGGGGCCGATGCGCGCGACCGACTGATCGCCGAGCGTGACGGATCCAATCTGTCCCGCGCGCGTGTCTACCGTCTGGGCGTCGGCCCCGCCGAGCATCTGTTCGATGACTCCGGCGTGACTGCGCTTGGAGAACCAGGCCGCTCCGACGAGTGCAACGATGGTCGCCAAGGTGATGATGATGGCGGGGGTCTTCCACGAGTCGGGCTTGGTGACGGTGTTGATGTGTTCAGCGACGCCATGCGAGCTCGCCGCACGACGACGCTTCGCCGCGGTGGCGGCATCGACGACCGGTTTGTGGATTTCCGTCGTAATCTCGTTCCAGATGGTGTCGACCGATGGCGCCGCGTGCGTCGGCGGCGTGTGAACGCCCTCGACCTTCTCGAACCGGTGGACGGCCGCCATGCGGGCCCGCACGGCGCGCGCACGATGCCGGAGTTCCTCGTTGAAGAACGCCTCGACTTCCGCGGCGGAGTGGAAGCCGTCGCGTTCCTCCCAGAACTCGCGGACCGTGGCGACCAGCAGCTTCGGCGCGGCGGCATCCTCGCCCTTCAGACGCACCAACGCGGTGTCGAGAATCCACGCGTAGTTGTCGCGAAAGATCTTTTCGAGGGCCTGCTCGCTGCCGGCGTTGAGCCCGGCGATAGTGGCCGCGTCGACGGGCGCGAAGGTGGAGGACATCTGGTGAATCCTCGGTGCGAGGGTCGGTGTGGTGGTCGGTACTGTGGTCGGTACTTTCGAAGGGAGCGGTGACGGGCGATCTCCGCTACTATAACTGGCGGAGCCGCCCTTTCGCATCCCCGAGAACACCGAAGAGGAGCGCCGCGGGGCTTTCTCCCAACGCGCCGCGAAAAGGTTCCCGTCGCCGACTCGTGCCGCGACCTACCCCGCGGGGCGGCGCCGACGTAGCTTTCGCGGTCTGCGTGAGTAGCTCAGCTGGATAGAGCGCTGCCCTCCGGAGGCAGAGGTCGTGGGTTCGAATCCCGCCT
>CAYUMN010000162.1:0-4641 GCA_964445835.1 uncultured Gemmatimonas sp.
CCTCAAGGATCCCGCCAAGTTCACGAAGCTCGGTGGGCGGCTCCCGAAGGGCGCGTTGCTCGTGGGCCCGCCGGCACGGGTAAGACGCTCCTCGCCAAGGCTGTGGCCGGCGAGGCGGCGCGCCCCTTCTTCTCGATGTCGGGTTCCGACTTCGTGGAGATGTTCGTCGGCGTCGGCGCCTCGCGCGTGCGCGATCTCTTCGAGCAGGGCAAGGCGAGCGCCCCGTGCATCATCTTCATTGACGAGATCGACGCGGTCGGGCGTCACCGTGGCGCCGGGCTGGGCGGCGGGCATGACGAGCGCGAGCAGACGCTGAATCAGCTGCTGGTGGAGATGGACGGCTTCGAGTCGAACGAGGGCGTGATTCTGATCGCCGCGACGAATCGTCCGGACGTGCTCGATCCGGCGCTCCTGCGTCCGGGCCGCTTTGACCGTCAGATCGTCGTGGATTCCCCCGACCTCCGTGGGCGCGAGGGGATCCTCAAGGTGCACATTCGCAACAAGCCGCTCGCCGAGGATGTGGACATCCACAAGTTGGCCCGCGGCACGCCAGGGATGGCGGGTGCGGACCTCGCGAATCTCGTCAACGAAGCGGCGCTGCTCGCGGCCCGCAACAATCACGACAAGATCTACATGATCGACTTCGAGAACGCGAAGGACCGCGTCATGCTTGGCGCCGAGCGAAAGTCGCTTGTGATGCGCGAAGAGGAGCGTCGTCTGACGGCGTATCACGAAGCGGGGCATGCGGTCTGCGCGATCCATGTGAAGGGGAACGATCCGCTGCACAAGGTCACGATCGTCCCGCGTGGTCGGGCGCTCGGCTTGGCCTTCACGCTCCCCGAGGATGATCGCGTCTCCGTGACGCGCCAGCAGATCGAGGCGCGGTTGGTGATGGCGTACGGCGGTCGCGTGGCCGAAGAACTGATCTTCGGGCGCAACCACGTGACGACCGGAGCCGCGAGCGACATTCAGCAGGCTACGGGCATCGCGCGTCGCTACGTCTCGCAGTGGGGTCTTTCGGACGCCATCGGTCCGATCCTCGTCGGCGACATCGAACAGGAAGTCTTCCTTGGCCGCGAACTCTCGAGCCGTCGTCAGGTCTCGGAGCGCACGGCACAGCAGGTGGACGATGAAGTGTCGCGCGTGATCAATGAGGCGTACAACCGCGCCATGGACACGGTGACGACGCACCGGATCCTGCTCGATACGATCGCCGCCTCGCTCCTCGAGCGCGAGACGCTGTCGCGCGAGGACATTCTGGTGCTCGAGCGTGGAGAGATCCTTCCCCCGCGCGTCGATCCGCCGACGACGATGTCCCCGGCAGCCAAGCCGGTGGCGGTCCAAGCGGAGCCGCGTCGCGTGCCGCCGATGCTCGGTGGGCCGGAGCCGACGCCGGCGTAAGTCTGGATTTGGTTCTGGATCGGGACCGGCGCGCCTTCCTCTGCGGGGCGCGCCGGTCTTGCGTTCGGCCCAGTTCACCGCAACGGCACGACGGGCACCGGGTCAAAGAGACGCCTTTCGTTTGCCCCTAACCCCCTGTATTTTCATATGTTATGCCATTTTCAGGGCTCCAAGAACGGGTGGCGGAGATCCGCGGCCAGATCGCCGATGCGGCGAAGCGGGGCGGGCACGGGCAAGAGGTGCGGCTGATCGCCGTTACCAAGACGCACGGGCCTGAGGCAGTGCGGGCCGCGTGGGAGGCTGGGCTCACCGATGTCGGGGAGAACAAGGTCCAAGAAGCATTCGGGAAGCAGGAGATGTTGTCCGCTGAGGGATTCGCGCCCGCGGGGTTAGCGTGGCATCTCATTGGGCATCTGCAGACGAACAAAGTGAAGGCGCTTGCTCGCTTCGCGCTGTTCCACGCGCTGGATCGCCGCAAGCTCGTGGATGCGGCGTCGGCGGAGGCGGTGAAGCAGGAGGTGACGCTCGACGTGCTGGTGCAGGTCAACATCGTCGGCGAGGAGACCAAGGGCGGCTTCTCGCTCTCAGCCGTGGCGGCTGAGGCCGAGCGGTTACACGGGATTGCGGGACTGCGCGTGCGTGGTGTGATGACGATGGCGCCATATGACGCCGAGGAGCGCGTGTTACGAGAGGTCTTTGCGGGAGCTCGGCACGCGCGAGAGATGCTGCGCGTCGCGGGGCATGACGCCCGAGAGTTATCGATGGGAATGAGCGGCGATTACGCCGTCGCGGTCGAGGAAGGGGCCACTCTGGTCCGCCTGGGTACGGTGTTGTTCGGAGCGAGGAGCTGATGAGCATGGAGAGCGAAGACGCATTCCATCTGACGCCGGTCGATGTCCGGCGCTACGATTTTGGCACAGCGATGCGCGGGTACGATCGCGCGCGTGTGGATCAGTTCCGCGATCAGATCGCGGAAGAACTCGAGCGTCTGACGCGCGCCGTGAACGATCTCGACGGCAAGTCGCGCAGCATGGCCGAGCAGCTGAAGGTGTTTCGTGAGCGCGATAAGGCCCTCAACGAGGCACTCATCTCGGCGCAGCAGCTTCGTGAGGAGATGAAGATGCAGGCGCAGCGGGAGGCGGATCTGATCATTCGCGAGGCGCAGGCGACGGGGTCCGAGATGCACGATGATGCCCGGGCGCAGATGGTGACGCTGCAGGGCGACATCGACGCGCTGGATCGCGCCCGCCGCACGTATCTCGCGCAGTTGCGCACGCTCGCCGAGCGCCACCTCGCAGAAGTCGCGTCGCTTGAGACCATGCCGGCCCCGGGAGCGGATCTCCACGGATGAGTACCGTGCTCGACGCTCCGCTCGTGACGCTCCCCACGCCCGCTGATGTCGCGGCGGCCGTGGCGTCGATCCGTGCGCGCACGCCCTTTGTTCCGGAGGTGGCGATCATCCTCGGGACTGGGCTTGGCGGACTCGCGGACGCCATCACGGTGGAGTGTGCGATCGAGTACGGCGAGCTTGCGGGCTTTCCACTCTCGACGGTCGAGTCGCATGCGGGGCGCTTGCTGCTCGGGACCTTGAATGGCCGCCGCGTCGTCGCGATGCAGGGGCGATTCCATCGCTACGAAGGGTACTCGTTGCCGCAGGTCACCTTTCCGGTGCGCGTGTTGCACGCACTCGGGGCGCGCACGCTGATCGTGTCGAACGCGTGTGGCGGCATCCGCGCGGACTGGGCGCCGGGCGATCTGATGCTGATCGCGGATCATATCAATCTGCTGGGCGACAATCCGCTCGTCGGGCCGCATCACGTCGAGTGGGGCGCACGCTTCCCGGACATGAGTGCGCCGTACGATGAGCAGTTGCGCTCGATTGCCTTCGAGATCGCGAAGCAGCAGGGGACCACGCTCCGCGAAGGGGTGTACGTCGCCGTGATGGGACCGAATCTTGAGACGCGCGCCGAGTACGCGATGCTGCGCACGCTGGGCGCTGACGTGGTGGGGATGAGCACGGTGCCCGAGGTGATCGTCGCGACGCAGATGGGGATGCGCGTGCTCGGCATCTCGATCATCACCGATGCCTGTGCACCCGAGACGCTGGAAGCGGCTTCGCTGGCGAAGATCCTCGCGGTGGCGGCCATCGCCGAGCCGAAGCTGACGGCGCTGGTGCGTGGCGTGCTCGGCGAGATGGGGCCCGCATGACGACCACTGCACCGACCGTGCGCTTCCGTCCGATCGCCGCCGAACTCACGCCCGACGCACTGGAGCAGGAAGTCGCGGCGCGCTGGACACGCGATGGCGTCTTTGCGGTGGCGCAGGCGCAGAATGCCGACAAGCCGGCGTGGGTCTTCTACGAGGGCCCGCCGACGGCGAATGGGCGCCCCGGGATTCATCACGTGTTCGCGCGCACCGTGAAGGATCTTTTTTGCCGTCATCGGGCGATGCTCGGCTACCATGTGCCGCGGAAGGCCGGCTGGGACACGCACGGCCTCCCGGTGGAGATCGAAGTCGAGAAGGCGCTTGGACTCAGCGGCAAGCAGGACATCGAGCGGATCGGTGTGGCGGAGTTCAACCGGCTCTGTCGCGAGAGCGTGTGGAAGTACAAGGGCGACTGGGAACAGCTCAGTGGCCGGATGGGCTATTGGCTCGACTACGATGATCCGTACGTCACGTACAGCAACGAGTATGTGGAGAGCGTCTGGTGGGCGCTGAAGACGCTGCACACGAAGGGCCTGTTGTATCAGGGGCATAAGATCCTCCCGTACTGCGCACGGTGTGGGACGGCGCTGTCGTCGCACGAACTGGCACAGGGATACGAGGACATCGAGGATCCGTCGGTGTATGTGGCGCTGGATCTACGGGAGGCAGGTGGGCGGATGAAGGATGCAAGCGCCGCCGTTCGTCGCCGCATCATCGTGTGGACGACCACGCCGTGGACGCTGGTGTCCAACGTGGCGCTCGCGGTGCATCCCGATCTCCCGTACGTCGAGCTCCGGAAGAAGAACGTCAGTGACTGGACGATCATTCTTGCGGAGGCGCGTGCGGGTGCTGTGCTTGGCACCGACTACACCGAGCGCTGGGATACGATCGCCACGCGGCAGGGTAGCGAGCTCGTGGGGATGCGCTACACGCGTCCGCTCGATTGGGTGGCGTATCCCGAGGAAGGCGCGCACGAGATCATTGTCGGTGAGACGTTCGTCACGGCGGACGACGGCTCGGGCGTGGTGCACATGG
>CAYUMN010000162.1:4651-7118 GCA_964445835.1 uncultured Gemmatimonas sp.
CGCGCCGGCCTTCGGCGCGGACGACTATGCGGCGGGACAGCGTCACGGACTCGCCTTCGTGAATCCGGTGAATGCGCGCGGTGAGTTCCCGGCGGAGATGCCGCTGGTGGGCGGAAAGTTCGTGAAGACGGCGGACCCGCTGATCATCGAAGAACTCGAGCGTCGCGACCAGCTGTGGAAGTCGCAGAAGTTCATGCACGCGTATCCGCATTGCTGGCGCTGCCGCACGCCGCTGCTCTACTATGCGCGCGGCAGTTGGTTCGTGCGCACCACGGCGTACAAGGACCGGATGCTGTCGCGCAACAGCGCGGTCAACTGGAATCCGCCGGAAGTCGGGGCGGGGCGCTTCGGCTCGTGGCTCGAGAACAACATCGATTGGGCGATCTCGCGCGACCGGTTCTGGGGAACGCCGCTCCCGGTCTGGGGTGAATGACGAAGACCCGACCGAGATCGACGTGCTTGGTTCGTACGCGGAGCTCGCGCAGCGCATCGGGACGTCGCTTCCCGCGGACTTCGATCCGCACAAGCCGCACGTCGACCGCTACACCTGGCCCGCGCCGAGCGGGACGGGCACGATGCGTCGTGTGAACGAGGTGATTGACACCTGGTTCGATTCGGGGTCGATGCCCTTCGCGCAGTGGGGCTATCCGCATCAGGCGGGGAGCCATGAGAAGGTCGCGCGCTATTATCCGGCCGATTTTATTGCCGAAGGTGTGGACCAGACGCGCGGGTGGTTCTACTCGTTGTTGGCCATCGCCACCGGCCTCGGTGATGCGTTGCCGGAGAACAAGGACACCGAAGGCTCGCCGTATCGCGCGGTCGTGGTGAACGATCTCGTGCTCGACGCGAATGGGCAGAAGATGTCGAAGTCGCGCGGCAATACGGTCGATCCCACCGCGGTGCTCGCGCGACATGGGGCCGACGCGGTGCGTTTGTTCCTGATGGCGAGCTCGCAGGTCTGGGTGCCGCGTCGCTTCGATGAGTCGGTGATCCGCGAGACGGCGGGGCGCTTCCTCGTCACGTTGCGCAATGTCTACAGCGGGATCTTTGCGCAATACGCGAACTTCGGCTGGTCGCCGAGCGCGACGGATCCGGCGGTGGCCGCGCGACCGGTGCTCGATCGCTGGGTGTTGTCGCGCTTGGTGGGCGTGGAGGAAGAAGTCGATGCCGCGCTGGCGCGCTTCGATGCGACCGCCGCCGCGCGTGTGCTGATGGATTTCGTCAGCGAGGATGTCGCGAACTGGTATGTGCGGTCGAATCGGGCGCGGTTCTATGAGGTGTCGAGCGACGATAATCGTGCTGCCTTCGCGACGTTGCGTGAGGTACTGGTCGTGACCTGTCGGTTGCTGGCGCCATTCGCACCCTATGTCTCCGACTGGATCCATCACGAGATCACCGGGACCTCGGTGCACCTCGCGGACTTCCGTCGGACGGCGAGCACCGCCGAGGCCGGGATGCTCGGGCGCGACCCCGGGCTTGAACGCGCGATGTCTGCGGCCCGCAGCCTGGCGACGCTCGGACGTGCGGCGCGCGAAAGCGCAGGGATCAAAGTACGGCAGCCGCTCGGTGCACTCACCTGCGTGGCGCCCGGGATCGCCCCCGAGTGGCATGCGATGATCGCCCCGATCGTTGCCGCAGAGTTGAACATCAAGCAGGTCACGTTCGCCGATTCCGCCGCTGATTGGGTGCGGCTCGAAGGCAAGACGAACTTTCCCGTGTTGGGGAAGATTGTTGGGGCAGCGATGAAGGCGACCAAGCCGATGGTCGAAGGGCTGGAGCAGGCGCAGTTGCGCACCATCGAACAGGGTGGACGCGTGACGGTCGACGTCCCAGGGCATGGACCGCTCGAGCTCGACGCGACGCGCGTGAGCATCAGCGCGACGGCCTCGACGTCGATGGTGGTGCAGCAGGGTGACGGACTCTCGGTGGCGCTCGATCCGGCGGTGACGCCGGTGCTGCGTGCCGAAGGCATGGCGCGTGAAGTGGTGAGCCGCGTGCAGCGCCTCCGAAAGGAGTCGGGGCTCGCGGTGAGTGATCGAATCCGGCTCGCGGTTGGCGCGCCGGCGGAAGTGCAGGAGGCCCTCGGCGTGCACGTGGCGTGGATGGCAGCAGAAGTACTCGCCACGGAGATCATCCTCGCGGATGCGTTCCCGACGGGTATCTATTGGACGGCGCAGGCCGAGGTGGACCTCGATGGTCCGGCTGCGCGCATCGCTCTTACCAAGGACAGCTGAGATGGCAACCCCGACTCCTAGTGGCGAGAAGAAGTACAAGCCATTCCCCAAGAAGCAGATCACCTACTTCGAGAAGCGATTGCTCGAGGAGCGGAAGCGCGTGCTGAAGGAGCTCGGACACTACGACGAGACCTTCGGCAACACCCCGCAGGGCGCGGACGGCGACTTGAGTGCCTATTCGTTCCACATGGCCGACCAGGGCACCGACGCCATGGAGCGCGAAAAGGCGTTCC
>CAYUMN010000163.1:0-7110 GCA_964445835.1 uncultured Gemmatimonas sp.
TTCGCCGTCGTCCTTCGGACGTTCACGCCCATGCGCAGGGGACGAGGACGACGGCACGACGAGCAACTCCTCGGGCGAGCCATCCTCGCCCGAACACTCACACGAAGGGAGCAATACAATGACTGAACACTTCGACCAGCACGCCAAGGCGTGCATTGACGCCTGCAACAAGTGCGCCACCGACTGCGGCCACTGCTTCGCCCACATGACCGGCAAGGAATCCAAGAACGCCTGTCCGGCCTGTTGCATCGAGTGCGCCGCCATCTGTCGCCTCTGCGCTGACGCGATCGCCCGCCACAGTCCGTTCGCCAAGCAGATCGCCGCGCTCTGCGCCGAGATCTGCGACTGGTGCGCCAAGGAATGCGGCGCGCACGACATGGATCACTGCAAGCAGTGCGCCGACTCGTGCCGCAAGTGTGCCGAGGCCTGCCGCGCTATGGCCGCCTGAACCGCGAGGGCGATGGGGTTGCCGCCATGGCGACCGCGCTTGGATCGTCGCCAGGCTCCATCTCGTCGCTGGGCTCGTGTGGTATCGCGAAACGAACCGCCGAGCCCCGCTTCGAGTGTGGAGTACGGACGACCCTGACCTGATCGGTCAGGAAACCCTGATGGACCGTCCGCTCTCCGCTCTGTACCCTTCGCATTATCTCTCGACCAGGGAGCAGTGCCATGCGCGACGCGGGACGATCTCTGACGCGACTTCGCGCTCGGCTCTGCGCCGGGCGTTCTGTCGGGCGTTGCGTAAGCACGCTCCTGGTCGGAGCGCTGGCGCTTCAGACGTGGAATCTCGCGGCCTACGCCTGCTCGCCCTCGCAGATGGTCGCGATGGAAGCCACCGCCACACACGCCATACCATCGTCTGACGAGCCGTCCGATTGTGTCGAACATACGCCGGCCGCGCCGATGTCAGGATCTTCTGATTCGCCACACCGTTCACCGTGCGGCCTCATGGACATGTCGGCGGGGTGCTTGGGCGTGCTCGTCTTCATGCCAGCTCCGCACCTCACCACCCTCACTGCAGCCCCCCCACCGATGCGGGTCGCGCTGGATGTCCTGCGGGCACCGCTGCCGCGAGATCTCGCGCCGGATGTCCCACCTCCGCGCGCTTGAGTTGAGCCCCAGCGCGACCTGAGGGTCGCGCCGCGTTGCCGTGAGTCCACCGCGCATGCACCGCGCATGCACCGCGCATGCACCGGCCTCTCACTCCCGATCGGCGGGAATGAGACGAATCAGTCCGCAGAGGAATACCTATGTCGAACGCTCCACGTCCCGGGAGTGCTCCGCGATCGTCGCGGAGGCTCGCTCGGCTGCTCGTCATCCTCCTCGTGCTCGTGGCTCCTTCGCGCGGCGCGGCCCAAGCGCTCCGTGCGCCAGACACCCTCTCGATTCGCCTCGGTCCGATACTCGCGGATGTCGAGCGTGCACACCCGCGACTCGCCGCGGCGCACGCACTGGCACGCGCCAGCCGCGCCCGAGTGGCAGGCGCGTCTCGCCCCGCCGATCCCGTGTTGCAGATCGGCTGGATGAACTACGAGTTGCCCGCGTTGCGCCCGATGGACGCCATCGGCATGGTCCAGCTTCAGCTCATGCAAATGGTTCCGGTCGCGGGCAAGCTGCGTCTCTCGGGACGGATCGAGGGCGCTCGTGCCGACGCGGTGGCGACGCGCGTGGACGAGGTTCGACTCACGCTCCGCGCCCGCACCGCGATGGCCTTCTTTGACCTCTACGCCGCCGAGGGTGCGTTGCGCGTCTCGAGCGAGACGCGACGCCTGCTCGAGGACATCGCGACGGTCGCGGACCGGATGTACCAAGTGGGCGAAGCACAGCAGGCCGACGTGCTGCGCGCCAGGATCGAGGTCGCGCGGATGGATGAAGACATCGTGCGCATGCACACGATGCGCGTGATCGAGCAGGCCGCTCTCAACGCCCTGCTGCTGCGGCCCGCTGACTCACCCGTCGGCCGCCCGATACTGCCTCATTTTCCAGAGACCCCGGCGCCGCTGGACTCTTTCGTCGCGCTCGCCGATCAGGTACGGCCCATGCTGCGGGCCGGCATGATCGAGGTCGACGTGGCCGACCTCCAGACACGACTCGCTGATCGTGAGATCTGGCCCGATCTCGTCGTTGGCGTGCAGTACGGACAGCGCGGCGGCCTTATGGGCACCGAGCGCATGGGCAGCCTCATGGTGGGGGCGTCGCTCCCACTGTTCGCCGGGAGCCGACAACTCCCGATGCGCACGGAGGCGCGCGCCATGGCCGCCATGGCCGCAGGGGATCTCGCAGCGATGCGCACCGAAACATCCGGTGCCATCGCTGCCACTTACGCCACGCTCCAGCGCTCGCGTCGACTCGCCGCGTTGTATCGCGCGTCTGTCCTGCCGCAGGCTGAGGCGATGGTCGCCTCCGCCCGCGCGGCCTACCGCGTGGGGGGCGTGCCCTTCATGACGTTGCTCGAAGCACAGATGACCCTGAACCGCTACCGCCAAGAGCTCTTCACGCTCGAAGCGGATGAAGGAAAAGCGTGGGCAGAACTTGAGATGCTCACCGGTCGCAGTCTGTTAGCCGCTGGCTCCGCGCTCCCTGCACGCCAATTCGGAGGAACTCCCCGATGATCGAACCGACCACAGAATCCCCGCGCGACGGCGCCGACTCGCCCTTCGAGGCCCCGCACTCCGATCGCTCGCGGCTGGTATCGCGTACGATCCTTCTCCTGCTCCTCGTTGGCGCGGCGGTCGTCGCCTGGCGATTCACGCGCGACGCAACATCCAAGACGCCGGCAGCAGCGCCGGACACCGCCGTCTCGCCCGCCGGAGACTCCGCGCAACCGATCATGCTGAGCGACGACGTCGCGCGTCGCATCGGGGTCACGTACGCCACGGTCGAGCGGGGGCCGCTGTCGCGCGAAGTGCGTACCGTGGGTCTTCTCACCTACGATGAGACGCGCATCAACACCATCGCACCGAAAGTCGAAGGCTATGTGGAGGAGTTGTTCATTGCGTTCACGGGAGAGTCGGTCGCAGAGGGGGCACCACTGCTTCGCCTCTATTCGCCAGCCCTCGTCACCGCGCAAGAGGAGCTCCTGCTCGCGCAGAAGCTGGTCGCCGACGTGGCCGAGGGCGGCACGACCGCCGTCCGCGATGCCGCCTCGCTGCTCGAGTCGGCACGTCGCCGCCTGCGCTACTGGGATATCTCCGACACCGATATCGCGAGGATCGAAGCCACCGGCGAGGTGACCAAGACGCTCACGCTGCGCGCCCCCGTGCAGGGCATCGTCGTCCAGAAGAACGTCTCAGTCGGCCAGCGGGTGATGGCCGGGGACGCGCTCTACCAGGTCGCAGATTTACGCGAGATCTGGGTGGAGGGCGAGGTGTTCGAGCGAGACCTGGCCGCAGTCCGGTCCGGGCAAACGGTGTCAATCGATATCGACGCGCTTCCCGGCCAGACGCGCACCGGGCGCATCGTCTTCGTCGCCCCCACGCTCTCCCCAGATACGCGCACCGCGAAAGTCCGCGTGGCGCTCCGCAACGCCGACCTCGCACTCAAGCCGGGCATGTACGCGACCCTCCGGTTGCAGGTCGGCGATGCGGCCTCCGTGCTCCACGTCCCACGCTCCGCCGTCCTCGTGACTGGTGAACGCACGCTCGTCTTCACGCGCGATGCCGACGGGATGTTGCGCCCGCGAACGATCGAGCTCGGCGCAGTCGCGGGCGACCGGGTGACAATCCGAAGCGGACTCATCGCCGGCGATGTCGTCGTCTCCTCCGCCACCTTCCTCATTGACGCCGAGTCTAATCTCGGGGCCGCGGTAGCAGCGATGGCCAACATGCCGGGCATGAGCACTCCACCAGCAAAGGCCACCCCCGCCCCGCACACCGAGCACCAGCCATGAGCTCGCCATGCTGAAGCGCATTATCGCGTGGTCCGTCGGGAACCCGCTGCTGATCGTCCTGTTCACGATCGGCGCGATCGGCGGCGGCATCTGGGCGCTCGCCCGCACGCCACTCGAAGCCCTGCCCGACCTGAGTGATGTCCAGGTGATCGTGCAGGCCGAGTACAGCGAGCAGGCCCCGCGCATCGTGGAGGATCAAGTCACGTATCCGATCGCGGCCGAGATGCTCAAGGTGCCGGGGTCGCGCACGGTGCGAGGGTACTCGTTCTTCGGCGTGTCGTTCGTGTACGTGATCTTCGACGACGGTACCGACCTCTACTGGGCGCGCAGCCGCGTACTCGAATACCTGAACGGTATTCAAGGCAAGCTGCCAGCGACCGTCACCCCCTCGCTCGGCCCGGACGCGACCGGACTCGGCTGGATCTACCAGTACGCGCTCGAAGACACCACGGGCCGGAGTTCCCTCGCCGACCTCCGCAGCCTTCAGGACTGGTACCTGCGCTTCGCGCTGACGGCCGTGCCCGGCGTGTCGGAAGTGGCATCGATCGGCGGCTACGAGAAACAGTATCAGGTCGATCTCGATCCGGCCAAGCTGTTGGCATATCGGATTCCGATCACGCAGGTGATGTCCGCCATTCAGAACGCGAATGCGGATGTCGGCGCGATGGTGATGGAGATGTCGGAGCGTGAGTACATGGTGCGGGGGCTTGGGTACCTGCGGAGTCTCACGGATATTGAGAACGTTGTGGTCACCACGACCGCCGCGGGCACCCCCGTGCGCGTGGCCGAGTTGGGCCGGGTCGCGGTGGGTCCGGCGGTGCGTCGCGGTATTGCCGAACTCGACGGCCGCGGCGATGCGGTCGGTGGTATTGTGGTGATGCGCTCCGGTGAGAACGCGCTCGCCACCATCCGGCGGGTGAAGGCCGCCCTCGCTGGGCTGCAGAGCGGACTCCCGCCGGGCGTGATCGTGCGCCCTACCTACGACCGCAGCAGCCTGATCGAGCGCGCCATCGAGACGCTTCGCGACAAGCTCCTCGAAGAGAGCCTTATCGTTGCGCTCGTTTGCATCCTGTTCCTCCTGCATGCCCGATCGGCGCTCGTGGCGATCATCACACTGCCGATCGGCATCCTGATGGCGTTCATCGCCATGCGCGGCGTGCCAGTGGGCGCCGACATCATGTCGCTCGGCGGGATCGCTATCGCCATCGGCGCGATGATCGACGCCGCGATCGTGATGATCGAGAACATGCACAAGCATCTTGAGCGTGCGGTGATCGCCAAGGGAGCGCTCCGCTCCGGCGCCACGCATTTTCACACGTCAGTCCTTACGACGCGCGAGCGCTGGGACGTGGCCGTGATCGCGGCGCAGGAAGTGGGACCGGCACTCTTCATCTCGCTGCTTATCATCACCGTGTCGTTCCTCCCCGTGTTCGCGCTGGAAGGACAAGAGGGCCGCCTGTTCACTCCGCTCGCGTACACGAAGACGTTCTCCATGGCGGCGGCCAGTCTGCTGTCGATTACGCTCGTCCCTGTCGCCATGGCCATCTTCATTCGTGGCCGCATCTACCTCGAGCACGCGAACCCGGTCAACCGTGCGCTGATCCGGGCGTATCGCCCGATGATCACCTTCGTACTGCGGCACCGGTGGGGAGCGATCACCGCGGCACTCGCGATGCTCGTGCTCGCGTGGATTCCGTGGTCGCGGATCGGCAGTGAGTTCATGCCGCGTCTCGATGAAGGCTCGATCCTCTTCATGCCGACGACGTTACCGGGCGTGAGCGTCGCCGGCGCGCGGCGGATCCTGCAGACGCAGGATTCGATACTCGCATCCTTCCCAGAGGTGGAGCGCGTCTGGGGCAAGGCGGGTCGCGCTTCGACAGCCACCGACCCCGCCGGTCTCGACATGTTCGAGACCATCATCACGCTGCGGCCCGAGCGCGAGTGGCGACCCAAGATGACGTACGACCGACTCCTCGCCGAGATGGACTCTGCGGTCCGCCTCCCCGGCGTCACGAACGCGTGGACGATGCCGATCAAGGGTCGCATCGATATGCTCGCCACCGGCATTCGGACGCCGGTGGGCATCAAGATCTTCGGGCCCGACCTCGCCACGCTCGAGCGACTCGGCAAGGAAGTCGAACAGATCGTCACACCGATCGCTGGGACGCGCAGCGTCTTCGCCGAACGGGCACAGGGGGGTTTCTACCTCGACATTGATATCGATCGCACCGCGGCGGCGCGTTACGGCTTGAACGTCGGCGATGTGCAGGCCGTCATTGCCACCGCGATCGGCGGGATGGTGATCACGCAGACGGTCGAGGGGCGCGAGCGATACGGTGTGCGACTGCGCTATCCGCAGGAACTCCGCGACACGCCCGAGCGCATGGCCGCAGTTCTCGTACCGGTCGCCGCGCTCGTCCAAGTGCCACTCGGCCAGCTCGCCACGATTCGCGCCGTCGCTGGCCCGATGGTCGTGCGCACCGAAGGAGCACAGCCCACCGCTTGGGTCTACGTGGATGTCGCCGATCGCGACATCGGGAGCTACGTGGACGAAGCACGGGCAGCGGTGGCTCGTGGAATGATAATGCCGAGCGGTTATAGCCTCGTCTGGAGCGGCCAGTACGAATACATGGTACGGGCGAAGGCGCGCATGCAACTCGTGATTCCTGCCACGCTCGCGCTGATCTTTCTGCTGCTGTATATCAACTTCAAGCGGGTCGCCGAGACGTTGATTGTGATGCTGTCTGTTCCGTTCGCTCTCGTTGGCGGACTCTGGTTGATCTGGGCGCTCGGCTATGATTGGTCGGTCGCCGTGGCGATCGGATTCATCGCGCTCGCTGGCGTTGCCGCAGAGACGGGCGTGGTGATGCTGATCTATCTTGATCAAGCGTGGGAGAAGCGGCAGAGGGTCGGTGCGGTACCGACGCTGATGGACCTGTACGACGCCGTGATGGAAGGCGCGGTGGATCGCGTGCGCCCGAAGATGATGACGGTCACGGCGATCATGGCTGGCCTCCTTCCGATCATGTGGAGTACGGGCACTGGCGCGAGTGTGATGAAGCGCATCGCGGCGCCGATGATCGGCGGGATGGTATCGAGTTCCATCCTGACGCTGCTTGTGATCCCTGCGGTGTACTCGCTGTGGAAGGGCAGAGAGATCTCACCAGGGGCAGCGGAGCGAGGCGACGCGGCGCCGACGACGGAGGAAGAACGCTGATGAA
>CAYUMN010000164.1:0-7081 GCA_964445835.1 uncultured Gemmatimonas sp.
GCGATGCGCAGGTGATCTGCGGACTCTCGGGCGGCGTCGATTCCTCGGTGGCGGCCGCGCTCGTGCACAAGGCGATCGGCGACCAGCTCACCTGCATCTTCGTGGACACTGGCTTGCTCCGCCTCCGCGAGCGCGAGCAGGTCGAGCGCACGATGGGGCAGCACTTGGGAATCAAACTCATCACCGTGCGCGCTGAAGAGCGGTTCCTCAACGCGCTGAGCGGACTCGACGACCCCGAGATGAAGCGGAAGGCAATCGGGCATACGTTCATTGACGTCTTTGAGGATGCCTCCGACGCCGCGGGGAAGAACGCGAAGTTCCTCGTGCAGGGGACGCTCTATCCCGACGTGATTGAATCGATCAGTGCGAAGGGTGGCCCGAGCGCGACAATCAAGACGCATCACAATGTCGGCGGTCTCAAGCCGGACATGAAGTTCGCGTTGATCGAGCCGCTGCGTGAACTCTTCAAGGACGAAGTGCGCAACGTCGGACGTGAGCTTGGTCTGCCGGAGGAGATGGTCGGGCGGCACCCGTTCCCCGGGCCTGGGCTTGCCATTCGCGTGCTTGGTGCGGTGGATCCGGTGAATGTCGAGACGCTGCGCCGAGCCGATGCGATCTTCCTTGAGGAGATTCGCGCGGCGGGCCTGTATCAGGAGATCTGGCAGGCCTTCGCCGTATTCCTCCCGGTGCGCTCGGTGGGCGTGATGGGAGATGGGCGCACCTATGAGCACGTGATCGCCCTGCGCGCCGTGACGAGCACGGACGGCATGACCGCCGATTGGTACGCCTTCCCGGCTGACGTGCTCGCGCGGATCTCCAACCGGATCATTCGTGAGGTGAAGGGAGTGAATCGGGTGGTGTACGATATCAGTTCCAAGCCGCCCGCGACGATCGAGTGGGAGTAGGGCTGGTCGTACGGCGGGTACCATAGAGGCGCAGAGCACTGCAACGGCGATGTGAAGGGGGTGTGGCAGTTATTAGACTTCACAGATGCAACTCGCCTCACTCCGCCCCACGTCCGACGAACTCCGCGAGATGGCCCGCATCGCGGCGCCGATCGTCGTGGTGAACGTCGGCATGCAGGGCATGGGCTTGGTGGATGCCATCATGCTCGGCCGCGTCTCCACGACAGCGCTCGCGGCGGTCGGGCTCGGCAACTTCTACTTCTTCGCCACCGCCATCATCGGGATCGGGATGCTCCTCGCCCTCGACCCCGTGATCGCGCAGGCTGTCGGCGCCAAGGACGAAGTCGCCATCGCGCGTGGGGTGCAGCGCGGCGTGCTCATGACGACGATCGTCGCTTTGCTCGTGTCGCTCACCTTCCTGCCAGCGCGCCCGCTGCTGGTGCTGCTACGACAGCCCGAGGAGGTCGTGCCGCTCGCGACGGCCTATGTGCTCTGGAGCATTCCCGGACTGCTGCCGTTCTTCGCCTTCAACATGCTCCGGCAGGCGATGCAGGCCTTTCACCTCCTGAAGCCGGTGGTGATTGCGGTCGTCGTGGGCAACCTCACGAATGTCTTCCTCAACTGGGTGCTGATCTTTGGCAACCTCGGCTTCGCGGCCGGCGGCGTGGTGGGCTCGTCGCAGGCGACGGTGCTCTCGCGTTGGGTCTTGGCCGCGACCCTTCTCGCGGCGGGATGGAAGACGCTGCGTCCCTACCTGACCCGCTGGCATCCCGAGAGCCTCGCCCTCGGGCCGCTCGGCCGCATGTTCCGACTCGGGCTCCCGATCGGCTTGCAGTTCCTCGCCGAGGTCGGGGCGTTCGGCTTCGTGACTGTGATGACCGGGTGGATCGACACCACCACGCTCGCCGGGCATGAGATTGCGCTCTCGCTGGCGTCCATGACCTTCATGGTTCCGATGGGAGTCGCGGCCGCCGCTGCGGTGATGGTCGGGCGTGCCGTTGGGCGCGGTGACATGGCGGCCTCGCGGCGCGATGCCGTGGCGGCTCTCGTGGTAGGAGTGGGCTTCATGGCACTCTGTGCGATGCTCTTCGCGGCCATTCCCGGCACCCTTGCCGGCCTGTACACGAACGACGCAGCGACCTTTGCCCTTGCGGCGCTCCTGATTCCCATTGCCGCCGTCTTCCAGGTCTTTGACGGCACACAGGTCGTCGCGGCGAGCATTCTTCGCGGCACCGGTGACACGCGCGTGCCGGCTCTCCTGCACACGCTGAGCTTCTGGGCGGTGGGAATCCCATTCGGTGCGTTGCTCGCGTTCTATTTCGACTTGGGTGCGGCCGGGCTTTGGTGGGGACTTACCGCGGGGCTCGCCGCCGCCGCCGTGCTCCAGGTCGCCCGCGTACGTTCGCGTCTCTCAGGGGATATCTCGCGCCTTGTGATTGACCACGCGCACTGACGTCGGCGGATGATCGCGCCAACGCACTAGAACGCGAGCGTCGCGCCGAGCGCCGACCGTCCGACCAGGTTCGTCGTCCGATCGACGACGCCGGGAGTCGATTGGTCCGTGTACGTGACACGCGGACCGACTTCACCGAAGATGGCGACGCGCTTCGTGAGTGGCACCGCGGCGCCGACCGCGAGGTCAAAGAACCAGAGGTCGGTGAAGCTGCCGTTGTCGAACGTATTCCGAGAGATCGCGATGCGCGGCGCCGCGTAGGTCTGGAGCCCATCGAGTTCGCTCAGCGCGATCAACACCGAGAGCCCCACGCTGAGATTCACGAACTTTGATTCGGTCGCCGATACCTTGAAGGTCGCGCGCGTCAGCGAGAGATCGGGGCGGAGTGCGAGGCGTTTCGTGAGCGGGAACTTCACGCCCACGGTCGATGGTCCGGCGATGACCAGCGCGGGCCCTCGGTGCTCGTCAGTCTGCGCGTGCAGTGCAACGGACGACGCGGCGAGCCCGAGCATGGTCGACAGCGCGGTCGCAACGGCCCGCGCCGGGAATCGAAGGAGGCTCATCACCGGCGTCTCCCTCCGACCACGCCGCAGCGAGCCGAGCACGCCTCGCCCGAGTCCTCGTGCGATCGCGTTGCCCGTGCTGCGCGCCGCGTTCTTCGCAATCAGGAGTGGCTCGTCCATAGCGAAGCTAAACGCCCTTCTCCTCAAGCAGTTGCATGAACGCCGCCGGCTCCGTCAACGCGAGCAACCGGTCGGGCACGTCGGCTTCCTTGGAGAACTGCGCAATCTTGCCGAGCACCGGGAGGTACTGATTGGAGACCTCCAGCGGCGGCGCGACGATCAAGAAGAAGAAATGGACCGGCTTGTCGTCGATCGCCTTGAAGTCCACCCCCGCCTTCTTGCGGCCGAAGGCCACCCGGAGCTTGTTCACCACCAGCGAGCGGCAGTGTGGGATGGCGATGCCGCGCCCGATGCCCGTGGAGCCGAGGTTCTCGCGGCGCTTGAGCATCTTGAAGAGCATCGCCTCGTCCTTTTCGGGGAGGCGAAGGAGCCCAATGAGCTCCTTGAGGATGTCGTCCTTCGTGCTGGCGGCCAGCTCAAGCTGGATGGCGTCTTCGGCGAAGAATTCCCTGAGTTCCATAGTCCCAACCTAACCCACCTCAGAGATGCCGTCAAATCGTGCTGTTGCAAGCATTTGGGCCCTCTTCTAGATTTCTCCGGATGCCCTTCCCGTACCCGACCGGTTCGTCCGCCGTCCCGCTGTTCTTGGCCCCCATGGCTGGGGTCTCGGAATCCCCCTTCCGCAGGCTCTGCCGTACGTGGGGTGCCGATGTCGTCGTGACGGAGTTCCTCTCCGCGGAGGGGATCCGTCGGGAGAACGAGGCGACCCTCGCCAAGCTGCGGTTCAATCGGGATGAGCATCCGATTGGCGTGCAGATCTTTGGCGCCGAGCCCGATGCGATGCGCGAAGCGGCGGCCGCGGTCACGGATGTCTTTCAGCCTGATTATATCGACATCAACTTCGGTTGCCCGGTGAAGAAGGTGGTTCAGCGCAACGGCGGCTCGGGATGTCTGCGCGATCTCGATCTTGTGCAGCGGGTGATTCGCGCCGTGATTTCGGGGACGCATCTCCCGGTGACGTGCAAGATTCGCAGCGGATGGAGCGAGGAGATGCGCGACCCGGTGAAGATCGGCCTCAAGTGCCAAGAGGCGGGGGTGCGCGCGATTGCCTTGCACCCGCGGACGCGGACGCAGATGTTCACGGGGGCGGCGCGCTGGGAGGAGATCGCGCGCCTGAAGGAAGCGCTCGAGATCCCGGTGATCGGCAATGGCGACATCAAGACCGCGCATGATGCGCATCGCATGTATCGGGAGACGGGCTGCGACGCGGTGATGATCGCGCGCGGGTCGTTCGGGCAGCCGTGGATCTTCCAGCAGACACGTGCGCTGATCGACGGCACACCGATGCCGGCGATGCCTGCCGTGCAGGAACGCTTTGCGATCGCCCTCAGCCACGCCCGCATGGTGCAGGAGTATGAGGCCGATCCCATCGGTGCCGCACTCGAGTTCCGCAAACATCTCGGCTGGTACGTGAAGGGACTTCCGAACTCGGCGGATCTCCGCAAGAAGTTGCACGTGGTGAACGGCTTCAGTGAGGTCGAGGGGATCTTTGCGGAGTACCTCAAGAGCGGGTGGATGGACGAGGTCGAAGCGGCATGAGACGGGAACGCGTACGTTCGCTCCTCGATGAAGTGGCCGCTGGGCGGGTACCGGTGGAGCAGGCGCTCACGCAGCTCGATTCGGCGCCCACCGATGATCTCGGTTTCGCGACGCTCGATACCCATCGCGCGCTGCGCCAGGGATTTCCCGAGGTCGTGTTCGGTGAAGGGAAGCTGCCGGAGCAGGTGGTCGCAATCTGCGAGCGACTCGCGGCGCATGGCGATGGCTTTCTCGTCACGCGGACCGATGCGGCGACGCGCGAGGCGATGCGCGCCCGGTGGGCCGAGCTCGAGGTGAATGTGCTCGGGCGCACGGCGTTGCTGCGCGGCGCGACCGCCATCGCACGTGGCACACGTCCCGTGGCGATCGTCACCGCGGGGACGAGTGATCTTCCGGTGGCGGAAGAGGCAGCCGTGACGCTGGACGCGTTAGGGCATCCGGTGCAGCGCGTGACCGATGTCGGGGTCGCGGGGATCCATCGGATCCTCTCGCGGCGTGAGACGTTGCAGGAGGCGGCGGTGGTGATCGTGGTGGCCGGCATGGATGGGGCGTTGCCGTCGGTGGTCGGGGGGCTCGTACGTGTCCCCGTGATCGCGGTGCCGACGAGCATCGGCTACGGCGCCGCGTTCGGGGGACTCGCGCCCTTGCTCACGATGCTGAACTCCTGCGCGGCCGGTGTGACGGTGTGCAATATCGACAATGGATTCGGTGCGGCCGTGGCGGCCGCACGCATCCTTGAGCGCTGAGCGTCGGCGGCGATGGCCTGGTTCTACGTCCTCGTCGCAGTCGGTGTGGTGGTCTACTTCGTGCAGCGCGGCGGGTTGCCGGCGGTGCGATGGCCCGGTGAGGCGCGTGCGAAGCCGGTGGCGATCCCTGATCCCGTGTCGAGCGTCAGTGATGAAGAGTTGCAGCGCGACCGGCGCCAGTTGCTTGCCGCGTTCCGCACCGACGAGATGCCCGCCTCGGTCGATTCGGAGCGCGAGGATCGCCGCATCCTCGAGCAATCGCTGCAACTGTTGATGGATCAGTGCGGGGCGCATGAGGTCGTCCTCTGGCGTCCGGACGACGATGCGCCCGGACAATTCATGGCTGCGGCGTGGGCGCGTGGCCCGCGACCGCCGACGCTCTCAGAGTCGGAACGCCTGTTGATTGAGCTCAGCGCAACAGAGCAACAGGCCACGTTCAACGCCGCGGGCGCGCGCATCGCCATCGTCATCATCGGCGTGATGCTCGGGAGCAATCGCGCGGCGGTCTCGATGCACTTCCGCGAAGAGCCGACCATGACGCGTACCGAACTCATCACCTGGGTGCAGCGCCATGGGCGGGCCATCGCGGATCTCCATGATCTGCTCGGTGCGCGTGCGGTCGTCGCGCATCGCAACCTGAAGCTGCGCAAGATGATCCTGACGGCGACCACGCTGCAGGGGAGTCGTGATCCGCTGGCCCTGGAGCAGACGCTCGGGCATCACGCCTGTTTGGTGACCGGTGCGCAGTGGGCCATTATCGTGCGCTGGGATCCCGTCGCGCGCGTCGGGGTGCCGACGCATATCGGTACACGCGCCCCGGACTTCGGCGCGCGATTGACCGCCAAGCAAGGCTCGCTCGTCGGAGAGGTGTGTCGCACCGGCTCCGCGAAGGGGTTCCCCGACGCGCGCCCCCTGCTCGCGGGTCAGGAGCCGGTGTTCGATGGCGCGCCGCTCCCCGAGGGCACACGATCGCTCTTGATCGTGCCGTTGCGTCGCAGTGACCGGGAGGCGCCAATCGGCGCGCTCGTCTTGGGCCATCCGGAGAGAGGCGCGCTTTCGCAGTACGACGGCCATGCCGGGAACGACCTCGGAACGATTGCCGCGGGGGCCTTGGAGACCGCGTGGGCCGTGCAGGAGGCCACAGAGCGGGCGCGCACCGACCAGCTCACCGGCATGCCGAATCGCCGCGCCTTTGACGAAGTCTCCGCACGGTTGCTGGGCGAGACCGACCGCTACGGCGGGGCGATGGCGTACGTGATGGTGGACATCGATCACTTCAAGAAGGTGAACGACACGTACGGGCACGAGTCGGGCGACGCAGTCCTGATCGCCGTCGGACAGGCGCTGATGGACGAGCGCCGCACGACCGACTTTGTAGCGCGACTGGGCGGCGAGGAACTCGCGTTGCTGTTGCCACAGACGGAGATGGAGGGAGCGGCCGAGTTGGCGGAGCGGCTCCGGGCGAAGATCGAGGCGCTCCGGGTGCAGACGCCAGCCGGCGAGGTGCGGGTGACGGCGAGCTTTGGGATCGCCCTGTACCAAGCCCGTTCCGGCACCGCTGGGCGCGTGTACGAGCGCGCCGATAAAGCGTTGTACGCCGCCAAGCATGGAGGGCGGAACCGGGTGGAGCTGGAGCGGATCACGCCAGTCGGGACGTCGCAGGTGGACGACGCGGGGAGCCGCTAGGCGCCCCGAGGCCGCCCCGAGGCCCGAGGCGCCCCGAGGCGCCCCGAGGAAAGCCCCGAGGAAAGCCCC
>CAYUMN010000165.1:0-2353 GCA_964445835.1 uncultured Gemmatimonas sp.
GGATGTCGCTCTCGCGGAGGATCAGGAGCTGCTCGCCATCGATGGTGACTTCGGTTCCGCTGTACTTGCCGTAGAGCACCTTGTCGCCGGCCTTCACTTCCATCGGCACGCGCTTGCCGTCCTCGGTGCGACCCGGGCCGACCGCGATCACTTCACCCTGCTGCGGCTTTTCCTTCGCCGTGTCGGGGATGTAAAGCCCGCCGCGCATCGTCTCGGTCTCTTCGGTCGCCTTGATGACGACGCGATCGGCGAGGGGCGCGACCTTCTGGGCGGCTGCAGTCTTTGCTGCCATAAGTATCCGTCCTCCTGCTACTGGTGATGTGGTGATGGGGCCTGAGTACTCTGGCACTCGTTTGGCCAGAGTGCTAACAACACCGAAGAATAGGTGCAAACACAGTGCCAGTCAACTCAGACCATAATTCCGCCCAATTGACCTAAAACTAAACATTTCAACGGGTTACAAGCCTGCCACTTTGTCAAAATGGCAACGGTCCCGAGCCATTCCTGCACCCGGGACCGCCACTCTGACAACCTTCCTATCTTGCCTATCTTGCGCAAGCCAACGCGTTCTACCGCGTGGAGAGCATCTCGTGGGCCATCCGCAGCCCTTGCAGGGTCAGGTCCGGCTCCACCAATTCGATCACCGGACAGTGCGCCTGAATCACCGCCGCCAGCCCCCCAGTGGCGATCACCTTGGGCTTCCCGCCCCCGGGCCAGGCCGCGGTGATGCGCCCGACAATCCCCGTCACCGAGTCTGCCGCCCCGAAGACCACTCCGGCACGGATGCACTCCTCGGTGCGCGTGCCGATCACCTTCTGCGGCGCCTCAAGCTCGGTCGCCGTCAACTTTGCCGTCCGGCGGAACAACGTCTCCGCCGAGGAACGCACCCCGGGCTGAATGACTCCGCCGAGGAACACCCCGTCCTTGGTGATGCAGTCGTAGGTCGTCGCGGTGCCGAGGTCGACCACAATACAGTCGCTGCGGTACATCCGGCTCGCGGCCAACGTATTGATGATGCGGTCCGCGCCCACCGTCATCGGTTCGTCCACCGCGAGGGTGATGCCCAAGGGCGAGCGCGCGTCCACGATGATGGCGGTGACCCCACTGAGTCGCGCGGCGGCCTCCGCCAGGGCCGTGGTCACCCCCGGCACCACCGAGCCGATGGCCGCGCCCGTGAGCTTCACGCCGCTGCGCCCAGCGGCCGCGAGCAAGTTGTGCAGCAACAGATGCATTTCGTCCGGCGTGCGCGACGCCTCGGTCGTGACGCGCCAGTGCTCCACAATCCGATCGCCATCCGCGAGGCCCAGCGTGGTCTCGGTATTCCCGACGTCAGCAACGAGCAGCATACGAAGCCCTCATGAAAGAACGAGCGATCCGGCGCGATACGACGTGAGTCCCTGCGAGGATTCTATCAGGAGCGCGCCATCGGGCGTGATGCCGCGGGCGGTCCCCACACTCGGCGACGACAATTGGCGGCCAACGGTCAGGTCGCGCGCCGCGAAATCGGCGAGTTCCTGCGTGCTCAGCGCACCCCGGGCGAAGGCGGCCGCCCGGAGCGCGGGAACGAGCTCCGCGACCACGGTCACGGCATCGGCGTCCTGCAACGCCGCCGTACGCAACGCAGCAGCGACGTCGCGCGCAGGATGCCCCAGATTCACCCCCACGCCGATCGCGACCCAGTCAGGACGCTGATCACGCCAGCGCGCCTCGATCAGCACGCCGGCCAGCTTGTCGTCGCCCACGAAGAGATCATTCGGCCATTTGAGACGGACCGCACTGCTGGTCCAGCGTTCCAGCACTGGGGCAAGCCGCAACCCAACGCGGAGGGACAGCACCTCGAGTGCCGCGGCATCGCTTGGTCGCTCGATCAACGTCATCCAGATGCCCCCACGGGGCGCCGAGCGCCAGCGATTCCCACCCCGCCCGCGGCCGGCGCGTTGCTCCTCGGCAAGCACGAGCGTGCCAGCGGGTGCACCGGCCGCCGCCTCGGCATGCGCCGCATCCATGGTAGAACTCAGCGTTTCGGCGGCCAGCACGCGCGGCAACGCGAGCATCTGCTCGAGCGCCGCGGCGTCTTGACCGTACCAGCTCACCATCCGCCTCGAGTGGCGATCAACCCGATGATGACGGCGCCGAGAACAAAGCGATACACCGCGAACACCGCGTAGCTCTGCGTGCGAACGAATCGCAGCAGGACGGCGATCGCGAGCCAACTGCTCACGGCCGCCGCCCCGATCCCCGCGACCAGTGGGAGCGTCACGCCCGCACGGACGGCATCCGGTACTTTGAAGACGATCGCCGCCGAGATGATCGGCATCGACATCAGGAACGAAAAGACGGCGGCATCGCTCCG
>CAYUMN010000165.1:2453-7068 GCA_964445835.1 uncultured Gemmatimonas sp.
GACCTGGCATCGACGATCCAGAGGACGGCGCCCATCACGATCAGCATGATGGCGGTGATGATCGGCGCCCGGAAGACCGTCTCGGCGAGCTCCTCGAGCAGAAGTCCCGCGATGCCGGCGGGAATGGTCGCGATGATGATGAAGAGTGCCTGACGCGACCCGTCATCGACCGGGCGGCGATTCACCAAGAGCGTGATGCCCCCCCGGATGAGTCGCGCCCACTCCGTGCGGAAATACCAGAGGAGCGCGATCAGCGTCCCGATGTGCAACGAGACATCGAAGCCGAGCCCGGCCGGCGTCCACCCGAGGACCCAAGGGGTCAGCGAGAGGTGCGCGGAGCTTGAGACGGGGAGAAACTCGGTCAACCCTTGAATGGTGCCGAGGACGATCGCTTGCCAGAGAGTGGGTTCCTGCATGCCGTGTAAAGTATCCCGCGCACGTCCTCAACGGACGGCGGCGAGGGCCTCTTCGTAGAGTCTTTCGTAGCGCGCGACGACATCGGCGGTGGAGAAGCGCGTGCGGGCATCCGCGGCCGCGGCCGTCGAGGCGGCGGCCCATTTCGCGGGCTCAAGATACGCCAGCGCGGCGGCGGCCATGCCCTGCACATCCCCGAGCGGAAGCATCTCGCCGTTGATCCCCGGCTTCACGATATCGGAGATACCGCCGACCCTGGACGCGATCACCGGGACCCCGCTCGCGAGCGCCTCAAGGGCGCTGAGTCCGAAGCTCTCCGTCTCGGACGGGAAGAGATAGATGTCCGCGGCGGCGAGCAGGGGCGCGACGGCGTCGATGCGCCCGAGAAAGCGCACGTCGTTGGCCACCCCGAGCGTGCGCGCCTCGTCCTCTGCGGCACCACGATCGGGTCCATCACCGACCATCACCAGCGTGCAGGGGCGCTGCGCACGCACCAGCGCAAAGGTGCGCACCACGTCGCGCACGCGCTTCACGGGACGGAAGTTCGAGATGTGCATCAGCACGGGCTGCCCATGTCCGAGTTCCTCCCGCAGCTTGTCGCCATGGCGCGCCCGGTCGAAGGCCACAGGGTCCACGAAGTTGGGAATCACCTCGATGCGGGAGTTCTCGCAACCGAAGGCCTTGATGGTCTCGCCCTTCAGCCACTCCGAGACGCTGGTCACTCGGTCCGATCGCTCGATACTGAACCGGGTGATGGCCTGGTACGAATGATCCTGCCCGACGATCGTGATATCGGTGCCGTGCAACGTTGTCACCACCGGAAGCTTACGCCCCTGTGTGGCGAGCATCTCCTTGGCGATCCACGCGCTCGTGGCGTGGGGGATCGCGTAATGCACATGCAGGAGGTCGAGCCCCTGCGAGAGTACGACGTCGTGCATGCGGACCGCGAGCGCGAGGTCGTACGGCGGGTATTCGAACAGCGGATAGTTCCCGATGTTGACTTCGTGGAACGTCACGCGCGGCAGGAAGTGCGGGAGCCGGAACGGATGCTCGTACGTGATGAAATGCACGTCGTGGCCGCGCGCCGCGAGCGCGATACCCAGCTCGGTCGCGACGGCACCCGAGCCGCCGTAGGTGGGATAGCAGGTGATACCGACCTTCACGAAGCCTCCTCGCAGAACCAACGTTCGACCACGACCGCCGCCTCGGCCGCGGTGGGATCGAGCCGAGTGACCGGCCCGACCTCCTCCAACTGATTACGGAACCACGTCCGCTGGCGTTTAGCGTATTGCCGCGTGGAGATCCGCACTCGCTCCAGGGCCTCCTCGAGCGGACGTGTCCCCTGCACCACACCACGAATCTCGCGGTAGCCGCAAGCGTTCCACGCCGGCGCCTCGTCGGGGACGGCGGCGGCGAGGGCGCGCACTTCGCCAAGCCATCCCGCTTCGAGCATGGTGGCGCGGCGGCGGTCGAGCCGGTGCTCAAGCGCCGCCCCCGGATCGACGATCAGCCAGCGGGCAGTGAGCGGGGCCGTCGAGGGGCCCTGCGCGTGCCAATCGCTCAGCCGCGTTCCGCTGAGCAAGGTGACCTCCGCCGCACGCGTGAGTTGTGCACGCCCGAGGTGCGCGCGCGCCGGGTCGAGGCGCTCGACCCAGCGGCGGAGCGCATCGGTCGAGAGGGCGGCGAGCTCGGACTGGAGCGCCGTGCGTTGCGCCGCATCCATCGGCGGCTCTTCCGCCAGTGGGCGCACGAGCGCTTGCAGCCAGAGGCCCGTGCCGCCGACCACGAGTGTCGGGCGCCCAGCAGCCGCGTCCTCAGCGAGCCAGCCGCGCGCCGCGTCCGCCCACCGCGCGGCGTTCCACCGTTCGGTGGGCGCCGCGACATCGAGTCCCGCGTGCGGCACCCGCTGTTGATCCTCGCGGGAGGGCTTCGCCGTGCCGATATCGAAGCCCTTGTAAATCTGCCGTGAATCGGCCGAGATGATGCGCGCCCCGTGGGCCTCTGCGAGGGCCATCGCGAGCGCGGATTTACCCGCCCCCGTGGGTCCGGCAATGATGCGCACACCGGAGGCCGACGTCACGACGCGCTCAGCGCCGACCGAAGCGTCGGTCGAGCTCATCCCAGCCGAGCTGCAGGATCGTCGCGCGGCCGTGCACGTCGTGCGCCGGAAGCGTCGTGCGCGCCAGGGCCACGTAGAGTGCACGCATCTCCTCGCCCGAAAGGATATCCCCCGACTTCACGGCCGCTTTGCACGCGACGGTCGCGATCAATCGCGTGTGTCGCGCATGCGCGCTCGGCGCGCGATCGCCGGTCAGTGCGGCGAGCGTCTCGCGGAGGCAGCGTTCCGCGTCAAAGCGCGGATGGGGCGCCGGCACGGACTGCACGGAAATCGAATGCCCGCCAAAGGCCTCTCCTTCGAAACCGAGTTTCGTGAGCGCCTCCTGCTCCGACTCGAACACCTCCGCCTCCGCGGGCGAGAGATGCAACGTGAGCGGAAAGAGCAATCGCTGCGACGGCAGGGCGCCGCCCTCGAAGGCGTGCAGAAAACGCTCGTAGAGCACGCGCTCATGCGCCGAATGCTGATCGATCAGCACGAGCGCATCGGGGCGCTCGAACGCGATGTAGGTGCGGCGGAACTGAAAGAGCGGCGGCACGACAATGGCCGCGTCGACGTCACCCGCGAGCTCGACGTCGTGTGCAGGACCAGCTGGTTCATCGTGATCGAACAGCGGTGCGGGCGCGGCTGGCATCGGCTGACGCAGCATCTCGATTCCCACCGGCTGCCCCAGCGGTGGCAGCGCGGCCGGAACGTGCCGGACCATTCCCACCACGGCGGCCGACTCCTCGGTGCCGAGCGCACGACGTACGGCGCGCTCCACGGCGCGCTCAAGTGTCCAGCGGTCGCGGAAGCGCACCTCGGCCTTGGCCGGATGGACATTGACGTCCACTTCGGTGCCCGGAATCTCGAGCTGCAGAAGGACGGCGGGGCGCACGCCGGACGGAATCGTGGAGTGATACGCCGCTTCGGCGGCGCGCACGATCCCGATATCGCGCACGGCACGTCCGTTCACCGTGACCAACACGCGCCGCGTTCCGGTGCCCACATCGGTGGGTCGCTCCACGAGTCCGGCGACGCGAACGATGCCCTGCACGTCGTTCACCGGTACGAAGCGGTCGGCCGCATCGGCACCCCAGAGCGCGGCGACCCGCGAGACCAGATCAGGCGCAGGCGGCAAGGCGAGCTGCTCCTTGCCGTCGTGCGTGACCGTGAAGCGGACGTCGCGGCGCACGAGCGCGATGGTGTGCAGCAGCTCGGCGATGGCACGCCATTCGGAGCGCGCGCCGCGCAAGAACTTCTGACGGGCCGGCGTGTTGTGAAACAGCGACTCGACGGTCACCGTCGTTCCGCGTCGACGTGCGGCGGCGTGCACGCCACGCAGCGTGCCGCCGGAGACTTCGACGCGCACCCCCGCCCCGTCCTCCATGGCCGACTCGATCGTGAGGTGCGAGACCGAGCCGATCGCGGGGAGGGCCTCGCCGCGGAACCCGAAGCTTGTGACGCCCACCAAGTCCTCGGCATCGCGGATCTTGCTCGTCGCATGCCGCGCGATGGCGAGCGTGGCGTCGTCGCGCGACATCCCGCTGCCGTCATCGCTGATGCGGATCCATTGACGCCCGCCCTCGCGCACTTCGATGTCGATGGCCGTGGCTCCGGCATCGAGCGCGTTCTCGACGAGTTCCTTCACCACCGAGGCAGGACGCTCGACGACCTCACCGGCCGCGATGCGGTCGGCGACGTCCGAGGGGAGGATAGCAATCCGAGAGACGCTCATCCCCGCAATCTCCCGAAGTGGTCGGCGGGAATCAATCGCGTGCCAATGCGCGGGTACGCTCAGCGGGGATCCAGCCTTCACGCCCGCCATCGAGCGACACGCGAAGCCAGACCCCACGACGCTCGACAATCTTGGCGACCTCCCCCGCGAGGGGGACGGCGCCGGGGTCGGCGCCGAGTGCGGGGAGTGCGCGCAATGGGGTCGGCTGCATCACCACCGTGAGGTCCCGCGCGGCGGCCGTGAGGTCGAGGAACACCGCGAGCGACGCGAGCACCAAGGCCGGCACGAGAAGCACGGAGGCGAAGCTCGCCCGCGCGCCGCGGCGCGTGCTCAGGAATGCCCAGCCCCATCCGAACAGCCAAAGGGTG
>CAYUMN010000166.1:0-1724 GCA_964445835.1 uncultured Gemmatimonas sp.
CGTCATGGTCGGCCCCTCGTCCAGCCACACCGCTGGCGCCTGCCGTCTCGGACTCGTCGCACGCGACCTCGTCGCCGGCACGCCCGAGGAGGCTTTGATCGAACTCCACGGCTCTTTCGCCCGCACCGGCGAGGGACACGGCACCGACAAGGCAATTGTCGGCGGTCTCCTCGGCTTCCGCCCCGACGACGAACGCCTCCGCGACGCACTCGTCATCATGGAAAAAGAAGGGCTCTCGTGGCGCTTCGAAAAGACCACGCTCGGCGATGAACCGGCCGTGCACCCCAATACCGTGCGCATCACCGTGAAGCGCGAGCATCGGCGCCACGTGATGCTCGGTGCCTCACTCGGCGCTGGGCGTATTCGTGTCTCGGAGATCGACGGCTATCCCGTGGAAGTCGATGGCTCGCATCACACCATCGTGATGGTGGCCGAGGATGTGAAGGGGAGCATCGCGCGCATCGCGGGCATCTTGAGCGACAGTGGCGTCAACATCGCGACGCTGCGGCTCACGCGAAAACATCGCGGGGGCGACGCTTTTATGGTCATTGAAGTCGATGAGAAACCCGGCGACGAGGTGGGCGCGTTGCTCAAGACACTCTCGTGGGTGAAGTGGACGCATCGTATCGACAAAGTGGGGGGCTGATGTACCACTCGCTGGCTGAAGCCATTGCCGATGCGGAGCGCGAGAAGAAGTCGCTCGCGCAGGTCGCGCTCGAGATTGAATCGCGCGATCAAGGACGAAGCATCGAAGACATTCGCGACGTGCTGCACCGCGCGTTGGCTGTGATGCGGCACGCGATCGCGCAGGGGGTGAAGGGTGATCTCTACTCAGCGTCTGGGCTGGTCGGTGGCGATGCCGCGAAGATGCGCACCGGTCCGGCGGGGCCGCTCGCAGGGACCGTGTTCCGTGAGGTCTTGATGAATGCGCTCGCGGTGCAGGAAGTGAATGCCGCGATGGGCGTAATCGTGGCCGCGCCAACCGCAGGCGGCGCGGGCGTGCTGCCCGGCGTGCTCCTTGGTCTCGCAACGAAGCACAATTTCACCGACGAGCAGTTGGTGGACGCACTCGCCACCGCAGGATTGATCGGCGCCGTGGTCGCGCATCGCGCCTCACTGAGTGGCGCCGAGGGTGGGTGCCAAGCCGAGACGGGTGCGGCGGCGGGTATGGCGGCTGGTGCCGCCACCGAACTGCTCGGCGGCACGCCCACGCAGGCCGGTTATGCGGTCGCGCTCGCGCAGCAAGGCACGCTGGGATTAGTCTGCGATCCGTTGGGCGGCCTCGTCGAGTTGCCCTGCGTGTTCCGCAATGCCACCGCTGCGGCGATCGCACTGGCGGCAATTGAGATGGCGCTCGCGGGAATCAGCTTCGCAATTCCCGCCGACGAAGTGATCGATACGATGGGTGAGATCGGCCGCGAGATGGACGTGCGGTATCGCGAGACCGCGGGCGGCGGGCTCGCCGCGACCCCCACAGGGCGGCGCTTGGCCAAGGAGCGGCTGACGCAGATCAAGCGAGGGTAACGCGTTGCTCCGTTGGCGGTCGGATCAGCAACGCCAGGCAGGTCCCGAACTCCCCGAGCGTCGCCGGCATGCTGATCCACGACGAGAACAGCTGGCTCGGCATGTACCCGATGCTGAACAGTCCCGTGCCGATCACGGCTAGGTGAAGCAATCCCGGTAAGCGCCGGGTCACGCTGCTTCTCCCGGTGAGGCTGTGGGTG
>CAYUMN010000166.1:1824-6941 GCA_964445835.1 uncultured Gemmatimonas sp.
GCGGTCGCGACGCCGGATGAGACCGCACGCGGCTGATCGCTCTGGCCGCCAATCGCCTCGCGTGGCCAGCGCCATGCCGACACGACAATCGCGACGCAGATGCCAATCTCCACGAGGCCGAACAGCACGTAGAATCTCCACGCGCCCTGAATGACCAGCGCCATCACGGCCGCGTAGGCAATTCCGAAAACAATATTGGCCACGCGGCTCACGGCCGCCGGGAGCAGAAGGCTCAACGCGATCATCAGGCTCGGAATCAGCATGAGGATTGTCGTCCCGACCAACGCGCCTTGTGTGACCGCAAAGGGGCCGATCCGACCGGTGGCGATGCTTTCCAGCTTGCCTGGGTGGTAGAGCTCGAAGTAGTCGCCGTAGACAAAGCAGAACATCAGGCTCGTCCAGAGCGACGCGAGCCGGACTTTCACGTGGAGACGGACGTCGGAGAGCGCGGCCGAGGTCGGCATCGGGTAGGGCGGTGCGAGGGAATGGGCGGCCCAGCCCGGCGACGGCGCGAGTGGACTGTTGCGGTCAGTACGCGTCGGTCCGGACGCCAGTTTCGACGCGATGGAGCGGCGTCGCGACGGTGCGAGCCATCATCAGCCACCGATTAGCCACCGATTAGCCACCGATTAGCCACCGGTAAGCCACCGATTTGCCCCGATCAGCGACCGATCAGCCGGCCCAAGCAGTTGCCCCAGTCGTTGTCGCGGTGAAACTTTACGACACACCCCCAGCGTATCTGAGGGGGACACTCCACCAAGGATTCGGCATGGTCACGCCCGAACAGATTGAAGGATTCCTCGGTCGCCTCTCCACTGAGGGGAGCACCTACAATGAAATCGAACCCGGCCTCTGGGCCGTGCAGCCCGGTGGGGAGCTCGATCTCACGGTCGTCGTGCATCACATGCCGCCGGTGGTCGTGCTGCGCGTGAAGGTGATGACGCTGCCGACCCCGGGACTCGAGGCGGACAAGCTGTGCCGCCGCCTGCTCGAGTTGAATGCCACTGATCTGCTGCACGGCTCCTATGGGATCCAGGGCACGGATGTCGTGCTGACCGAAGCCCTTGAGCTCTCCCATCTCGACTACGAGGAGTTCCTCGCCTCGTACGAAAGCATCACGCTCTCGCTCGCCGGTCATCTGCGCGAGTTCTCCACTTACCACGAGGCCCGCTGAACATGGGCATCTTCGATCGCCTTGCCACGCTGCTGACGTCGAACATCAACGACCTGATCTCGAAGGCCGAGAATCCGGAGAAGATGCTCGACCAGATCGTCGTGGACATGCAGAACCAGCTCGCCCGCGCCAAGCAGCAGGTGGCCGCGGCGATCGCCGACGAGAAGCGCCTCAAGGACCAGTTCGAGTCGGATTTCAAGCAGTCGCAGGACTGGGAAGCGAAGGCGATGCTCGCCGTGAAGGAAGGGCGCGACGACCTCGCCAAGCAGGCGCTGCTGCGCCAGGCCGAGCACTACGAACATGCGCAGACGCTCGAGACGACCTGGCACTCGCACGTCCTCGAGACGGAGAAGCTCAAGAACTCCTTGCGCGACCTGAACGACAAGATCCAGGAAGCGAAGCGCAAGAAGAACCTTCTGCTGGCGCGTCAGCGTCGGGCGCAGGCGCAGGCGAAGATCTCAGAAACGATGTCGTCGATGTCGGAGAAGTCGGCGTTCGAGGCCTTCGCTCGCATGGAAGAGAAGATCGGGCAGAACGAGCGGATGCTGAAGGCGAGCACGGAGATCGAGGAAGAGTTCAGCGGGGATCGTCTCGCGGGCGACTTCAAGCGCCTCGAGCGTACCGCGGGGTCTGCGACCGCGGATCAGCAGTTGCTCGCGCTCAAGCAGAAGATGGGACTGCTGGGGTCGGGGTCACCGGCGGCAAAGCGTCAGATTGGCGCGGGCGAAGAGACGGTGGACGCGGAGATCGAAGACAAGAAGTAGCCGACACGCTCGGCAGTCCGCACAGGTGACGTCGCGCGCAATGCTGCGCGCAATGCTGCGCGCAATGCTGCGCGCAATGCGCGGCGTCACCCGTTTTGATTCGGTGTCGCGCGAGCCACGCACCGGTCGCGCGCGAGGATTCGCACCCGTCCGCACGGCAACGATGTCGGCGTTCGGCGCGCCACGCGTACCGTGGCCCCATGCGCACACCACCCGTACTCGAACTCCGCCGCGTGTCCCGCCGTTGGCGCGCGGGCATCCTCGGCGCCACGGAGGAGATCCTCGCCCTCGTCGACTGCACCGTCACGGTGCGCGCCGGAGAGATCCTCGCCGTCACCGGGACTGCCGGCAGTGGCAAATCCACGCTGCTCTTGGTCGCGAGCGGCCGCGTGCCCCCCAACTCCGGCGAGGCGCGATGGTGCACGAGCCCCGATCCCGCCGCCGCCCGCCCACAACTCCTCGGCGCGCGGCCGTGGGAATACTCGTTCCTCACCGTCCGACAGGCGCTCGCCTTTCACGCCGATGTGCTCGCACTGCATGACGCGGATCTCCCGGCACCGACACGCTATCTCCCGTTGATGCGCGACGTGGGATTGCGCGGGATGTCACGCGTGCGGCTCGGGGCGTTGCATGCGCTCGATAAACTCCGGGTGGTGGTCGCCCAAGGGTTGCTCGCACGTCCGGCCCTACTGCTGCTCGATGAACCCTTCGCCTTCTGCGGCCCCGCGGAGCGCGTGGAGGGGATCGCGCTCCTGCGCCGCCTCGCGGATCGCGGACTCGCGATCGCCATCGCTGGGCGAGACGGCGACGCCTGCGGAGGGCAGGGCACGGCCGACCGCGTGATCCGATTGGAATCGGGACGGATGGCCGACGCACCGGCGGCGCGCCGCACGGTGTTGGAACTGATGGTGCCCTCGCCCGAGGATGCCGTCGCGAGACTGCTGCCGAGCCTGCCGAGCCTCGCGCAGCGCGGGCGTCGCCTGCGGGTGCCGTTGCGCGGGACATCCGCGGAGGCGGTTCTCGCGCTGTGTCGTGACGTGGGGGTGCAAGTGCGCGGCTCGCGGGTGGCCGAGGTGCCGCTGCCTCGCGGGGGCGTGCAACGAAACATGACTCAGGCGACGGATCGCGTCCCGCAGCCGTTGCCGCCCCCCGAACTCCTCCGGTAGCTTTGACGGATGCCGGATTTCCGTCTCTACAACACGATGTCGCGCACCCTTGAACCGTTCGCTCCAGCGGACGGTGACACGGTGCGTCTCTACACCTGCGGGCCGACGGTCTACAACTCGGCGCACCTCGGGAACTTCCGCACGTTTTTGTTCGAGGATCTGCTGCGACGCGTCCTGCGACTCCGGGGATGGAAGATCGAGCAGGTGATGAACCTGACCGACGTCGACGACAAAATCATCATCCGCGCGACACAGCAGGGGAAGACGATCACGCAGGTGACGGATCCGATCGTCGAAATTTTCCATGCCGACCGCAAGTATCTGCGCATTGAAGACGCGGAACACTACCCGCGTGCGACGGCGTATATCCCGGAGATGATTGCGCTGGTGGAGCGGCTGATCAAGAACGGCGTGGCGTACGTGGCGGACGATAAGAGCGTGTACTTCGCGATCGGGAAGTTCGCGGGCTACGGCCGGCTCTCGCGCTTGGATACGCGCGAGATCCAGAGTGGCGCGCGCGTCGCGCAGGACGATTACTCGAAGGAGAACGCGCAGGACTTCGCGCTCTGGAAGTCGGCGAAGCCGGAGGACGAAGCCTGCGGCGCGGCCTGGGATTCCCCTTGGGGGCGCGGCCGCCCCGGCTGGCATCTCGAGTGCTCGGCGATGGCGATGGCGATTCTGGGGGAGTCGTTCGACCTGCATGCCGGGGGCATCGATCTGGTGTTCCCGCACCACGAGGATGAGATCGCGCAGAGCGAGGCGGCGACTGGCAAGGAGTTCGCGCGCCACTGGTGCCATGGTGAGTTCCTGCTCACCGATGGCGCCAAGATGGCGAAGCGCGTCGGGAACGTGCAGAACGTCGAGGGGCTGAGGGAAGCGGGGATCAGCGGCGCGGCGGTGCGGCACTTCGTGTTCAGCACGCACTATCGCAAGCAACTGAACCTGAGCGGGGATGCGCTCGAGGCCTCGGTGGAGGGGGTGCGTCGCATTGGGGATTTCGCCGAGCGTTTGGGGTCGGCTACGGGCGGAACGCGGGGGCTTGAGGATGCCGCGGATCGCCTTGAGACGGCGGTGCGTGAGGCGCTGTTCGATGACTTGAATGCACCGGAGGCGTTGGCGGCGCTCTACGAGTTCATTCGGGCGGCGAACAAGGAGCTCGATTCCGGGGGCGCGGATGCGAGTGCGCTGCGCCGCGCTCGCGAGGTGTTCTCGATGGTGAATGGGGTGCTGGACCTGGTGCCGGACGCGGTCGAAGCCGACGGAGAACTCTCGGCATGGGTCGAGGGGCAGTTGGCGGCGCGGAAGGAGGCGCGGGCTCGGCGTGATTTCGCGGCGGCGGACGCGATTCGCGCGGCGTTGGACGAGCGGGGGATCGTGATTGAGGACGGGCCGAGCGGGACGCGGTGGAAGCAGGGGCGATAAAGGTGGGAGGATTAAGAGGGGGCGAGGCCGTGCGGCCTCGCCTTCCTCCGACATTTCCGGTGACATTTCTGGTGACATTTCCGGTGACATGTCTGGTGACATTTCCGGTCGCGATTGACCCGCCCCCGTGGGGCGACTATCCTTGATAGCTCGCGCAGGAGATGTCGTGTTCGCTGACGTAGCTCAGCTGGTAGAGCACCCGATTTGTAATCGGGCGGTCGCGAGTTCGATTCTCGCCGTCAGCTTATATGGGCGGAAGGTCTGCGCGGTCAGGGTGGGGTACTCAAGTGGCCAACGAGAGCAGACTGTAAATCTGCCGGCTTATGCCTTCGAAGGTTCGAATCCTTCCCCCACCATACTGCGGATGAAGGGTGAAGGATGGGCGATGAAAGTTGACGTTCATCGGGTGGTGGCAGGGGGTAGATCTTGCGGGAGTAGCTCAGCTGGTAGAGCGCAAGCCTTCCAAGCTTGATGTCGCGGGTTCGAGCCCCGTCTCCCGCTTTTTAGGATGAAGGATGAAGGATGAAGGTTGCACGCATAGCTCAGTCGGTAGAGCACATCCTTGGTAAGGATGAGGTCACCGGTTCGATC
>CAYUMN010000167.1:0-6911 GCA_964445835.1 uncultured Gemmatimonas sp.
GGAGCGATAGGTCACGGCCTTCGTGGTCCGGTCGTACGTGAGTCGCTCCAGGGCGCAACCAGCTTTTCGACCTCTGTGGTCGCGTAAACATGGGCGTCTATCGCCGCGCCCACCTCGCGCGCGCGTTCGAGATCTGCGGTCAGCTGGTCGGCCGATCTCACGCCGGCGTCGAGCCGCATCAGGTCGAGCCGGATGTTCTCGAGCGCGGCAACGGCCGTGGCGAGCCGCTCACGTACCGCAGCGCGGCGTGACGCCGCATCAGCAGTTTCGGATGCACGACCAAGTTCGATCGCGCGTTGGCGAAGGGCGGCCGCATCCGCTTCGAGCCGCTCAACGATCTGCGGAACTTCCGCGAATTGCGATCGCAATGCAGCCGGGAGCCGTGCGAACAAGTCGCCCGCAGCCAAGGCAAGTCGGACTTCGGTCGGTTCCCCGTGCCCTCGGCTGATCGGGACCTTGCCATGAAGCCCTATCCCCGCAATCTGGAAGAACCAGTCACCGACACGAGTGCCGAGCATACGCTCGGTGACGCCAAGCACCCCATCAGGCACGATGTCCTTGCTCAATACAAGGACGGCATGGAGCGCGCCCGCGCCCAGATAGCCAAGCAGTGCCACAACTCCCGAAAGCAGCGTCACGCCAAGTACGGCACTCGGCGGCTGAAGCGTGCCGGTGACCGCGCCGACCGCAGCCGTCAGGAACATTGTCGTCGCACCGAGGTGACCGATGCGCCTCCACCCGACGGATCGCTTCACGAGTTCGACCCGGTCGTACCCCCGTGTGTCCATTCCAACGGATGTCAACTCTTCACGACGCTGCTCGGTCAACCGGACGATCGCGCGTTTCACGTCGCCAGCGCCGTATCCGGCCTTTACCATCTGCCGCGCGGCATGCCCGAGCTGTACCGAGGTAGTAAACAGTGGTACAAACACAAGCAGACCGATCATGACCGAAACTGTAATGTCGACCATCGAGATTGAACTCCAGAGGAAAAACGTCAACAGCGCAATCGTCGCAAGCAAGCCCACTGCCGCGTCAAAGTCATGCGCGGCCTTGAGCAAAAATCGCACCTGTGGGGCAAGCTCCCGGACGACTCCGGCCGCTTCAACCGCGTCAGCAAGCTCCTCTCCGGTCGCGAAGCGCTCCGCGGGCGACTTGGCGAGGCACCTGTCCACCGCCGCGGCCAGCGCGGACGGCAGTCCCGGTCGCAGCGACGCGACAGGCGGCACGGCGGCGTTCACGATCTTCGTCACGATCGCCGGCAAGTGTGGCCCATCGAACGGGAGTGTGCCCGTCAACGCGTAGTACGCGGTGACGCCGAGCGAGAACAAATCGCTGCGCCCGTCAATGTCCTCGCCGGACGCCTGTTCCGGACTCATGTAGTTCGCCGTGCCGACGAGTTCACCGGCGCCCGACATCGTGCCCACCCCTGCAACCCGCGCGATCCCGAAATCGGTGACCATCGCGCGCCCGGATTCCTTGTCGAGCAGGATGTTGTCGGGCTTCACGTCGCGGTGCACCACGCCGCGGCTGTGCGCATAGGCCAGCGCCCACGCGACCTCCTGCACAACACGCGTGACCTGCGACGGAGGCAGAGGACCGGCGCGCCGAACGCGCTGGCCGAGTGTTTCCCCATCCACGAAGGTCATGACGAAATACACGAGATCGCCCTGCGACTCGACCAGGTGAATGGGAACGACATTCGGATGTGAGAGTTTCGCCGCGGTCCGCGCCTCTCTCAGAAATCGCTCGCGAAGATCCGGCTGCGTGGCGAGCGCAAGCGGGAGGACCTTGATCGCCACCGGGCGATCAAGCGCCACGTCGCGCGCGAGGAACACCACGCCCATGCCGCCTCGGCCGAGTTCGCGCTCGAGCGAGAACCGCCCGGCGACCACGCCTTGCAGCGCGAGGAATTCCGCGGTCGGTGGCTGAGTCATCCCAGCGCGCCTTCGCCGGCTCTACGACCCATTATTGCCAAGGTGGCGGCAGCAGCGCGACCGTGCGCGTCAGGTCGAACTCCACGCGGAACCGCTGGTCGGTGCCGACATGAAACGGAATGCGGATCACATCTTCGCTGCACTCCCTCACGTGCATCACGAGCGCCTTGTCCTCGAACGCAGCGCTCGGCGGCAGGTTCTCGATCACCCGGCCCTCGAAGGCCTTCCACAGAGCGCCTGCAACGATGCCCAGAACGTGGCCTGCGGCTCCCCGAGGCGCACGCCGGCCTGCCCACTCCCTCCGGAAAAGACGGCGCAGCGGGTTGCCGCAACTGCGACGAGAAGGAGGGACGGCAAACGTTGATATTGGGGCACGGAGGCTCGTGACTGGAGGGAGACCACGCGGGGCAAACTGCGGCTGCCCAGAATATCGCTCAACCGTGCGGTCGGGCGACAGCCCATTCACGGCGCGCTCAGGCCCTTCGCCACCCGGACAGGAGCACCCCGGACACAACCAGCACCGCCGCAATCGCTGTGTGCGGACCGAACTTCTCGTCAAGAAAGAAAGCGTGGCCGTCGGCCCGCCATCCTTAGCCAGGCCGTCTGCACCAAGCGCCGTTATGCGGCTCCTTCGGGTTCGCCGTGCAGTCGCTCCCACGCCTCGCGCGGCGACAGGATCGGAACGGGCGAGGCTTTCGCCACTGACAGCAGGTCCTGGTCTCCCGAGACGAGCATGCCGGCCTCGCCCGCGATCGCTGAGGCTAGCACCCACGCGTCGTCTACTAGCCTAGGCGCCCGCAGGCGTCAGCCCTGTTTCAGTTGGTGCAGGATCATCGTCACCGGCTGCCGACGATCTACCGGTGTGCTCGTGCCAGGGCCGGTACTCCTGTGCGCATTGCCACGCCAGGCGCCGCGCGATCCGGCCCCAGCGGCTCCACACGGCGCTGTTCGCGTCCGTGCCGCATCAGCGGGTGGTGCTCACCACGCCCACTCGGGATTCCGCCACCCCACCGCCGGCACGAGATGGCAGTCCCGCTGGAGTTCCTGCCGCGTGCGTCCTTACATCATGCTCCCGCGACTCCGACTCAATTCCCTATCCCGACAAGTTCCGGATTGCGCGTCACAAATGCCCTTCAAGCGGCATCTAATCACTGATAGCGGCTGACTGACAGGCCGATCGTCTACTTGATCTCCGGAGGATTGATGCCTGGTGTATCCCTTAAGCGTGCTGAACAAATGCTGCGCGCGGCAGGCCTGTTGGTGCTGATCGGCTGCAACGCCGGCGCACAACGGGAGCGCGCGACGGCGGGCGAACAGGCGCGAGACACATTACCCACGTGCGAATGGTGTGGTGCCCGCGAGGCGCCGGATGGACTTACGAATACCATGCACCTGGCGGATGCCGGTGAACCCGGCGCTCGGCTGACGGTCACCGGGACGGTGTACTACGCCGATCGCACGACGCCGGCCTCGAACGTCCTTATCTATGCCTATCAAACCAACGCCGCCGGCGCGTATCCGCGACAGAGTGAACAGCACGGCAACGGCCAACGCCACGGCGCGCTTCGCGGTTGGTTGCGCTCCGATTCCCTGGGGCATTATCGCCTTGAAACCATCAAGCCCGGACCATATCCTGGCCGCCAGAGTCCGGCCCATATTCACATGACCGTGAAGCCCGTGGGCGTTGAAGAGTTCTACATTGACGGAATCGAATTTGACGGTGATCCGCATCTCACCGCAACCATGCGGGCGCGAAACGAGGGTCGCGGCGGACCGGGCATTGTAGTCCTTCGGGACAGCGCCGGCATGCTGCGCGCCACACGGGACATATTCCTGTCACAAACGGCGACCGCGCAGCCAACTGCGGCGAGCCGATCGCTGATTCCGGCGAGCCTGGTGCAGGCGTCGTCGGCGACGGAGGAATCGACCCAAGCCATCCTCCCCATTGACGTCGCCGAGTCGGTAGTTCGATGGAAGGGCACCAAGTTTCGGGGGCGTCGCAGTCATGAGGGCATCGTCAGGCTGGCTTCGGGGACGCTGCGGCGTTGCGGTCCCAGTGTCTGTGGCGGCACCTTTGAGATTGACATGACGACGATCGACGTGACGGACATTCCGTTGACTGACCCGGTTCCGCGCAAGCGGCTCATCGAGCATCTCAAGAGCGACGACTTCTTTTCGACGTCGCGGTATCCGCGAGCGCAGTTCGTACTGAACGCGGTGACTGCGCGTCCGGCGAACAGCAGCACCGCCGGCACCACGCAGTATGCGGTGAGCGGCACCCTGACCCTGCGCGCGACAACGCAGCCGGTACAGTTTCCGGCCACGGTCACGGCGTGCGGCAGCGCAATGTGTATTGACGCGGCGGTGATGATAGACCGCAGCCGATGGGGCATTACGTACCGGTGGGACCCGATACGCAATGAAATCGTGGATGACTCCATCGCGATTGGACTGCATATCGTGGTGCCGGCCTCCGTTGCACCGACCACCGCCGCTCGTGCGCACTGAGAGGGCGCAGTGTACGCGCTGCGGTTGCCGGTAGTGGAGGCGTCCGAAGATACATCTGGACGGAATGCGGTCGACGTCGAGGCCCTCGTACGTCGGGCAGGGGCAGGTGATCATGGCGCGTTTGCGTCGCTCTACAAGTTGCATTCGCCGCGGGTGTACGCGCTGAGCCTCCGTCTCTGCGGCGATGCCAATGATGCGGCCGAAGTCACCCAGGACACCTTTGTGAGCGTGTGGCAACGCCTTTCGACGTTCCGGCAGGAAAGCGATTTCGGCACGTGGGTGCATCGCATCGCCGTGAACTCGGCGCTTGAGCGGCTTCGTTCCGACCGCCGGCGCCAGGCGTACGTCACGTCGGCGCCGATGCTCGAGCTGGTGTCATTTGCCGACTCGGACGCACGACTCGACGAGCGACTGGATCTCGAACAGGCGCTCGGGCGCTTGCCGCAACTCGCGCGCACGGTGTTCGTGCTGCGCGAAATCGAGGGATACCCCTACGCCGAGCTCAGTGGGCTGCTCGACATGACCGAGGTGGCCCTTCGGGCACAGGTCTATCGGACACGCAAAGCGATCATACAGATGCTGGAGCACCCATCATGACAATACATCATCCCACGGAACAGACGCTTCACCAACTGGTCGACGGAGACCTCGGCAACGACTCGGCGGCAACAGAGGCGCACGTATCGCGTTGTCCGCAATGTGCGGCCGAAGTCCGTAGCATTGAGCGGCTCCGGCGCACGATGGCCGCCGCGTCACGCTCCATTGTTCCGCCACCCGCGGTGTGGACTGCAATTCAGTCGCAGATTGGCGCGAGTGCACACGCGCCGCCACCGGCGTCGGCCAGTATTGAAGGAGCCGCGGCGACTACGGGCGCACCCCGTCGCCGGTCAGTGCGTAAATCCTGGTGGCGTCCGCTGATCGCGGCATCAGTGGTGTTCGCCGCAGGTGCCGGCGTCGTGTATCTCGGCAAACCGGATCGTCGGTCGTCAGCAACCATCGCGTCCGGCGGTCCCGCGGTACCGATTTCCGTGGTCCGTGATTCTATGCTCCGGGTTGCCGCGCTATCCGATGCCGATGACGTGATCGTCGAGCGCTTGCGCTCAACAATCGCCCGCGAGCGCCATTACATACCCGCAGACATTGCCGCGGACGTGGAAATACAACTGCGTTCGCTGACGACCGCCATGGTCGTCACTCAGGCCGCGCTGGCCAGCGATCCGAACAATGTGCAGTTGGAAGCGATGGTCGACCGGACCCGACGTCAGCGCGTGGAATACGTGAGCAGCACGCTCGCCCTGCTGGCGGACTACTGACATGAACCGCCTGCACGCAGGGGTCCTTTTGGTGTTGTCGCTGTGTGCCGTTCCCGTCGGCCTGTCGGCGCAAACGCCCGTTCACTACGGCCGGTCGCTGGATCGAACGGCGGACGTGCGAGTCATGACGCTGAACGGCACGGTTCAGGTGGAGGGATGGGACCGCGATTCAGTCGATGTGACAGGCACCGTAGCCAAGGGTGTGACGCCGTATGTCGGCGGATCGCGGTCGGGCTTTAAGGTGGCAACGTACGATGGCGTCACGACCACGGACACGCGCGCGGATCTGGTTGTGCGCGTGCCACGACATGCCAGCGTGTGGGTGAAGACGACGCTGGCATCCGTTGCCGTGTCGGGGCTGGGGAGCACCGTTGATGTGTACACCATGGGCGGGAGCATCCTGGTTCGGGGATCACCCGACGCTCTTGTAGCGGAATCCATGCGCGGCCTGATAACGGTGGAGGGCACGCCGGGTTGGGTGCGACTCAAGAACGGCAGCGGCGTGGTACGGCTGACTGACCTGCGCGCGCGAGACGTGTCGGTCAGCACGGTTTCCGGATCGATTACTGGTACCCTCGGGGCGCAACGTGTCCGGCTCGAAACGATGTCCGGAGCCATCACGACCACCCACGTGTTCGTGCCCGAATCGACAACGGACATTGACACGCATGATGGTTCGGTCACAGTCAGATCAGGGTCCGGCGTCGGTGGCGTGCGTCCGCCAGCGGGTCTGTCGGTGCGGATATACAGTCAGCGGGGATCTGTCAGGAACGAATGGACCGCCGATCGAACAGCCGGGGCGACAGGCACAGGAACCGAACTGATCTTCGGGACAGGAGCGGCGCGACTGATGATTCGGACGTTCAGCGGTGCGGTGCACCTCGTCCCCCGGTAGGCAACGTCTCGGCACTCACGCACGTACGGCACACTATGTATCCGACCCCCGTTTCCTCCGCGCTCGGCGCCTGTCTCGCCGCCTGTCTCGCCGCCTTCATCCTGACCGCGCCGCTCGCAGGGCAGAGCGCGTCCCGACCCTCGATCGCCGCCGCGCATCGCGACGGTCCGATCTCGATCGACGGCCGACTCGACGAATCGGCCTCAGGATAGGAAATTCAATCGGGCTCGGTCGAGTATCCGGCGAACGTACGGCGCG
>CAYUMN010000168.1:0-6874 GCA_964445835.1 uncultured Gemmatimonas sp.
CGCCCGCCGCGCCGGGGTGAAGGTGGGCGGGTACAGCGGCGACGATTCCCCGGCGCGGCGGGCGGGGCTCGAGCCCGGGGACATCATCACGCGGATCGACGGCCGCGCGGTGGATCGCGTGAGTGCGTTGCAGCGGGCGGTGCGCGGGAAGCGCCCGGGCGACACGGTGGAGCTCGAGGCGTGGCGGTATGGCACGCGCAAGACCTTCACGGTGCGGCTTGCGGCCGCGCCGGCGGCGGAGCCGCGCGCGGTGGAATCGGAGAAGCCGACGGCCGCCGTGCCGTCCACCTCGCGGCTTGGGGTCAGCGTCTCGCCGGTCCCGGCAGAGCTCGTCCGCGCCGGGCGCATTCCGTCCGAGTATCGCGGCGTACTGATCAGCAACATTGTCCCAGGGGGACCGTCGGCGGACCGCTTGGTGCCCAACGACATCATCGTTGAGGTGCTGTATCCGCAGCCCAAGACGAAGGTCGAGTCCCCGGAGGACCTCGCGCGCGCGCTGGAGCGCGTGCAGCCGGGCCAGATCATCAGCCTCCTCGTCTATGCGCCGGGGGCTGGGCAGACCGGCGGGACGCGCGTGGTGAATATCCGGACCAACTGAGCCCGGTCGCAGCGCAGGCGGGCGGGGCGCGATTCCAGCGCGCCGCCCGTTTCTTTTTGCCTCTCACACGGCGAAGTTTGTGGCAGGCGAATGTGGCGGAATTGGTAGACGCGCGGGACTTAGGATCCCGTGCCGCAAGGCGTGTGGGTTCGAGTCCCACCTTTCGCACTTCAGCCGGGCGTGAACTTTCGGTCCGGCTCCCGCGTTGAGGACAAATGCGCATCATCGTCATTGGCAGTGGATTCGGCGGGCTCGCTGCAGCGATCCGTCTTCAGGCGCAGGGCCATCAGGTCACGATGGTCGAGCAGCGCGACCAGGCCGGCGGCCGGGCCTATGTGTATCGGCAGGACGGGTTCACCTTCGATGGCGGCCCGACGATCATCACGGCGCCCTGGTTGATCGACGACCTCTTCACCGTCGCCGGGAAGAAGACGGCCGATTACGTCAAGATCGTCCCGATCGATCCGTTTTATCGGATCCGGTTCGAGGATGGCACCGTGTTCAACTACAACGCTGACCGCGAAGCGCTCCTCGCGCAGATCCGGGCGTTCAATCCCGCCGATGAGAAGGGCTACCTCAAGATTCTCAAGATCTCGGAGTCGGTGTTCGACGCGGGGATGAGTCTGATCGATAAACCCTTCACACGCTTCATCGACATGGTGAAGGTGCTGCCGGATCTGATTCGCCTTCGCGCCGACCGCACGGTGGCGAGTGTCGTGAACTCCGCGGTGCAGGATCCGCGGCTTCGCCAGGTGTTCTCGTTCCATCCGTTGCTCGTCGGGGGGAATCCGTTCCAGACGACGTCGATCTACGCGCTGATTCACCACCTCGAGCAGAAGTGGGGGGTCTGGTTCGCGATGGGCGGGACCGGCGCGCTGGTGGATGGCTTCGTGCGATTGTTCCAAGACATCGGCGGGACGATTCGCTACTCCACACCGGTCGAGGAGATCGTCGTGGAGCCGCGCACGGGCAAGACCACCGGCGTGCGCCTCAAGGGGGGCGAAGTGCTCACGGCCGACACGGTCGTCAGCAATGGCGATGTGGCGGCGACGTACAAGCGGCTGGTGAAGCCGCAGTTCCGCAAGAAGTACACGGACGAGAAGATCGACAACCTCGACTACTCGATGTCGCTCGTCGTGATCTACTTCGGCACCGACCGGAAGTACGAGAACATCGCGCACCATGAGATCATCATGGGACCGCGCTACAAGGAGCTCCTCACCGACGTCTTTGACAAGAAGATTCTCGCGAAGGACTTCTCGCTGTATCTTCACCGTCCCACCGCGACCGATCCCTCGCTCGCGCCTGAGGGGGGCGATGCCTTTTACGTCCTCTCGCCGGTGCCGCACTTGGGAGGCTCGACCGACTGGTCCAAGGCCGGGAAGCCGTATCGGGACGCGATTATCAAGTACCTTGAGGACCGGTATATGCCCGACCTCTCCAAGCACATCGTCAGTGAGCTGATGATCGACCCGGTGCACTTCCGCGATACGCTCTCCAGCGAGAAGGGGGCGGCGTTCTCGGTGCAGCCGACGCTCTTCCAGTCGGCCTGGTTCCGGCCGCACAACCGGAGCGAGGACATCCCGAACCTGTACTTTGCGGGGGCGGGAACGCATCCTGGAGCAGGGCTCCCGGGCGTGATCAGCTCCGGGAAGATCGTAGCCGACCTGATCGGGCGGAGTAAGAACTAGCATGGTGTTGCCGGGCATCCTCCGAGAGACGGACGAGACGCTGGCGAAGGCCGACGCGCAGCACTGCGAGTCGATCACGCGCAAATACGCGCGTACCTTCGCGTTGGCCAGCGGCTTTCTCCCCGCGCGTAAAAAGCGCGGGGCCTTCGCCGTCTATGCCTTCTGCCGACTCGCCGACGACATTGTCGACCGAGGCACGGAGGGCCGCGACAAAACGATGCTCGCCGAGGAGCTCGCGCAGTATCGGCTGGGGGTGGCCGCCGCGCTCACGGGACGCCCCGAGGGGCCGATCTTCCGCGAACTCTGGCGGTGCCATCGCGACTTCGCCGTCCCGACCGACGTGCTGGACGAACTGCTCAACGGAGTGGCCTGCGATCTCCACCCGACGCGCTACGAGACGTGGGGCGAACTCATCTCGTACTGCGAGGGTGTCGCGTCGTCCGTGGGCTCGATGTGCACCTACATCTTCGGCGTGAATGGCGAGGACGCGGTCCGTGAGCGCGCGGTGAAATACGCCCGCACGCTCGGCGTCGCCATGCAGCTGACGAACATCCTGCGGGATGTCGGCGAGGACGCCACGCGCGGACGCTGCTACCTCCCCGATGCCGACCTCGCGACCTACGGGCTCTCCGCTGATCGGGTGCTGCACGATTCGACGTTGAAGGACGATCCCCGCTGGCACCAGCTCATGAAGGATGAGATTGCGCGCGCACGGGCCCTGTACCGCGCCGCGTCGCCCGGCATCGCCCTGCTCGCGCCGGATGCGCAGCGCTGCGCCCGCGCCTGCGCCGATGGCTACGCCGCGATCCTCGGCGCGATTGAATCGAACCACTACGACTCGTTCTCGACGCGTGCCCGCGTGGGGAACCTGGCGCGCGCGGGACTGCTCTGGAACGTCTGGCGTTCCGGCGATGAGCGTCCCCCGCTCGGGGAGGATGGTCCGACCATCGAATGGGGGGAGCGTACGCTCTCTCGGGCCGAGGAGATGATCCTGTGCGCTTGACCGACCCGACCGCGCCGAGCTATCCGCTCGATCGCGCCGCGAATGGACTGCTGGGTGGCCACCTCGCGCTGATCGTCTTCTCGACGCTGGCGATGGTGACGATTCTCGCGGGCGAGTTCCCCACCTTCATGCAGGGCCCGTACACGCAGAAGGTGTATCAGCTCGGCTGGGCCTACTCGGGACAGGTCTACATCCTGCTGGGGACCTTTGCGGCGTTGCTGCACTCGGCGCCGCGCTTCGGCACCGGGCGGGCGATCGCCCTGGCCATCGTGTCGTCGGGCGTGGCGCTGGCGTCGGAGCTGGGCGGGACGAACCTCGGCCTCCCCTTCGGCCCGTACCACTACACCGAGATGCTCGGGTATCGGATCATGGGGGATGTGCCCTACCCGATCCCGATTTCGTGGTACTACATGCTGTATGGCTCGCTGGCGATCTGTGCACGGATCCTCGTGGCGGACGATTCGAACGCCACCAAGTGGCGCTGGGCGTTGATTGGAGGCGCCTTCCTGACCTCGTGGGACGTGGCGATGGAAGTCCAGATGACCAATGTGCTCCCCGTCCACTGGGCGTGGGACTTGGCGGCGTTCGGCGATTGGGTGCCGGCGTTCATCACGACGCCCTTTTTTTACGGAATGCCCCTGTCCAACTGGATCGGCTGGTATGTCACCGGGGTGCTGATCAGCCGATTGATGCTCTGGATGGTGCCCCCGTCAGTTTGGCAGAAGTCGGTGGCCCCCTACACGTTCCCGCTGGTGCTGTACGCGACCAACGGGATCATGCCGATTGCGGTGACGGCTCGACACGGGTACTGGTGGGCGACAATCGGCGGCGTGGTTGCCATGGGTATCCCGCTCTGGCTGGCGGTGCGGGCCCGGCGCCCAGCCCCCGCCCTTGGTGGGACCCCCGTCACCGCTTAGTTTTCACCTCGTAGGTAGTACCCCGCCCCGCCCCGGCGACTCTCGTTCGGTGGCGGGGCTTCGTGCCCGCTCGGGCCGCAGTCCCCAATGACCGATCCCATGGACATCCAGATCACTGCCACGAAGAGCGAGGGCGCCGAGCGCCGCCTCCAGGTGGCTGTTCCCCCCGCCCGCGTTGCTGAAGCCCGTAACAAGGCCGCCGCGCGCGTCTCCAAGCAGGTCCGCATCCCCGGCTTCCGCCCGGGCAAGGCGCCGGCGGCGATGATCCGCAAGCAGTACGCGCAGGCGATTGATCAGGAAGCGGTCGATCAGCTGCTGCGCGAGGCCTTCGAGGCCGTCCTCACGCAGGAAACGCTTGATCTCGCGACGCAGCCGCATGCGCACGACGTGAAGTTTGGCGACGACAGCAGCCTGAGCTTCGAGCTGCACTGCGAAGTGCGCCCGACCCTCACGCTCGAGAAGCTCGAGGGCTTCCGCGTGATGCGTCCCTCCGACGCCGTGACCGACGACGCGGTGCAGGAGCAGATCGACCGCGTGCGCGAGCAGCGCGCGACCTGGACGCCAGTGGAAGGGAAGCCGAGCGAGAATGACCTTGTGACGGTGATGCTCTCGACCGCCGACGAAACGGGCGCCATGCCCGAGGACAAGGAGTACCGCCTTGTGCTCGGCTCCGGGCAAGCGATTGCCGCGATCGAAGAGCTCGTGCTGAGCCTGACGCCCGGCCAGATGGTCGAGCAGGTGGTGAAGTGGCCGGACGACTTTCCGGACGAGGCGCAGCGCGGGAAGTCGAAGCCCGTGCGCGCGACGCTCACCGAAGTGAAGCACAAGTCGCTCCCGCCGCTCGACGACGCCTTTGCGGCGGAGATGGGTGATTTCGCGACCGTGGCCGACCTGCAAGCGAAGGTGCGTACGGACCTCGCGGCCAACCTCACGCGCGAGGCCGACGCGGCCGCTCGCACGCAGCTCCTCGACGAGATCGTGACGGCGAACCCGTTCGACCTCCCGCCGAGCTGGGTGAAGCAGATGGTGCAAGCGTACGCGGAGGCGTATCGCATCCCGCCAGAGGAGATTCTCAACTTCGGCGATGAGATCAAGGGCATGGCGGAGCGTCAGGTGCGTCGGGACCTGATTATCGACACGCTCGCCGACCGCCAGAAGCTGACGGCGTCCGAGGCCGATGTGGACGCGAAGGTGGCGGAGCTGGCCGAGAAGCGCGGCGAGGACGCGGGGAAGATGTACGCCTCCTTGCAGAAGGCCGGTCGCCTTCGCGAGCTTGAACGGAGCATCTCCGAGGAGCGCGTCTTCGCGTGGCTCCTCGAGCGAAACGTGATCGAGCAGGCGTAAGCGTCCGAAGCTCCTTGCCTCCCGACGTGCCCCAGACTTTCCACGAGGACGAGACCCAGATGGCCATCATTCCGAACCCGTATGTGATCGAGCGGTCCAGCCGCGGCGAACGCAGCTATGACGTCTACAGCCGTCTGCTGATGGATCGCATCATCTTTCTCGGGACGCCGATCAACGATGACGTCGCGAACATGATCATCGCGCAGTTGCTCTTCCTCGAGGCGGACAACTCGGGGCGCGACATCCACCTGTACATCAACTCGCCGGGCGGCAGCGTGTCGGCGGGGCTCGCGATCTACGACACGATGCAGTTCCTGAAGTCGCCGGTGAACACGATCTGCATGGGCTTGGCGGCCTCGATGGGTGCCTTCCTGCTTGGCGCGGGCACCGCTGGGAAGCGATCGGCGCTGCCCAACTCCCGGATCATGATCCACCAGCCCTCTGGCGGTGCCTCGGGCACGGCGTCGGACATCGAGATCCAGGCGCGCGAGATCATCTATCTCCGCGCGAAGATGAACGAGCTGATGTCGAAGCACACCGGGCGCCCGTTGGAGCAGGTCGAGCGCGACGTGGACCGCGACCGGTTCATGAGCGCCGAAGAGGGCAAGGCGTACGGCATCATCGACAACGTGGTGGTGAGCCGGATCGAGATGGAGAAGGTGAGTCAACTCGCCGCGGCGAAGTGACGATAGTTAAGGGGGCGCTTGTGAAGGATTTCACGAGCGCCCCGTAGATTTTCTTGACCCGTCCGACCCCCGGCATTACCCATAGAGCGTGGGGGGCGTCCCTGCCTCAGGAGCCCTGGCAGGATTCGCGGAACAGCACCAGCTGATTCGGCCCCGTTGGCCCCGCCGTCCTCTGTTCGTATCCGTATTCCCTCAAGCCCCGCCCGATGTCTCAAGACCGTCACCTGCGTTGCTCGTTCTGCGGTAAGTCCAAGGATGCCGTCCGGAAGTTCATTTCCGGACCCTCCGTGTACATCTGCAATGAGTGCATCGCTCTCTGCAATGAGATTCTGGCGGAGGACGAGGAGCGCGAGGTAACGGAGACCGTCACGACGGTCCCCGCGCCGCAGGAGATCAAGAACGTGCTCGACCAGTATGTGATCGGTCAGGACGGGGCAAAGAAGGCGCTCGCGGTGGCCGTCTACAACCACTACAAGCGCATCAACTCGGGCGCGAAGCGCGAGGGCGAGGTCGAGCTCGACAAGTCCAACATTCTCCTCCTTGGTCCCACGGGTGTCGGCAAGACGCTGCTCGCGCAGACGTTGGCCCGCATCCTCGATGTGCCGTTCACGATCGCCGATGCCACCACGCTGACC
>CAYUMN010000169.1:0-6849 GCA_964445835.1 uncultured Gemmatimonas sp.
TCACCGTTCCGTTGCGCCACGGGCCGTTTCGACGCAACGTCCGTCGCGGGCCTAATCAGCTTGCGGACGCGGTGGTGCGCGTGCCGTTCACGGGCACCACGCGGTTCATCCGCGTGAACCGGGACGAGGTGCGTTCGGTGGGGTCGGAAGCCTCGGTGGCGTGGCGGGGCGCATCGGGCCGCGCGATCGGGCTCGAGTTGATGGCGCAGCGCGTGCGGGTGCGCGACGCGCTCGGCGGCGGCGCGCCGCAGCGGCCAGAGCATATGCCGAGCGTGCGCGCCCTGCTGGATGGCGCGATGCCGGTGCGGGGGGGCGTGGTGCTCGGAGCGGATATTGCGCACCTGGGATCGCAGTACTGCGTGAATCCGGAGACGGCGCAGGAGATCTCGCTGAGGGCGCAGTCGATCGCCGGGATGTCGGCGCAGCGGAGTTGGGCGCTCGGGGCCGGGCGCGTCTTTCGGTCGCTGCGGGCGACCTTTGGAGTCGAAAATCTTCTGGATGCGGCGGTCTACGAACAGTGTGGGTTGCCGCGAGCTGGGCGGACGCTGCGACTCGGCGTGGAGTTGCGCTGATGCGTGCGGACGGACGCGTCAGAGCGTGCGCTGGAGCTGCACTCCTCCTCCTCCTCCTCCTCCTCCTCCTGCTTGTCGGCGAATTCCCGATTTCCGCGCAGGGTCCTCGGGTTGAACGCGTGGCGACCACGATCAGAGTCGGGGAGGGCGAGGCGCGAGAGTTCAGCTTCAGTTCTTTGGTGGAGAACTGGTCTTCGCGGCCGGTGCCGGATCTGGACGATGTGGACCTGGTGTCGTTCAGCGTGAACGTGGCGCCGGGTGGTGCTCAACTTCCGGACTGAGGCGGAGGGGATGGGGATTGAGCAGATCCTGATCCGATGAAAGCGGAGCTCAGTCTGAGGTCATCGCTCCCAACCTAGCTGCACGAAAGGCCGTCGGCAGAATGGCGGCGGTGACGGCCGCCGACACTACCAGTGCCGCCAGTACCGTTGCCTCCAATCGGCTGTGCACCTCAATCGCGAGCAGTTCTGCCGTCGGGCCAATCGCGACATACCCCGCGATTGCCCCCCCCGCAACTCCGAAGAGCAAGGGCCAGACTGCGTCTTGCAGGAGCGTGTACGCGACGCGCGATGGTGACGCCCCAAGCGCGGCTCGAATCTGAAGATCTCGTCGACGGGTTTCCAGGCGCTGCCCAAACAGCCCACCGATAGCTACGCAAACTCCGAGGAGCGCGACGAAATCCATCCCTAGGACGAGCGCTCCAACCTGAGACCACGTGTCGTCGGCACCGAGCGTAGCTGAAAGGTCGGCAGGGTCAAAAGCCAGTGAAGACTGAAGCAATGAAATCGACAGTGCTGCAAGCAGGACGCCGAGACCAAGCACCACTGAGATGCCGACGACCCACGGCCTGATTCGAGAACCTGCGCTCCGTACAGTCGTTGTGACGGTGAGCTCGTTCGCCATTACACCGACTGACACTGCACTCACAATACCGCTACAGACCGCCACGACAACCGATATTACAAGGCCGAGAGAGGCTACGAACGGCATTGATTCGAGCAGATGAGCAGCGAGAGCGGCTCGGTTCAGCACTCCTCCCATCAGGCTAATTGTTGCCAGAGACATTGCCAATCCGATCAAGCCTGCCCCGATTGAGAGAACGCTCGCTTCGGCGACGAGCGGTCGAATCCGATCAAATCGTCGCGCACCCAACGCCCAACGAATCCAGTCTGCACGACGCTCTCGAGCGCCGGATGCCGCTGTCATCACGATGAGCGTAACGATTGAAATCGCAGCTAGTGCGAGTCCTGCCAGTGCGGAAAGTACGAGGGCCGATGCGTCCGCGGGCGTGTTGAGTTCTTCGAACGTCGATCGCCGCCACCATCTTTTCGGCCGACCGCGCGCCTCGTCAAGAGCTACACCGACCATCTCGATGGAATCGAGGGAGAGCTCTGGGTTGCGGCTCTCACGCCTGATCGCGAGAGAGTAGCCAGTCTGCCGAAGACGGATGCTATCCGGACGAATGACCCAGAATCTGTGTTCGAAGGTAGGAAACCAAAAACCCGCTGGCATGACGCCCACAACAAGGACGGATTCTCCGGATAGCTCAAGAGTGACTGGACTCCCAGATGTTGCTTGGCGACGAATTGCACGCCACAAATCCAGTGAGACGTATGCAACCGACAGACCGTCCTGAGGGGCGCTCGGGATTACGCTGGGCGTGTTCTCGATTGGCCGGACCTTCAAGACGTTGAAAAGCTCTCGTGATACCTCAACTCCAAGAGTCGGTCCGGTCGGACCGTTCCAGAGCAACGAATACTCCCCGGCGACGCCGAGACGGTACGCACCCACGGATAAGGCTTCTCGCTTGAACGCAATGAATCCACTCGCGACCTCCCCATCGAGCAAATAATGATCGGGCACGGTCCGCGGATCTTGAAGCGCGACGAGTTGCTCCGGTTCTGGATACGGTAGAGGTCGGAGAAGTGCCGAGTGCACAGTTGCCCACAACACCCCGTTGACCCCGACGGCCAGCGCGAGGACGGTCGCGGTCGTAATGAACGCCGCCGGCCGCCGGCGGATTCGGGCGAGCGCCTGCCGGAACTCGATGATGACCCCCGTCACTCGCGCGGCCCGTTTGCTCGGAATTGGGGGAGTGCTGCGATGTATACTCTGCGCGACCCATCGGCGCCCTCGGACACGATGGCCAGTGTTCCATCAGCGTGCGCGGCGAGTGCCAAGACCATACCGGGCGCGTCGTACGCCGCTGCGAGAATACCTGTTCGACTGTGGTAGAGTGCGATGAAACATCTGGCGCGACGAAGGATTCGCAAGTCGCTTCCCCCTCCAACTCGTGTCCACGACCAGTCCTTGTATCTAACCACAGCGAGGAGCGAGTCCCCGAAGAGGTCGAATCCACCGACTTCAGGATCGTACTCGAGAGTGGCCGGCCTGAACGGAGAGTTCGGATGTCCGCGCCCGATCGAGATTTTGGGCTTGCGTCCCGCGGAGTGCACGGGGAGAAGCCACTCGGTCACTTGGCGTCCACCTTCGGCACGAAAAGCTCGGATCGTCGCGTCACCCTGCGTCAAGACCCACAGTTCATCGCGGGTTGCGCGCAGAAAGGTTCGATTGAACACGCGCCGAGCAACCGTATTCTCGAACTCTCGCGGACGTCCGTATGAGGCACGAGCTTCGCCTCCAACAGAATATCCACGTGCAAGCGAAACGGTATCCCACTCTTGGGCTGAGAGGAAGGGCCCAAAGGGTACACGCGACCCAAGCCACGATTCGAACCACTTCCCATCATGGGAGAGAGCGTAGTCTCCGAGGATGTCGATTTGAGGCACGTCGGGCGTGCGAACTGTCGCCAGGACTCTACCACTAGAATCCATTAGCGTCACACGATGCAACGCTAAATCCGGCACAAGAAATGCCGTTGTCCCTGGATAGCAGCTCACATGCTCGAGGCTCGCGAACTCCCCGACCCCGGCTCCTCGTCGTCCGAGCAATCGCGCCTGTCGGTGCCGAAGGTCAATCGCTACGATGTGGCGCTGGGACGCATCCGCAACCACCAACTCATCGTTTCGAAAGCACAGCGACCTCGGATCCCGGAGTCGAATCGTCTCGGATCCGACCTCCTCCCATTTCACGTGCGCGAGACTCGGCGCGGCACTTATGGACCGCCGGCCGCTGGCTGTCAGAGCGACCTCAAAGTCTGTCGACTGAGCGCTCGCCGCGGTTGAAATCGCGCCCACAACTGCGGCGAGAATCGCGAGACGCATGGCGTCGCTCATTTGGGCTCGCAATATCCTTTGAAGGCCCCATGCTGTTCGGCCGTACCCGCGTAAGGAGCGATCAGAACGACCTCTCGGGCACGGCCCAAGACGAAGACGACAGGAGTGACTCGAACGACGACAGTTTCGAGGTCGGAACGCGACACCGTGCGCACCCTGCTGGTGCTGCTGAGCCCGTCCGCGAATCTTGCCACCGTTTCGTCAGTCTGAACCGTCACCCAGGTGACGGGAAGTCGAATCGAATCGGGGATTGCGGCCTCAACGAGGCGCGCAGTATGACAATGTTCACACTGCGTATCGAACACTACCAGAAGCTGACAGCCAGAATCCTCGATCGAGTCAACTGGAGCAGAACTCCCGTCAACACTTTGCAATCTGAGATCGGGGAATCGACGCCCAATCTCGAACTCCCAGGGAGGCGGACTTGCTTCTGGGCGTCCGCGTACGACACGAACAAGTACATTGGCCACCGTCAGCGCGACTAGGCCGACGACTAGGGCGACGGTTCGATTCATTGATCCTACCGTGAATCAGGAGTGATGGGCAAGCAAGCTTCGGTCGCGCAGCTTGGCCCGCGCGACCAAACCTGTGATCTACTCGACAGCCGGAGGCGTACAGTTGCAGTTCCAGATCAGACAACTGGTACAAACCACGATCCATTTGCCAGTCGCTGGGTCGTACGCCGCCTCGTGCTTGTATGCCGCGAGTGCCGTGTTCGCGCCGAGCGCCAAATTGAGCATCACAAAGCCGAGAACCAACCCTCGCCTCGACAGATGTTGCATAGGACCGTCCTCCGGAAATTGAGTAACCCGCTTCGCAAGAGACCGACTGCCAAGCGTCGGTCACGCAGTCAGAAACTGCGCAACCTAATACTGGAGTATATTGGCAGAATCTGCAAGTTAGGGCCGGCCAGCGGTCCAGTTGGTCGGTTCAATCCTGAAGATTTCAAGCTTCCGATCGCCGTCTTCAAGCACCGTCTCGAGCAGCATTGAGCTTCCCCGCCAGTCCAGCGCTCGGACGCCAGCCGGAAGGGGCAGCGCGCAGACGAACGCCGTGGTGGAATCGAACAGGAGAAAGCGTGAACCTCCATCGTTTCGCTGCGTCGGCTGCCTGACCGCCACGTCGCCAGCGCCTCCTACGAGCACGTCGTCGAAGAACGGCAGGTAGTCCGCAATCGGTCGCGACTCGTCGAGCAGAGGAGCGAGAATCTCCTCTCGAAGTCCCGCCGGGACGTCCTCGGCGGAAGCGCGAAAGCGCTCACGCTCGCTCGCGATGTGGCGTCGCTGCACTGGCATGACTTCGTCAGGCCAGCTGACGAGGCGGCCTCCATCTCCCGCTAGCGAATCGTCGGTTCGCAGTATCACGAACTCGGGCCGAGCGGAATTCGCGACAACGAGCACCTGTCCAGCGCCCGAGACGATCGCTTGAGCTTCGAAGAGGGGCGAGAGGCTTCGAAGCGATTTGCTCCTCACTCGCAAACCACGTCCTGTAGGTACAACGGCGAGCGTGTCGCGGAGTTCTCCAGTCGGTCGATACCTCGTAATCACGAGAAATCTCGAGTACGAGACCCCATCTCCGCGAGGGCCCATCTGCTCGCTGGCAAAAATTGTGGTGCCGTTCGAGAGTAGAGCGAACTGGTGCGGTGGGAACGTCCTAGTTGGAACAAGTGGAGTCTCCGATCGAGCGGTGCCATCAGCTTCGCGCTGCACTAAACGCCAGGGCGCGAAGTCCAGCACCCAAAGTCGACCGGCGCTGTCCTCGGAAACCGCCCAAGGGGTCCTTAGCTCGCCTGGCCCATTCCCGGATGGCCCGGAGGAGAAAGTCGGACTGCCATTCTCGTCGAACAGCCTGAGCTCCTGGCTGACCGCGTCGGCGATTGCCGCACCTCCCCCTGAGAGAAGTCGCCCGGCGAATGCACTAGAGGGTGCCGGCCCAAATCGTTCATTGCCCCGCAGCAATACACCGGATGCTGAGAGACCGCAGATTCGAGACCGCGTTGCATCGGAAATGACCGTTGTGTCAGCCGGAGCAAAGGAGCGCAGACTCAATTCAGGCGCACGTCCGACGTCGCACGAACTGAGCATGACCGCGTAGGCCAGAATGAGGACCGCACCGCACCGACGAGATTCGGAACCGAACATTTTGACTCCGCAGGAAAGTGTCGGACCGCGCGGTCGCAGCACACGTCAAACCAGCCGCTATGGCCGGATTCGAGGGCCGAGCGGCCCGAGAACCCTAGGCACAAACATAGTGTTTACTGGTGCCATCCGGGGAAGGGCCCGGCGAGGACAATTTGTCCGAGCCGAGAGGACAGGCGCGCCAGCGTGGTGGAGTTCGGATCAGTGGACTCGCGCTCGACGCCGAGGGCTTCCTCTACGTGTCAGACGCGCAGGAAGATCGCGTCGATGTGTTTGGACGTGACGGGCGCCACGTGGCGGCCATCGGTCGTCGCGGGCAGGGCCCCGGAGAATTCCGGTATCCGACCTCATTGGCGTTCACGAGCGCGGGTGAGCTTCTCGTGCGCGATCAGAGTCGATTGCAACGCTTTGCTCGCCAGTCCGCTCACGAACCAGCCACGCGATTTGCGACCGTCATCTCGTCACTCAGTATGTACGATTGGATGTCGCAACGGACCGGCGTCGTGGAGCAGTCTGGTGCAACTCACGTTCCGCGGAGCTACTCCACAGGACGCGCGGAAGAGCAGGTCCACGTCCAGATGATGCTTCGCCTCGGTGCCGACGGTCGAGTGCTCGACTCGCTCCTCGTCCCCGAGTATCGAGATCAGCCCGCGCCATACGCGCGCGTGATGCTATCTGCGAGCGAGGGACGGATGCTGCGCGTATCATAGGAAATTCAATCGGGCTCGGTCGAGTATCCGGCGAACGTACGGCGCGATCGCGTACCCCGCGAGGGCCGGCCGGCGCGCGGCGGCATGATCTCCGCCCGCCGCCGCGCCTCGGTGGCCGTCCGGACGGCGTTGCCCGTCGGCGCCCGGTCGCCGCGGGGACCGATCGGACGCCCCGGTGGGACGGACGCGCACA
>CAYUMN010000170.1:0-6838 GCA_964445835.1 uncultured Gemmatimonas sp.
GACCTGCCCCGTGAAGAACACCGCCGAAGGCCTTGGCGGTGTGCTCACGAGCCCGTTCTCTTTCGGTGCAGGTGGTGGTGGCTTTTTCGGAAACGGTGCGGATGACATTGTGAGTCCCGTGGTTATTGGGACTGGTGGCCGTTCATGGGCCGCGGGGTTGATTGGCGGAACTGGGCAGAATCAGGGGAACTGCTTCGGCACCGGCCCGGGCATCGGCGGTTTCGGTGGCGGCGGCGCGGGCCACGGCTGCTACGGCGGCGGCGGCGGCGGTGGCTACTCGGGTGGCGACGGCGGCTGGATCGCCGGCGGCGGCGGCTCCTTGAACACTGGCGCCAACCCGGTCAATACACCTGGGGTCGGCACGGGCAACGGCTTCGTGATCCTGCAGTACATCGGACCCGCCCTCTAATCCGATCATCTCCCAGCTAGACCGAACGCCCGGTGCACCTCGCACCGGGCGTTCGTTGTTCGTATTCTCATGTGATGCGCGAGTCCCCAAACATTCGACGCGAGGCAGCTTGAGCACGATGTCCGTTCGACTCGGCTGCCAAGGCTGGAACTATCCCGCTTGGGTGGGCGCATTCTATCCGCCGCGCACCCGTGCGGCCGACTTTCTCTCGGTCTACGCCCGCGCCTTCGATACGGTCGAAGTCGATTCCACCTTCTATGCCGTCCCCGCCGCGAGAACGGTGCGGGGGTGGGCCGAGCGCACGCCGGAGCACTTCACCTTCGCCCTCAAGTTGCCGCAGGAGATCACGCACGAGCGGCGCTTTGAGGGGGCAGGAGAGGTCGCGGAGCAGTTCTTCGATGTCGCCCGCGAATTGGGGACGAAACTCGGGCCGATATTGATTCAGTGTGGCCCCGATTTCGCTCCCCATGAGATTGAGCAGCTCGAGGAGTTCCTTCTCACGTTGCCGGAGGACATCCGCTTTGCGATCGAGTTCCGGCAAAAGGGATGGATCAACGAGGAGACGCACCAGCTCCTGTCCGCGCGCAATGTCGCGCTCGCGCTCGTGGATGCACGCTGGATCCCGCGGCCGTGGATGCTCACGCTTGCCGCGCGGCCGACCTCTACGACCCACGCGTACGTGCGCTGGATGGGTCCCGACCGCTCCATCACGGACTACTCGCGTATTCAAGTCGATCGAACCGCGGCGCTTGACGCGTGGACAGACGTGCTCCCCGCACTCGGCGTGCGCGTGCCGGTGTATGGCTACGTGAACAATCACTTCAGCGGGCACAGTCCCGCGAATGTGCGGATGCTGCAAAGCCGACTGGGCCAGACCCCGAAGGATCCGGCCCAGTTGGCGGACCAGCTTGGATTGTTCTGAGCGTTGAGGCTACGGTACGATACTCGTCGTCGTCAGTCCCTGATGCACCATCTCGACGCGCGTTCCAGTGGATGTGTACCCGATCACCGAGGTGAAGACCTGCGTGTGCAGGGTTGCCGGCGCCGTGATGGCGGGAAAAGAACCCGCGACGCTATAGGTACCATCGGCCAAGCGATCGGATATGGTGCAACCCGTGGTCAGAAGGGTGCCTGCATTGATGGCTGAAATGGGGCCAGTCGTGGAGTACCGCATCAGGCAGGCGGCGGTCGTGTTGAAGAGTGAGGGATCCCGCATCGTGCCGCTGTAGGTAAGGGGGATGCCCACGCTGCCAACAGTCGCCACGCCCGGCGCCGAGGTGGCCGCAACCAGCGTGAGATTCACGGCACTGAATCCGGTCAAGACCGATTGCGCAGTGAGTACGCCACCCGAACGCAGGCCCGCGAGCAGCGCCGAGGTCGCCGCATTGGGGCCGAAGTCCTGTAGTCCAGCAACGCGTACGCGGTAGTTCGTGCCGGGGGGTACGGGCACGCTGATGGTCGCGGTGGTGAAGCTCGCACTCGTCGCCTCTCCCCAAGCGATCGGACCGGCGCCGGTGTCTACCGCGACAACGAAACGGGTCACCGCAGCGGGTGCGGTGACGGAGACGCTGATTCCGGTGACTGCTGGCAACACGCTGGTCGTGAGCAAGTTCTCGTTGCGCTGCCGCGATGGACCAACGACATAGAAGACCACCGACCGGTCTGATGTGGCGACGCCGCCGCCGAACTGCGAGTAAATGGTGCCTGTGGCCGATGGGCGGAAGACGTTCGCGGTGAATCGCTTTTGCGTGGTGCTGAGGATCAGCACCCCTCCGACCGACGCGGCACTCCCGCCACGATCGATATTCACAATGGTATCGGAGCGATACAGATTGACGAACGAGAAGACGTCGTAGAAGAGTCTCGAGTTGTCGGTGAGTGTGATATCCGCAACGAACGCGTCACCCGCGGTGATGCTGCTCGGGACGATGCCGGTGATGCCGACGCTCCCGAGCGTCGCGTTCAACGGCACGGTGTTCCCGGCGGGAATATTCACGTTCGTGAACTTGGTGCCGGCGGAGATGACCGGGAGGGTGTCCGGAAGCGGCGTGAGGGAATCCGCCGCGAGCACGTACACCGTGTATCCGTTGCCCGCCGCAAGCGGAACGGTGAGCGTGGCGCTCCGAGCGAAGGAGGCATTGAGCTTCTGGATGACTTCGGTCGCGATGCCCGGGCCAGTGACGACCGCGTAATAGCGGCTGGCCCCGATGGGGGAGGTGATGTTGATCGCCACGCCGGTCGGGCCGGAGCTCGCCGCGGCGAGCACGGTCAGCGACGGTGTGATCCCGGCGGCGGTCGCCGTGATACTCTGCGTGCCGATCAGTGTGCCGAGGGTCCAGTTGGTGGAGACGACCCCATTGGCGTCGGAGGTGTCCTTCACGATGGTCAACGACCCGCTGCCCGTGGTGATGGTAAAGTCCACGACCACACCGGCGACCGGCACTTCGTCAGCCGCGACGGTGCGGATGACGATCGGTGCAGGGAGCGCCGTGCTGCCGAGCGCGGTCTGTCCACCGCCGGAGAGAAGCGCGAGCCGTGACGCGGGGAGCGATACGGTGACGGTGGACGTGTCGGCGAGCAACCCGCTTGGGTGCAGCGCAATGATCCGCGCAACGCCGCGTGAGGGCTTCCATTGCACCGTGCCCACTGCCGGGTTCGCGATGAGCGCGCGTGCGGTGTCTGGCGAGTAATAGAAGAGCGGCGTGCCGGCGAGCACGCCAGAGGTATCGAGCGCGGCGCCGACGAAGGAGGAGGAGGTGCCGGCCACAACGGTCACGCTGTCCGGCGTGAGGACCACGCTCGTGGCCCCGCTGCCGATGCCGGTGTAGCGAATCGGCAGGCTCACGCGTTGAGTGGAGGACGTCGCGCTGACGAACGCGGTGACTGGACCGCCGCGAAAAACGGTGTCGCCCTGCGCGTTGATGTAGGCGATCCGCAGCGCCACGCCGAATCCCTCCTCAGCTTCGGAGCCGGAGCTCGACGCCGACTGGAGTGGAATGGCGAGCCCGAGCGTGATGGAGTCCACCGTCGAGGGGAAGGGGACGGTGCGGTCGTAGGCGAGTGTCTGGTCCGGCCGTTGCGCGGTGATGCGCACCCGGTCGAATGGGACGACGGTGCTGATGCCTTGAACGCTGGCAAAGAGGGCCGCGACTGAGGGCATCTGCGGGTCGAGCGCGAAGTGCGCCACGCGGCCGACGGCGCCAGAAGCGGGGCCGGTGACTTCGCGACCGCAGGAGAGCTGCAGGAGGGCGAGGGCGGCTAAAAATAGAACAGGCTGGATTGGGCGGAGGCTCATGCTAGAATCTTCGCTCTGATCGCTCAGAAAAACAAAGGGCCCGAATCGGCGAGGATCCGCGCCCTTTGTGCGCTGTGTCACATCTGGTCCAATTCCAGACTGTATTACGGGGTGACGGTGCCCTTGTGGATCAATCCGTTCGCACCCGCGATGTAGGTGGTGCCGTTCGGTGTGACGGCGACTCCGAAGAGCTCATTGCTGATCAGCGAGGTTTCGAGAACCAGAGACTCGCCGAGGAGCCGGACGATGGTACCGTTGGCGCCGACCGCGAAGCCGGCGGTGCCGTTGCCGCCGGCGCCGTTGAGGTTCTCGGCGGTGGGTGACAAGGCATCGAAGAACGAGCCGCTGAAGAAGCTGTACTTCACTCGCATCGTGCCGCCGGTGCCGACGAGAAGATAGCCGAACCCGGTCGAGCCGTACGTCCCGGTGAGGTTGACTCCGACGCCACTGATCTCTGCGACCCAACTCCCTGAGCTCAATCGAAGAACGGTGCCGTTCGCGCCGGACGCCAGCAGGTCGTTACTAAAGTTGAAGCCGCGGGCAAAGACTCCGGTCAGGTTCTGTAGTGTGCCGGAGGACATCGATGTCCAAGTGCTACCGTCCCATCGGATGATGGTACCGTTGTCGCCGACCGCGTACACCTCCGTGGCGCTGTAGGCGAATACGCCGCGGAGCGTCTCGCTGCCCTCCGTGGATGCGGTCCACGTGGCACCGTCCCAGTGGACCACCGTTCCCGCCGCGCCCACTGCCCACACATCGAACGCCGAGATGCCGTGGACCGCGTAGAGGGTGTTCACGGTGTTCGACGTTTCGAGCGACCAGGTTGATCCGCTCCCACGCTGAATCGTGCCGTTGTCACCAACGACCCAGATCTCCGTGTCTGACGCCGCGTAGGCGCCGTAGCTAGAGACGAGTTCTGTGCCGACTTCAGGTGCCCAAGCGTAGGTCGGGCTGTGGCAGGCGATGGGTTCGAAGTTCGCGATGGCGTACTGCGCGTTGAACGTGAGTCCGTCGCAGGTGGCCTGATTCACGCCAAGGAGCTGCACCTTGCCGATACCGTACATATCCCACATGTGAGCGGGATTCACATTCGATACCGTTCCCGACACGATCAGATTGCCTTCAGAGCCAATGCCACCGCCGTCGTCGAACACCTCGAGGCGTCCGGACACCCCGGTCAGGTTCGTGACGAACACCTTCGTGTAATTGAAGAACAACCACTGATCGAAGGTGCGGTCAATGGCGAGATTCGCGAACCGTGAGAGCGTCGAATCGGCGCCTTCGAACCAGACATCCATTGACTGATCACCACCCGAGAGTCGCACCGAGTGATTCCCGGTCGCGACGAACGACTGATTGCTGTTGTCGTTGTACTGCCGGAAGTAGACACCCGAGATGTCAATCTCACCCTCCGTCAACAGCCCCTCCGTAGAACCGCCCCGAATCTCGAAGTTCTCAAGCACGATCAGCGTGTCTGTCGGATTGACCATCTGCCACCGGCTCGTGCCGAAGTTCCGGAAGCTGCCGGCAACGCTCATGGTGTTGCCGTTGAGGTCAAGCAAACCAGCGTTGAGGTACACGCCGCTGTTGAAGTTCGTGGTGGTGAGGTTCACACGGCCCAGGAGCTGCACGACGCCATCGTAGCCGCCGACTCCGGACCCAATGGACAACCGCGTCCCGATCGCACCCGACGCGCGGAGCGCGAAGGTGTCCACCGGCGGCACAACTCGGAGCGTCGAGGCGAACGAACCTCCCGTCACCGTGCCATCGACCGTGAGCTCGTTGTACACCGAGAGCGTGTCATTCGCGGCGACCGCGAGCGTCGCGCCAAGATCGACCGCGAGAGACTTGACGCCGGTGTTGCTAGTGATCTCCGGCGAGAAAATCGTCCCGCTCGGAATCAGCACATCCGTGCCAGCGGTCGGCACGCTGGCGGTCGACCAGTTGGAGGGGTCAGTCCAGACGGTACTCTCACCACCGACCCAGGTCGCACCAGCCTCAATCGTCGGCGAGAAGTCGCTCGGCACGCAGAAGCTGGCCAAGCACCCCGCCGCCGGCGACGCGTTCACGAACGTGATCACCGAGCCCGCGTCGCCCGCTTGGAAGTCGAAGTGGCGACCAGTCAGCACGACCGGCGAGTTGAAGTTGAGGTTGTTGAAGGTGGCTGAGTACTGCCCGCTGAAGTTCGCGATCAGGAAGGACGACAGCGGGTCCATGTCCTGGAAGGTCACGTTGTTCAGGGCATGACTGTCGCCAGGGAAGGTGCCCTCCAGCAAGAGCGGCACATTCTTCAGGACCACCCCGCTGTTGCCCTCAGCGAAGTCTGTGCTGGCGGCATACACGTACCGGACGAAGCCCGGAGGATTCGCCGCCTGCATCGTCACGATGCCGTCGTTCCCCGCCACTCGGCCCAGCGTTCCGTTGATCTGGAGTTCAGACCCGAGCGTGGCGACGGCATTGCCTTCCAACCGCACATCATTGAGGGCGTTGAAGCTCCAGTTCTCCAGCGACACGGTCCCGACGCCCGCGAGATCAAGAACATGATCCGCGACCGCCTGAAGTGTCGTCGTGTTGGCGGTAGCGTTCTGCTGCACCAGGCTTCGCGTCCGGAGGCGGCCCGAGGTCAGCACGGAGGTGAATCCGCCCTGGAAGTGTGAACTGTCCGCGTTGACGCGGCTCGGGTACCGCATGTTGAATGCGGTGAACTCGCCATCGACGATCAGATCCGCAGTCGCCATGTTCACGTACACGGTGTCCAGCGTGACGCTGTCGCCAACGGTGAGCTGGCCGTTGAGCACCTGCAGGCCCTCTGTGATCGTGTACGCGATCGGAATGCCGGTCGAGACCTGCCGCATGTTCGCGTCCGCGAAGACGCGGACCAGCTTGTAGCCGTAGTTGCCGGCCGCGCTGTTGGAGGAGCGGATGCGCTGGATGCCGCCGAAGTCACTTGGTGCGGTCCCGGTGAAGTCCACCGTGTCGGGTGAGAAATCGCCGGCCGAGGTGATGTTGCCGTAGAGCTCGACGCGCCGTGGAGTGAGGATCGAGCCCGCGTCAGTGGTGAGCGCGCCGGCCACCTGAGCGATGCGATCGCCGAGCACGATGGTCCCACCCGTGAGGGTATTGCTGGTGCTCGT
>CAYUMN010000171.1:0-6823 GCA_964445835.1 uncultured Gemmatimonas sp.
ACGCAGGTCTTTGATCAGCGCACGGCGACCTTCTCGGTGAAGCGCGGCCCCATCTTCGCGAACATCGTGCTCGCGGACGAGATCAACCGCGCACCGGCCAAGGTGCAGGCGGCGCTCCTCGAGGCGATGCAGGAAAAGCAGGTCACGATCGGCGGCACGAGTTTTCCGCTCGAGGAGCCCTTCCTGGTGCTCGCGACGCAGAACCCGATCGAGCAGGAAGGCACCTATCCGCTGCCGGAAGCGCAGGTGGATCGCTTCATGCTCAAGATCCGCGTGGGCTATCCGACGCGCGATGAAGAGCGGGAGATCATGCGGCGCATGGCGAGCGGCGTGGCCATCCCCATTCAGGCGGTCGCCGATCCCGTGCAGTTGATGGACGCGCGTCGCGAGATCGCCGCGCTCCATCTGGACGATCGACTCGTCGATTTCATTGTCAACATCGTCCACGCCACGCGCGCCCCCGCCGAGTCGGGGCTCGCCGACATCGCGCCGCTCGTGGAGTACGGCGCGAGCCCCCGGGCGACGATTGCCCTGGCGCAGGCATCGCGTGCGCATGCGTATCTGCGCGGGCGTGATTTCGTCTCGCCCGACGATGTGAAAGCGATCGCCCCGGACGTGCTGCGGCATCGCGTCCTGCTCACGTTCGAGGCCGAAGCCGAGAATGTCACCAGCGACGCGGTCATCGCGCGCGTGCTCGAGCGCGTCGCCGCTCCGTGACGCCCGTCGCGGCCGATCGTGGCCGCGCGGCGGCCGTTCCCCCGGAGGTCCTCCGGCAGGTGCGGCGTATCGAGTTGCGAACGCGCGGCCTCGTCAACTCGCGCTTCACCGGGGAGTACCACTCCGTCTTCAAAGGGATGGGGATGGAGTTCGCCGAGGTGCGCGAGTATCAACCCGGCGACGAAGTCCGCACGATCGACTGGAATGTCAGTGCGCGCATGCAACGACTCTTCGTCAAGCGATTTGTCGAGGAGCGCGAACTCACGGTCCTGCTGATTGTCGATACCTCAGGATCGAGCCGCGGCGGCGCACTGGCGCAGGACAAACAGGGGATGGCCGCCGAACTCGCGGCCGTCCTGGCGCTCACCGCCACGCGCAACAACGATCGCGTCGGGTTGCTGCTGCATTCGGATCGCGTCGAGCACGTGGTGCCCCCCCGCAAGGGACGGCGCCATGCGCTCCGACTCGTGCGGGATGTGCTGGCGTCGCGTGCACAGGCCCGGGGGACCGATCTCGCGGCCGCCTGCGACTACGCCGCGCGCCTCTTGCCGCATCGGAGCATCGTCTTTGTCGTCTCCGATTTCGTCGCGCCGGACTTCGACCGGGCCCTCACACGGCTCTCGCGACGCCACGATGTCGTGGCCGTCGTCCTCGACGATCCCGCGGAGCGTGAACTGCCCGATGTTGGCGTCGCCCGCCTGCAGGACGCGGAGTCCGGGGAACTCGCCGAGATCGACACCAGCGATCCCCGCGTCCGCGCCCGCTATGCCGCGGCGCTCAACGCCGAGCGCGAGGCCCGGCAGTCGATGTTGCGCCGTCTTGCCGTCGATGAAGTCATTGTGCCGCTTGAGGTGGGCTACGTCGATCCGCTGATGCGGTTCTTCCGCGCGCGTGAGACACGCGCTCGTCGCCGGTGAAACTGCTCGTCGCATTCGTGCTGGTGCTGCACGGGACCGCCGTCCCTGCGCGGCCGCAGGCGCGCCCGGTGGCGCGGCCGCAGGCGCGCACCGCAGAACGCGCACCCGAGCGCACAATTGATCGCGTCCCGACCGTGACCGCCTTCGTCACGCCGGCAGCTCCCGCTATCGGGGACCCGATCACCATCGAGCTCCGCGTCCGCACCCCGGCCGGTGCCGAGGTCCGCTTCCCGGTGCTGCCCGATACCGGCACGCGCATCGAGCCGCTCGACCCGCGCACCATCCGCGATGCGTCGACCGCGAATCTGATCGATCGCACCGCGGTGTATCGGTTGATCGCGTGGGACACCGGTTCCGTGGATCTCGCCTTCGGCGACGTCACGGTCCGCCGGAATGGCGCCGAGCAACGCTATCCCGTCACGCTCCGTCAGCTGCGGATTCGCTCGCTACTCCCGGCAGACACCGCGAAACGCGTGCCGCGCCCCGCTGCCGATGCGCTCGATGCCCCGAGCTGGCGCTGGCGGCTCTGGGTCGCGCTCGCCGTCATCGTCGCGCTGGCCTCGTGGGCCATCCGCCGCTGGCGCCGCCGCCGGCGGGCCCGCCGCGACGCCCCCCCCGATGCGATCGGCCTCGCGCGCACGGCCTTCACGCACGCCCGCGCACTCGACCTCCTTACGGCCGGAGAGCCCGGGCGGCACCTGCTCGCGCACGCCGGTGTGATGCGACGCTACATGGCGGCGCGCTGGCCCGTCGCGGGCGCGGACCTCACGGCACAGGAACTCGCGCTCGCGCTCCCGGGCGGCGATTTCCCGATCCTGCCGGAACGGCTCGTCGCACTCGCAGCCGCGAGCGAGGCCGTGGCCTACGCGCGCGGGCCGATCAGCACGGAAGAGGCGCAGCGACTCAGCGACGAGGCCGCGGCGATCGTCGAGGACCTGGAGACCGTCTGGCGCGCGCGTCTCGCGCAGCACGCCGCCGACACCAAGCGCGTGCCGCGGAAGCCGCGCTCGTGATCGAACGCCTTCGCGACGTGCTGACCCTCACCGGCGTGACCTTCGCCACGCCGTGGGCGTTCGCCATTCTCGCACTCGTCGGAGTCTGGTTGGTGTGGCGTCGCCGCCGCCATCCGCCGGCCCTTATTCACGCCCGCGCCGGTCTCCTCGCGAGTGGCCCGCGTCGCGGAAAGTGGACGGCCCGCGCGCTGCTGACGCTCCGACTCCTCACGCTCGTCGCACTCGTCACGGCACTCGCGCGGCCGCGCACCGGCGCCCGCACGGAAACCGTGCGCGGCGATGGCATCAGCATCGTCCTCGCGCTTGATCTCTCGAGTTCCATGCTCGCCGAGGACTTCCAGCCCGACAACCGGCTCGGCGTGGCCAAGGAGACCGCGAAGGAGTTCATCGCGCGCCGTGAGGCCGATCAAGTCGGCCTTGTGGCCTTCGCGGGTGAAGCGCTCACGCAGGTGCCGCTCACGCTCGACTATCCCGTGCTCCTCGCCGCGGTCGATCAACTGCAGCCAGGGCAACTCGAAGATGGGACCGCGATCGGCACCGCGTTGATGACGGCGACGAATCGTCTGCGCGGCGCCACGGGCCGCTCGCGCGTCGTCATCCTGCTCACTGATGGCGAGAACAATCGTGGGAGCATCGACCCGCGCACGGCCGCGACGGCCGCCGCGGCGATGGGCATCCGCGTGCACACCATCGGGATCGGCAGTGAAGGGGTCGCGCCGGTTCCCGTGGGGCGCAGCGTCTTCGGCCTGCGGTACGAGAATCGCCCCGTGCGGATCGATGAAGCCCTACTCGAGGACATCGCGACGACGACGGGCGGTCGGTACCAACGGGCGCGCGACGCCGAGGCATTGCGTCGCACGTACGAGACCATCGACGCGCTCGAACGCACCCCCATGCGGCAGTCGCGCACGGTGCGCTTCACCGATTGGTTCCTCTGGCCTCTCGGTATCGCCCTCGTGACGCTCCTCCTCGAACTGCTGCTGGTGTGGCGCCGGAGTCCCGTCCCATGATGCCTGGCCTCGATCGCCCCTGGCTGGTGTTGGTCGGCGCCGCGCTCGCGCTGTTGGCCGCCGCGCTGGTGATGGCTGGCTTCGCACGGCGTCGTCGGCGACTGGCGAAGTACGGAGCGCCGGAGGCCCTCGCCCGTCTTGCGCCTCCGGAGTCGGGACGCCGCCCGGTGCGCAGGGCGTTGGTGCTCGCGCTGGCAACGTTCTGCATCGCGTTGGCGCTCGCGGGACCGCGCTGGGGGGCGAGCACCTCGGTGATCGAATCCGAGGGAATCGACGTCGCGATCGCCCTCGATGTGTCACTCTCGATGCTCGCTGAGGACGAGCAACCGAGTCGATTGGCGCGCATGAAGCAGGAGGTGCGTCGCTTACGCGCCGCCTCCCCGGGGGATCGGGTGGCATTGATCGCCTTCGCGGGGCGCAGCTATATCCTCGCTCCGCTCACATCGGATGACGGCGCGCTCGACCTCTTCCTCTCGAATCTCGATCCCAGCATCGTTGGGCAGGCGGGTTCGAACATTGCGCTCCCGATCCGGCAGGGGATCGATCTGCTGAGTGCGAGTACGGGAGACGCCGATCGCGCGCTCGTCATCATGAGTGACGGGGAGGCCTTCGACGACCACGCAGCCGCGGTCGGCATCGCGGGTGAGGCCAAGGAAGCGGGAATTCATCTCGTGACCGTCGCATTCGGGACCGCCGGGGGCGGCACGATTCCGCTCCCCGGCACCGGAGGCGCCGATGTGAAGCGTGATGATGAAGGCGCGATCGTCATCACGAAGGTCGATGACCGCTTGCTGGAGTCGCTCGCCGTCGCCGCGGGTGGGGAGCACATCCCCTCGGATGCGACGGACAAGGGGAATCGGATCCGGCGCGCGCTGGCCGGCCTGGAGTCGTCGGCGCAAGCGGAGCAGATCAAAGCGACTCGCCCGCTGCAGTACCAATGGTTCGTGGCGCTGGCGCTGGTCATCCTGTTGCTCGATGCGCTCGCTGCGGACGGGGCGCGCTGGCCGCGCTGGCCGCTCGGGCTCTCGTTCCCTGTGCGCGCGCGTCGGGGAGGAGTCGAGCGGCGCACCACGACGCGGGCGAGCGTGATTCTCCTCCTCGTCGCCCTCCTCGCCGCCCTCGTGCCGAACGCGGCGCTCGCGCAGCGCCCCGCGCTCAATGAGGCGATTGCCCTGCATCGTGCGGGACGTCCCCTCGACGCCATCCGCGCGTATCGCGGGCTTCTGGAGTCGGGCGATCGCCGCGCCGTGGTGCTCTACAATCTCGGCACCGCCTTGCTCGCCGCCGACTCGCTTGATGCGGCCATCGAGACGCTGGAGCGCGTCACGTTCATTGGCGATGCCGCGCTGCGCCGCACGGCGCGCTACAACCTTGGTGTGGCGTTCCTGCGTCGCGGCTTGCGCGCGGAGGGAGAGGGTGCCTCCACCGCGCTCAAGGCCGCGCAGCGCGCCTTCCGCACCGTGTTGCTGGAGACGCCGGGCAATCGGAACGCACAGTGGAATTACGAGTTGGCGATGCGTGCACCTCAGGGCGGCGGCGGCGGCGGTCGTAATGATCCGCCGCAGGGCCCGCCCCCTCCGGAGCCTTCGCCGCGGGGACAGATGTCGCGACAGCAGGCCGAAGCGCTGCTGGATGCCGCCGCGCGCGACGAGCGTGAGGTGCAAGCGCGCCGCCGCCGCGGGGACGCGCAGGGACGCGCCACGGGCGTGCGGGACTGGTGATGCGATTCGCGAGCCGAGGAGCGATGCGATTGGTGATGCGACGCGTGGTGCGAGCCGTGATCCCCGCGGCCTTGCTCGCGCTGGTCCCAGCGGGCGTGCACGCGCAGGCGACCGAGCGCGTTGGATTCAGTGCGAGCGTGGCGCCCGACACGATCTACGTCGGACAACAAGCCACGTATGCGCTCACGGTGCGCATCCCCGTCGACATCCGACAGCGCCTGCGGCGTAATCCGGAGTTCGTTCCTCCCGAGCCGCGCGCGATGCTCGCCTACGAACTCCCGCTCTCGCGTTCGACCAACGCCGCCGATGCGACCGAGATCCACACCTTCCGACGGGCGCTCTTCGTGCTCACGCCGGGACGCTATCCGATTCCCGCGGCTCGGCTCAGCTACGCGCTGCCGCAGAGCGCGAGCTTTTTCAGTCGCGAAGACGAGCGCGTGCTGCGGTCGGCCGCCACGTCATTTGTGGCCATTGAGCCCCCCATACGGGGCCGTCCCGCCGACTGGCTCGGCGCCGTCGGCGTCTGGCGTGCGTCGGCGCGCGTCGATCGCGCCGATCCGCGGGTAGGCGATCCCATTGTGCTGACGCTGCGCTTAGCGGGCGAGGGAAATCCCACGCTCCTGCCGCGCCCCGTCGTCACCATCCCTTGGGCCGACGTCGTCCCGCAGGGAGAGTCGGTGGTGCTGGAGGCAGCGCCGCTCATGCTGGGGGGGGCGAAGGAATTCTCCTGGTTGATCACGCCGCGCGAACAGGGCGCGCAAAGCATCGCGTCGATCGGCTACAGCTTTTTCGATCCCGATGGGCGCGCGTACGCACTCGCGCGCACCGACCCCGTGCCGCTGCGCGTGCGCCCCGGCACGCTGGTCGCCGTCCCTCCGCGCGCCGCGGCGCTCCGCGATGCGGCGGTGATTCCGCTGCGGCCGGAGCTCGCCGGCCCCGCGCGCTCGCAGATTCCCGCCGCCCTGTGGTGGATGTGGATCGCACTGCTCGCCCCCGTGCCGTGGGTGCTCCAGCGACTGATGCCGCGCATGCTCGCGCGGCGCACGCCGGGCGAGGTCATTCAAGGTCCGCGCAGCGCGCGTGCCCTCCTTGAGCGCGGACTGCGTGCACGTACTGGGGTCGAAGTCGCCGACCACACCACGCCCGGCACGTTGGCCGCCGCCCTCCGCATCGAGGGCGTGACGACCGAGACGGCGCACGCGGCCGAGCAACTGCGCGATGCCTGCGATGCGCAGGCATTCGCCAAGGGGGATCGTCGCGATACCTCGCAGGCCGCCCGCGAGCGCGCGGAGTCGGTCCTTGCGCTGATCGAGAGAGAAGCACGACGCCGCACGCTGCCGTTGCTCCTCGTGGCGCTCGTGCTCGGCACCGCCTGCGCGCCGACGAGTCGCGACGACACGGAGACCCTGCTCGCGTTCAGCCAAGGACACACGGCCTATGTCGGG
>CAYUMN010000172.1:0-6722 GCA_964445835.1 uncultured Gemmatimonas sp.
CCGCACGATCTCGGCATCGAGATCGACGAACTCCCAGCCCAGACGCGCCGCCACCAACGGCCCCACCGTGCTCTTCCCCGAGCCCGGCAGCCCGACCAGCACAATGCGCGGCGCGCTCACGCCTGGGCCCGCCGCCCACACGAGACAGCGCGTGCCAGGCTGAGTGCCAGGCTGAGTGACAAGTCGCGCTCAGCCGAGCCGTTCGGCCACGCGCGCGAGGTACGCGTCATGGTTGCGACGCATCTCGCCCAGCGAATCGCCACCGAACTTTTCCAGAAAGGCATCCGCCAACACCAGAGCCGTCATTGCCTCGGCAATCACGCCCATCGCCGGGACGGCGGTCACGTCGGAGCGCTCGGCCGCCGCATCGGCCTTCTCGCCGGTGCGCACGTCCACGGTATTCAGCGGTCGCATGAGCGTCGAGATCGGCTTCATCGCCACGCGAAGTACGAGTGGCTCTCCCGTGGTCATGCCCCCCTCGAGTCCCCCGGCGCGATTCGTACGACGCTTCACATGTCCCGTGCGCGGGTTGCCCGGCGCGGGCTCGATTTCATCGTGCACCTGTGCACCGGTGAGACGAGCGGCCAGAAAGCCGATCCCCATCTCGACGCCCTTGACGGCGGGAATGGAGCAGATCGCGGCGGCCAATCGACCATCGAGCTTGCGATCCCAGCTCACGTGCGAGCCCAGCCCGACCGGCAACCCGGTGACGACGACTTCGCAGATGCCGCCGAGGGTGTTCCCTTCCGCCTTCGCGGCATCAATGCGTTCGATCATCGCGGCCTCGGCCTGCGCGTCAAGGCAGCGGAGTTGCGAGGCATCGGCGGCGGCGTTGATGTCCTCGGGCATCACGGCAGGGGCGACCGCGTCGACGCCCCCGAGATGCACGAGATGGCTCCCGATCCGCACCCCGAACTCGGCCAGCAGACGCTTGGCCACGGCGCCGGCGGCCACGCGGGCGGTGGTCTCGCGCGCGGAGGCGCGCTCCAGAACGTCGCGCGCGTCCTCGCGGTCGTACTTGAGCAAGCCGGTGAGATCCGCGTGCCCGGGGCGCACACGGGTGACCTGCCGCTTCCGACCTTCGGGCGTGTCGTCCTCGGGGCGCGGCGCGGGATCCATGATGGCCTCCCAGTTCTTCCAGTCCTTGTTGCGGATCATCATCGCGATCGGGGCCCCGATCGTTTCGCCCGCCCGCACCCCAGCGATGAACTCGACTTTGTCCGTCTCAATCACCATCCGTCGTCCGCGCCCATAGCCCTGCTGGCGCCTGGCGAGCTCGTGGTCCACGTGCGCGGCGAGGAGCGGGAGGCCGGCAGGGGCGCCTTCGACGAGCGCCACAAGGGCCTGTCCGTGCGATTCGCCGGCGGTGTGGAAGGTGAGGCGCATCGCTCTTGGGATGGAGGATGGAGGACGGAGGACGGAGGACGAAAGACGAAAGAAACAAAAGCGCCCGGCGGAAGATATCGCCGGGCGCTTCGATTACTACGTGGCCTTCAGATGTCGGGGTGTCCTTAGTTCGTGTCTGGGCGGCGAACGATCTCGCCTTCGTCCACGATGTGCGGGGTCACGAGGATCAGGAGGTCCTGCTTGCGCTCGACGACGCTCGTCTCGCGGAAGAGGACGCCGATCCAGGGCAGCTTGCTCAGGATCGGGATGCCGCGCTCGACGCGCGTCACTTGCGTCTGGGTGAGGCCCGCGATCACCGCGGTCTCGCCGTCCGCCACCAGCACTTCGTTGGTGGCGGCGCGCTCACTGATCTCCGGACCAGCGACGGTGATGCCGAGCAGCGACTGCTGCGTGGCACTGATCTCCATCGAGACCTGGCGGTTCGCAGTCACATGCGGCGTCACGGCGAGCGTGATACCGATCTTCTGGCGCTGAATGACCGGGGCGATCGCCTGAATCTGTCCGGGCACCGCCGGCGGCGTGAGCAGGAAGGCGATTTCCGTACCGGCAAAGAGCGTCGCCTTGCGATTGTCGATTGTGGTGGTGCTCGGCTCCGCCTGCACGTCAGAGAGACTCTGCGAGCTGAGGGCGTCGAGGAAGGCGGTGATGTTGCTCCCGCCGATCACGGTGTTGAAGATGAGCGAGAGTGCTGCGCTGCCGCCGAAGGTACGGTTCGCGTTGGCCACGCCGACGAAGGCATCGCCGCCAAGGTTCACGGTGAACTCACCCGGCGTGCCGCGCGGGTTCAGCGTGTTGATGTAGGTCGTCGGATTGCCGAAGTCGTAGCTGATGCCCATTTCTTCGGTCGCCGTCCGGTCCACCGCGATGATCTTCGCCTTGATGGCGACCTGCGGGGTGCGCACGTCGAGGTCCTTCACGTAGCTGACGATCTCCGGGAGCCGCGAGACGGTCTCGGTGATCAGCAGGGTGTTGGTCTTTTCTTCAAAGGTCACGACCCCGCGGCCGCAGGTCTGCGTCTGCTGCGGCGCGGCGGGCGATGCGGCAGCGCCCCCAGCGGCGACGTCGACCACGCCGGACTCCGCACCCGCCGAGCCCGAGGAGCAGGCCGCGATGAGCGCGCGGATGGTGACGGCGAGCTGTTCGGCCTTGGCATAGTTCACGACGACGAGCTGCGTGACGAGCGGCTCGGCAGCGACGCGCGCCGCCAGGTTGCGGTAGCTGTCAATGGTGATGATGCCGGTCGAGTCTTCCACGGCCTGCAGGCCGTTCGCCTGCAGGATCTTCTGCAGCGCGATGTCCCACGGCTGATTCACGATTTCGGTGAAGCGGACCGTTCCTTGCACCGACGAACCGGTCACGAAGGTCTTGCCGGAGAACTCGGAGAAGGTCGCGATGACATCATTGATGTCGCGATTCGCGAAGGTGACGGAGATCCGGCGCTGCTCGCGCGCCTGCGCGGGCGACGCGAGGGGCTGGAAGGTCGGCTCGCTGGCCGCCGGTGCCGACCAATCGACGTCCGCGACGTCGGCGGTCGGTGTCACGCGCTCCGGGCTCGAGGCACGCGTGGCGACGACATTCGGCGACCAGGGCGCGAAGTCGTCGGCGCCGCGGACGCTGATGCGAATCTCGTTGGCGCCGCGGACGACCTCGTACTGGCGCGGCGTGTCGAGATCGAGCACGAGTCGCACGACGTCACTCTCGTATTGGGCCAGCCGCACGTTGCGGATGCCCGCGCGATTGACGCGGTCGTAGGACGGTGCGCGCCCTTGCATCGTGGCCCCTTTGAGGTCCACGACGATGCGGTGCGGCGACTCGAGCAAGAAGTCGCTGACGGAGACCGTCCCGTCGAACGACAGCACGACGTCCGCGCGTCCCGCGCCGGGCACGACGGTCACGGCGGTCACCGTGGCGGTGCCCCCCGTACGCGCGGCAGGCGCCGCGCCGGCGACCGACGCGCCGAATAGAAGTATGCAGGCCGCGATGGGGGCCATCATCCGAGCTCGCCTCATGGCGTCCTACCTCCCCGACTGGGAACAGTGATTGACAGGACTTCCTGTCGCGTGAAGCCGAACTCATCGATCGCCAGCGACACTTCGCGCTGGCGAATCGCCGTCACCCGCATGCGGCCGAACGTGGAGCCCACCCGCACACGGTAGATCTCGCTCGTGGACACGTCCCGAAGGCTCGCCACCGAGTTGCGCCCCGCCCCATCCAGAATGATGCCGACGATCTCGAGGTCAGCGAGGATGGGGCGAATGTCGCCCGTCGTGATGAGCGACGCGAAGGGATCGCGACGCCCGGACCGCGGATACGAATAGACTTCGCGGTTGAAGATGATGTTGCCCGCGGAGTCCCGCGGCAGATCGGGAATCGGCACCGCGGGGGGCGCTTCGGCCGCGGGCTGCGGCCGATCACCCTGTGCGGTCACGAGGATCGGCACGGCGACCAGCAACGTGCATAGCGCCAGGACGGAACGATGTCTGGTCACGGAGTCTCCCCTTCACTCAACGGGGTGGTGCGCACCACGTAGGTCTGCAAGTCAAAGCTCGCGCTGAGCACCCGCTCGTCGGCCGCCACCTGCGTACGCCCCGGCACTTGGGCCGGCGAGAGCTCAACGTTCACCGGCGCGATGATGCGCCGCAGCGATCCGATCGCGGTGAGCAGGTCACCGATCTGGTGATAGCTCCCCTTGATGGACATGCGATAGCGGTAGGTGTCGAACTCTTCGCCCGGCGTGGTAGCACCAGGCGCGAAGCTCTCGATGTCCAGCCCGGTGCGACGCGCCGCGGCGACGATCTGGTCAAGCAACGCCGGCACCTCGTTCCCCGCAGGAATCAGCGTGCGAATCAGGTCGAGATTGTCCTGCAGGAGCTTGGCCTCGGCCTGCAGCTCCTCGACGGTCCCGCGCGCCAAGAGCGCCTTGGCGCGCTGATTGGACGCATCGAGCGCCTCAACGCGCGTGCGCTGGACGGCGATCTCCGCGGACTTGGGATCGTACATGAAATACCAGTACGCCGCCCCGAGGCCGATCCCGAGGATCCCCACGAGGAGCATGATCTGGTCGCGTTGGTTGGTCGGCAAGCCGGCCATGGGCTACCTCACCGCGATCGAGAGGGGCACCGTGCGGATCGCGGACCCGTCCGGCTTCGAATACTGCATGTCGAGCGTGAACTCGGTGACTTGCTTGCCATCGGTCGAGGCTTGTTCGCTGACGCCGAGTGTCACGTTCTCGAGGAACGGCGACGCTTCGAGATTCTTCATGTAGATCGTGACCGCTTGAATGTCGACGGTGTAGGCGACGAGGCGAAGTCCGAGGCGCGGCGCCGAGCCAGCCGCGGCGGCTTCCGGGGAAATCGGCGCCGACGAGCTCGTCTGCGTCAACGACCGGAGCCACGTGTAGGTCGGGAGTGCGCGCGCCACCTCATCCATCACATGCGGCCAGATGAAGCGGTCGCCATCGATCACGCTGATGACGGCGATCTGGCGCAGAATGGAGTCGCGCTGCGATTCCGCCGCGCTGCGCTGCGCGAGGACGGCGGCGTACCGCGTCGAGTCCTGCACCGCGACGCGCTGCTGTTCTTCGAGTGTGGCCGTCTCGCGTCCCTGCAACACAAACATGGCGCCCGCGGAGGAGAGGCCGATGAGGACGCCCACGATGGCGATCGCCAGCCAAGGATCCTTGAGCCGCGACGCGAGGTCACCGAACACCGCACCCAGATTCAGGGAAGCGGAGCTCGACGAGCCCTTCTTCTTCTTGCGCGCGCCTGGGAGGAGATTGATTTCAATCATTGGGTTCCGTCGGTCAGGCGAGCTTCCGCAGGGCCAATCCCAGCGGAAGCATCAGCAGGGGTGCCACCTCGTCCGTGACGAGCGACTCGAAAGCCCCGTCACGAATCACCAGGTTGGCAAGCGGATTGGCCGCCACCACAGGAATCCGTAAACGATCCGCGAGCACGTCGATCAGTCCCGGCACGCGCGAGCCACCGCCGCAGAGGAAGACCCCAGTGAGTCCCCCCCCCGAGCGGGATGACGACGCAAGGAAGGCGGCGGCGCGTTCCACACCGACAGCGATCTCCTCACCACGCGTCTCGAGCACCGCGTCGATGTGTTCCGACCGGTCGAATCCCTGCAGCAACGCCGCGGCTTCATCTGAACCGAGACCGCGTTCACGCTGAAGGTCCTCGCGCATGCGTCGCGTGCCGGTCGGGAGGTCGCGCGTCAGGATCGGCACGCCGTCCTCCACGATATTCACGTTGGTGACTTCATGCCCGATGTTGACCAGCGCCACGGTGCCGCTCATCGCCTCGGGATGGTTCAGCTCGAACGCGTTGTGGAGCGCGAAGGCGTCCACGTCGACCGCCACCGCATTGAGCCCGGCGTCGGAGAGCACGCGAATCTTCGCGTCCACCAGCTCTCGCTTCGCGGCGACGAGCAGCACGCTCATCTCCGCCGCGGAGCCGTCCGGATCGAGAATCTGAAAATCCAACTCCACCGATTCCATGTCGAACGGCACGTGTTGCTCGGCCTCCCAGCGCATCAACTCTCGCGCTTGAGCCTCCTTCACCCGCTCGATCTGGATCTTCTTGATGATCACGTCGCGACCACCCACGGCGGTCACGACATCCTTTGTCACCACGCCCGCCTGCTGGAGACAGGAGATGATGGCATCGGCCACGATGCCGGGATCCATGATCTCGCCTTCGACGATGGCATCCGCCAACAACGGCGTGATGGCCACCCGCACGAGCTCCGGCTGGGGCTTGGAGTGGTCGATGACGGCCACCTTGATGAGGCCGGAACCGATATCGAGACCGACCGTTGTCTTCTTGCGACCGAAAAGCGCCATGGGGTTCCCGTGGGCGTCCTGCAGGGGGCAGTTGGGCTGGGGTCGCCAAAGGTGCGGGCGGTCCCGGTCGGGGTCAATGCGAGCGAAGAGCAGTCCTGCGTCAGTACACGAACAGGACGCGTACAAGGTAACGCCGCGCGCACGTTCAGCCGTCCGGGTGCGTCAAAAGCCATCTCCCGGGGACCGCGACAAGCCTCGTGGCCGCAGGGCAACCGGGGATCACGCTGTCCAATGGTACGGAATCGGGGACCAACAACGCGAGTCGGCGGTGCCGGCCCCCCGCGGGCCAAACGCCCTCGACCTCTCCGCGCACCGCTCCCCGACCCAGCATCCGCCAGCGCAACTGGGCTCGGGCTCCACTTTCATAGTATACCGTCTGCTCCACCGCGGTGGCGGGGGATTGGACGCACAACCACCGCAGATCGGGCGGCGCGAGCAGTCCCTCGACCCCGGCAATCGCCGCCGCCCG
>CAYUMN010000173.1:0-6714 GCA_964445835.1 uncultured Gemmatimonas sp.
CCGTAGGACCGACCGGACCAGTCACGCCAATCGGCCCCGTCGGTCCCGTCGCACCCGCCACGCCAATTGGCCCCTGCGCACCGACCGCACCAACCGCACCAGCCGGACCCACATCACCTTGCAGCCCCGCGACACCCTGTGGCCCCTGCGCACCAGTCGCCCCGGCCGCCCCGATCGGGCCAATCGCCCCACTCGGCCCAGTCAGACCCTGCGACCCAGCAACGCCCTGCAGACCGGCCGACCCAACGGGCCCCGCCGGTCCGACATCACCCTGCACGCCCTGCAGACCAGCGGACCCAATCGGCCCCGCCGGTCCAACGTCACCCGGCATTCCTTGAACACCCTGCGTCCCGGCAGGTCCCGTCGCACCAGCGACACCAGCGGTACCGGCCACACCAGCCGGCCCAACCGCACCCGCCGCACCAACTGCACCCGCCGCACCAGCCGCGCCCGCCAAACCTTGCGACCCCGCCGGCCCAACCGGACCCTGCGGGCCCGTCGCGCCAACCGCCCCCGCCGAGTTCCATGAGAACTCCACATGCGTCGCCGCCAAGCAAGCACTCGGCAGCCCGGTCCCGGCAATCCGATACACGGTGCCCGTCCCCGGCACATAACACGCCCGCAACTCGACCCCATCCACCACGAGCTGCGTCGCCTGCACCGCAACCGCGGCCCACGCATAGCTCACGTGTTTCGCCGGCGCGCACGGTTCGCCATTCTCCGACCGTCGCGCCGACGTCGGATCATTGGGATCGCACACCGCAGCCGAAGCCACCGTGGCGATGCGCGTTTGCGCCGCCAGAGCGCCCAGCGGCGCAAGCGAGGTCAGCAGGAGTGCCAACAAGGGGAAACGCAGAGAGGCACGGATCAGCAGCATGCAGTGGTCCTCGAAGAGGATCGAACGTCGGCGTGCAGGAAGAACAACGGGAACGCGCAATCAAAGGACTGCGCGGGAATGATCACATCGCCAAACAACTCAGTTGGCCTCGAGATAGGCGTGCGCCAGTCGGATCGCAAGGCGAATCCCCTCGATCTCGGGACCGTCCACCACCGGCGCCACCGCAGCCACGCGCTGGAACTCGGCCACCACGCGATTGTAGACGATGCAACGCGAGCGCTGATCCGCCGTCGCGAGCTCGGTGCTGAAATCGGAGATCGCGCTCGCAATGATCGGCGCCGGCGTGCTCAAGCCGGGGAGCAGCCGTTGCTGCGCATCCACCAACGCGGGCTGCAGCGCAGACGCGCTCGGCACCACGAAGCTGAGCGTGGGGCCGAGCGCGACGAGCGTGCAGGGCTCGAGAGAGGTCGGGCCGTCGTCGCAGGCACCGACCATCAAGGCCGATGCCACCACGGCTCGCATCACAAATCTGGGCTGCGGTCGACGCATGGATCGCCGGAAATTGAGGAACCTACGGTGAAACGGAATAAACACGAACGGGTACTCCGATTGAATAACAGCGCAAGAATAATGCCCCACCACCCGCAATGGGGAAATTAGGACCACGTCCGCTATTACGATGTGATACCGGTCCGCCGTTGCGCCTTTTCTACCCGGCCCCATCTTCAGACGTCATGAACCGACTCAAGCCACTTCTTGTCGCGCTCGGCCTTCTCGCCGGAGCCGCCCCGATGCTCGCTGCCCAGACCGACGTCCCCAGCCTCCGCTGGCAGACGATCCGGACGGAGCATTTCCGCATTCACTACGAGCCACAACTCGAAGCCTGGGCGCAAAAGCTCGCCAGCGAAATGGAGTCCGTCCGCACCGCGGTTGCCGGCCGCATCGGGTACACGCCGCCACAGGTCATCGACATCATCGTCGAGGATCCGCTCAACACGCCGAACGGCAATGCGTGGCCCTTCCTGTTCCTTCCGGCGATGCGATTCTGGGCCACGCCTCCCTCCCCCTCCTCGGGGCTCGGCAACTCGCGCGGTTGGGGGGAGATTCTCTCGGTCCACGAGTACGCGCACCTCGCGCATCTCCTGCGCCCGTCGCGGGCGCCATTTGCTCGCCTGATCTCGTTCTTCTCCGGCATCCCCGTGGGCCCGATTTCTTTCGGGGCACCGGCGTGGGTCTCCGAGGGCTACGCGACGCTCATTGAAGGCGAGCTCACGGGCGCCGGACGCCCCAATGGCGTCGGACGCCCGGCGCTGATTCGTCAGCTGGCACTCGAGGGGTATCTCCCCTCGTACAACGAGCTCGACGCTACGGCGCGGTTCCAGGGCGGCTCGATGCGTTATCTCATTGGATCGGCGTACCTGGAGTGGCTGCAGGCGCAGCGCGGCGATTCCGTGCTGCCGCAACTCTGGCGGCGTGCGACCGCACGAGAGAAGCGGGATTTCGTTCCGGCCTTCAGCGGACTCTTCGGCGACGCCCCCGACCGCTTGTACGGGCGCTTCGCCTCGGAAGTCACCGCGAATGCGCACGTCGCGCGGCGCGCCATCGAAGCGCAGGGACTCGCGCAGGGCACGCTGGTGCAGCACTGGGATTGGAGCGCCGGCACGCCAGCGCTCTCGCCCAACGGCAAGCTGATGGCCGTGCGACGCGCCACGCCGTCGGGTGGATCGCACGTGCAGGTGCTCGCCTTCGTCTCGGACTCCGTGACGGCGAAGGACTCCGCCGCCGCCAAGAAGGACTCCACCAAGAAAGCCAAGCAGCGGGCGAAGGACCCGGAGGATGTCGAGGCGATCCAGAAGTATCCGAAAGCCTTGAGGGAAGTGGCATCGCTGCACCCCGCCGCCGGCGCGCCGTACGATGCCCCGCGATGGATGCCCGATGGTGAACACCTGCTCGTCTCGCGCGTGGTGCCGCTCGCGGACGGTCGCGCGCGCCCTGATCTCTTCACGTGGAACTACAAGACCAAGAAGCTCCGTCGCATCACGCGCGCCGCCGGCATCATGCAGGCCGACGCGTTGCCCGACGGCAAGCGCGCCGCCGCCCTCACCTGCGGCGCTGGCACCTGCTCGCTCCTGATGGTGGATCTCGCCACTGGTGAGACACGCTCGCTCGTCGCCGGAGGCATTGATCGCTCGTATGCGGGTGTCCGCGTCTCGCCCAACGGCCAGCGCGTCGTCACGTCGCGTCAGCGCGGCGCCCTCTGGGATCTCGTCGTGGTGGACGTTGCCAACGGCAGCACGATTGTGGTCGGACCGCAGGACGAGGCCTCGCGCTACTCGGCCACTTGGGCCGATGATTCCACTCTTGTGGCCGTGAGCGAGGCCAACGGCATCCAGACGATCGAACGTCTGCCGCTGGTCGGCGCGCATAGCGTGATCGTGCGCACGATCGGCGCGGCGAGCGCCCCGGAAGTGGCGCGTGACGGACGGACCTTCTGGCTCGACCTGCATGGCCGCGGCTACGATCTCCGTGTGAACGACGCGAACTCCAGCGCCCCAATGGGAGCACCGCTCGACGTGGCCCTCGCCCCGGTCGTGCGGCGCGTCAATGCCACCCTCGCCCGCGACTTCGATTCCGTCGCCGTCAGCCCGGCCCGCGACTACGGCGCCGGGCCGTTCGGCGGCTCGCTGCTCGTGGCGACCACCGCCGCGCCCGATGGCGACACGTGGAGCCTCGGCGCGAATGCCGGCGATCCGCTGACGCGCGTGGGGATGTTCTTCCTCGCCGGCGATGGCGCGCGCGGCGGCTGGCGCGGCGGCAAGACCGCGCTCACCTGGCGTCGCTTCCGCCCCGAGCTGCAACTGCAACTCTTTTCCGCCGGACACGATCCCTCACTCCAGGGGCGGAACGGTGGCGCAGCCGTGGCGCCGTTCGATCTCCGCTACAGCGGCGGACTCGCCGCGATGAGATACGTGCGCTACGGCGTGCGCAGCGCGAGCACGCTGCGCGTTGGGCTCTCCACTGGCACGATCGACCCCACCCTCGCGCCCAGCTCCGACCGCGCGATGGGCTTCGCGTCGTTCGCCACGAACGCCGTCTTCACGAAGTTTCCCAAGGCAGCGATCAACACGAGCCTCGCCGTCCAGTTCGCCAGCGGCACGACGAACAACAACGAGTGGGATCGCACCGTGGCCGAAGCCGCGATCGGCATGGCCGGGTTCGGCCTCCGCGCGCGCGGCGGCACCACGAGCAGCAACGCCCCGATCTTCGAGCAGTTCGCCGTTGGCGGCACCGCATCGCCGTACATCGACGGGGCGGTCCTTTCGCAACGCGTACAGCATCTCGCGCTGCCGTTCGGGATGCGCGGTGGCCGGCGCATGGCGATTCTCTCGGCGGAGACCACGGGTCCCTTCCGGCTCTATCACGATTGGATTGCGGCCGGCGAAGAACTCGGCGCGTGGGATCGTGTGATCGGTGCTGAGATCTCGACGCAGGTACCCGCGCTCGGCATTCTGCGGATTCCCAATGGGAGCGTGAAGGGCGGCGTGAGTCATGGCCTGCAGGGCATGACCCGCAACGCAACCATCGGCTACTTGGCGCTGACTTTCACGCCCTGAGCCGCCGTTGGAATGCCAGGTGGAATGCCAGTTGGAATGCCAGGTGGAATGCCAGTTGGATCTGCAGTTGGGATCGTGCGTCCCGGGCCGGGCCACCAGCGATGCGTAAGCACTGCAACGCCCCCCGGCCGCACCGTCACGGTGCCGAGCGAGACGACTTCGTCCCCACGGACCACCTCAATGGGATGATCGCCGACTGGGAGGCGCATCCGTGCCACACTGAGGCGATCGGGCAGTAGCTGCCAGGCGCGAAGATCGGGTTGATCGATCACCGCGCTCGTGATGGTGGCCGCCGCGAGGCCGAGGCCGACGAAGAAGCTGCCCCAGCCCTTCGAGTCGTCGTCATCGTCGCCCCGCTTCTTCGCGGCGTCGCTGAAGGCGCGGTCCGAGGCGCGCGTGGCGGCCCATCGCACGGCACTGCGCGCGATCGCCCGCGTCAGCTTCGCGGGCATCGCGCGCTGGAAGTCCGCGCGGACGGCGGCCGTCACGTCGGCGCCCGCGAGCGTGGCGGTCGACGGCGTCGTGCGCACCGCGAGTGCTCCGTCAATACGCGACGCCTCGCCGAAGCTCGCCCAGTTCACTTCGTACGTGAGCCAGCCCAGCTGCGCGCGATCGAAGCTTGCATCGAAATGGCGACGCTGGAGCGTTTGGGCCAGTTGCAAACGACCATTGTCGTCGCCAGAGGTGAGCGCGACGAGTTCGTCGCCATTCATGTAGACACCGAAGTTCTGCGGCTCCGGGCGCCCCACAAATCCCTCCTCGATCAACACCACGACGTCGCCCGAGTCCCGCCCCGCAACGGTCGTGTCGCCGGGGAGCGTGCCCAGCAGCGCGGCGGCGTTGCGGTACGCGACCATCGCATCCTGCTGCTCGCCGGCCGCCTCGAACAGGACGCCACTCACGTAGCGCAGCATTCCCCGCAGTTCGGCAGGCGGTTGGTCGTCCCCCTCGGCGGCGAGCAGTGCCGAGAGCCGTCGCGCTTCGACCGCGGTCTCGTCGAGTTCGTTCCGCGCGAGCCAGTTGAGGGCCCCGTAGTACGGAATGAACATCCGCTCCGTGATTCCGGGATAGTACGGAAGCGTCGCCTCGGACGTGACGAGCGACGCCGCACCCACGGAGAGGCGTTTGCTGTAGCGGTCATCGACCAGGGTCCAGGCGCGGTCCATCGCGCGCGAGCCGGCGGAATACTCCCCGGCGTGCAGTCCGATCACGCCGCGATACATCGCCCGTAACAGTGCATCGGCGGGAGCGACTTTCTTGTCCCCCATAGCGCTCCAGGCACTCGTCGCGCGGCCATACGTGAGGTGATCCCGCAGCGCCCACTCGGCGGGAATCCCACCCGGGCCCGCGCGAAACGCCGCGCTCGCGGTCGCGCACCCGCTGCTCAGCACGAGCAACGGGAGCACGACCGCGAGTCGCAGCGGATTGGCGGCGCGAGAGGCGACGCCGAACATCTGGTTAGCGGACCTGCTTCTCGAGCACGACGATGCGTTGCTGCGCGAGGGCGATCGCTTCGGCCATCCTCGCGCTCGCCTCGCCCTGCGCGCCGATGCGCTCAAGGTCCATCGAGAGGAGGAAACGCTGATAGCGCATCAGGGCTTCCTGCGGACGCAGTTGCAAATCGAGGAGACGCGCCGCCTTGTATTCGATCTCCGGCTGCTGCGGGTCGAGCACGCTCGCACGGTCGTAGCGATTCAGTGCGCCAGCGAGATCATTCGCCGCGACGAGGTCATCTCCTTCACGCACGAGGAGTTCGGCCTGCTGACGTGCCATCCCTTGGTTCGTGGCATCCTGCGGACGCGACACGACCATGATGCCCTGCGGACCACGACGGCTGATGACACTGGTGCCGCCGCGCTCCATCTGAATCATCATCACTTCGCCCATGCGGTCGTAGGGCTTGGTGCTCGGAGCGGCAGGAACCATCGTGGCAAAATCGCCGGCGCGCCGAACGATCCAGGCCTGCGGCGCCGAGCGGGTCGAGGCCATGACTTGATCCGGCGACATCCCGATCGCGACCTCACCGCGCGCGATGGCCGCGCAATGTGCCGGCGCGCAACTGGCGACGCTCAGTGTAAAGACGGAATCCGCCGACGCCTTGAGGCGCTGCAGTTCCATCTGCGTGGCGAAGGCCGCGTCCGCACCCGACGCGGCCTCGACCGTGGCGCAGTTGGGAATGATGACCGGCTGACGGCCGCGCTGCGGATACGGCGCGCAGGCGGCAAGCAAGCGAACGAGTCCGCGGGAACGCATAGGGAGGCT
>CAYUMN010000174.1:0-2712 GCA_964445835.1 uncultured Gemmatimonas sp.
GGTCCAGGAGGCGGCGGCGCGGGCGGTGGTCCGCAACAGCGTGGCGGCGCGGGTGGTGCCGGTGGTGCGGGTGGTGCGGGTGGTGCCGGTGGCGGCCGCGGTGGGAACGACGGTCCTGGTGGTTTCCGTGCGCCGACCATCACGATGGTGAATCCGACCGAGATTGCCGACTACCGCCCTCCCTTCCTTCAGCAGTCCGCGCTCGGAGACATGGATGGCAACCTCTGGGTTCGCACCACGTTGCCGACTGGTGATGCGGGCTCCGTGTACTACGTGATCGATCGCGCGGGCACGGTGATCGCCCGCGTGCAACCGCCGCAGGGTCGGATGATCTCGGGCTTCGGGCGCGAAGGAATCGTGTACATGGGATTCCGTGACGCGGCTGGGAACTCGCGTTTGGAGTCGGCTCGCTGGAAGTGAGCGGGGCGGTCGGGAGCGGACATTCAACTCATGCTCCACACCGCGCTCGACGAGGCGATCCCCGGCCGCTACGAATCCACCTTGTCCGCGTGAAACCGTAGCGACGCGGGGTACGGGAAGCTGTCGGGGACTGCCCCGCCGCGGAGCGCGTGCTGTCGCCCCTGCCACCATGCCGCCGTGACCAGTTCCCCGTGCAGCTCGAGGAACAGCGCGCGGTCACGTCCCGGCGCAAAGAGGAACGTCGGCCACTCCTCGGGGAAGACGTCGTGCGGCCCGACCGAGAACCAGGGTTCGGCCTGTAGCTCGTCCACGTCGTCGCGCGGCGCGGCCAGCGTCCGGAAGCTCACGTCACGGAGCAGCGAGACCTCGTCATAGTCGTAGAACACGACCCGGCCCGTCCGCGTGACGCCGAAGTTCTTTGTAAAGAGATCGCCCGGGAAGATGTCCACGGCGGCGAGCTCGCGGATCGCCCGCCCGTACTCTTGGATCCCGTGTCGCGCCCGCGTCTCGTCCGCACCGCGCAGATACAGATCGAGCGGCATCGTCCGCGCCTCGATGTACAGATGCTTCACGATCAGCCGGTCGCCATCGCGTTCGAGCGCCGAGGCGCAGGAGCGCTCGAGCTCAGCGAGCAGCGCCGGACTGAAGCGCGCGAGCGGGAACGCCACGTCAGAGTACTCCAGGGTGTCGGCCATGCGTCCGACGCGGTCGTGGTGCTTCACCAACTGGTACTGCCGCCGCACCTCGGCGTGCGTCGTCTGCTTGGGAGCGCCGAAGCTGTCGCGCAGAATCTTGAACACGCACGAGAACGACGGCAGCGTGAACACGACCATCACCAGGCCGCGCACGCCGGGCGCTTCCTCGAACTGGTCGGCGGCGTGGGCGAGATGCGCCTGAAGGTCGCGATAAAAGAGCGTCTTTCCCTGCTTCTGCAACCCCACCGCCGTGTAGAGCTCCGCGGCCGAGCGCGTCGGCACCAGTCGGCGCAGGAAACCGATGTACGCCGAGGGCACGTCCATCTCGACCATGAAGTAACTGCGCGCGAGACTGAAGAGCGCATCGATCGGCGCGCGTCCCAACAACAGCGCATCGAGCACCAGCGGACCGTCGCCGTGGACACGACGGATCGGGACCGCGAACGGATGCTCCTCCCCGCCATTGATGATCCGCCCTACCACGTACGCCGCTTGATTGCGGAAGAAGAGCGTGGGCAGGACCTGCACCTGGAGATTCGAGTGCCGCTCACGCGGCACCGGGAGCGCGGCGCGGAGGGCGCGGACCGCGTAGCGGAGGTCGCGTCCGAGATCCTCGAACGGCACCTGTAGCCCGAAGTCGTGAATGATCGCCGCGAGCGTGCGACGAAAGCCCTGTGAGGCGGGATAGTAGCTGCGATACGCCGGTCCGTCCCCTTCGATGAACTCCGACGAGACCGCGGGGCGCCAGAAGATGTACTCGTTGCGATAATACGTCCGCTTGAGCACGCGGCAGGCGACCGAGTTGAAGAAGGTCTCGGCCAGTTCCGGCCGACGGTGATCGTAGAGCAGTTCGATGAATGCCCGCTTCACCTGCGGCCACACCGCCTCGTCCGCACGAGCCTGCGGGGCGCGCGCGGCGATCGCCTCGACTGTCTCGCGCACTCGGACGTCGTAGAGGTCGATCCGGAGGCTGTGCGCCGCACGCACTGCCTCCCAGTCCGCTCGCTCATACCGTCCCTGTGCGTCGGCGCACATCTTTCGGAAGATGGCGTAGTGACGGTCGAAGCCCTCGAGTATCGTCGCGGCGATTTCGCTGGGCTGTTCCATGCCCTATCATAGCATGAGTCCAACACACAGGAGCGCGCGTACGCATGGCGGCGGATGAAACGGCAGGACGCAGGACGGTCGGCGGGCTGAACATTCGCGCGGAGATCGCGGACCGCTACGCCGACGTACTCACACCGGCGGCGTGGTCTGCGCTCAATGCCCTGGCTCCGCTCGACGAGGAGCGCCGGCGACTCATGCGCGAGCGGATCGAACGCCGAGGGGCGCGCGCCCGCGCGCGTCGCCGGATCGACTTCCTCGACGCCGACGCGACGATCGGTGGGACCACCCTCACCGTGCGCGACGCCCGTGCCGGGCAGTTCGACGGGGGGGAGATCGCGCCCGACCTGCAACGGCAGTGGATCCAAGGCACCGGGCCGGCCACACGTCCCCGGGCCGACCTCGCGTCCGGGCTGCGGAACGTGGCCTACGCCCTCCTCTCCGGCGCCGACGGGTGGATGTTCGACGGCGAGGATGCGTTGGGCCAGGTCGA
>CAYUMN010000174.1:2812-6564 GCA_964445835.1 uncultured Gemmatimonas sp.
GGACCTACGTGCTCGTGGAGCAACTCGAGGCGAGCTTCCAATTGATGGAGATCCGCGCCGCCCTCGCGCCGCGCTTCGTCGGCTATAACACGGGGCGCTGGGACTATATCAATAGTGTGTCCGACGCGCTCGCGTGGGATGTGGACTTCGTGAATCCCGACATCAGCGCGATCACCATGACGTATGGCTACATGCGCCACTACGAGTCACGGGTCGCCAGCGCCGTGAACACGCCGGACCGCAACGGTCGGCACGCGCTCTGGCAAGGCGGCATGGAGCCGAACATCCCCGTGGGGTCGGCGACAGGAGTCACCGAAGGAATGGCGCGCGCCACGGCGGGGGGCACGCGCGAGCAGCAGGCTGGGGCGAGCGGCAAGTGGGTCGCGCACTGGAAGATGGTGCATATCCTCCGCCCCATCTGGGAGTCCGTGGGCGCCGCGAATCAGATGGGGCGCAGCTTCCCGCCGCTCGCCTACGATACGTCGGCCGCCGCCGCACTGATGCAACTCGAGGAGGCACCGCGCACGGTGCGCGGTGCGCGCGACCTCCTCTCCGTGGCCCTGCAGTACGGCAATGCGTTCGCGCGCGGCTATCAAGCGGCTGCCCTCAAGCCGGCGGACTTCTTCGGCGACCCCGACGTGCTGTATCTCATGGAGGACATGGCCACCGGAGAGATCCGGCTGAGCATCCTCTGGGAGTGGCTCCACAAAGGCGCACGATTCACGCAGGCCGATGCCCCCACCGGCGTCGTCGCGGGCGATCCGTTCACGCACGTGCTCTTCGAACGTCTCCTCGCGGAGGAGTACGCCAAGCTCCTGCAGGCCACCGATCGCGATGTGCACGACGACTCCAAAGCCACCACGCTGCCGATCGCCCGCGCGATCGCCGAGCGCTACGTGCTGAGCCCCATCAAGGCGCCTTGGTTCGTGGACCTGCTCAATCTGAACCTCGACGACCACGATCTCGACCGCGCCGAACGTCGCATCGACGCGTTCATGCAGGCCTTCGCGCGCGACGGCACACGCTTGATCGATCCCACTCACCTCGCACCGACCGCATAGGGGACCGCCATGTCGTTCGACCAGGATATCGTAGCGCTCACCGCGTGGTTCAACTCCCCGCGTTTCGATGGGATCGTCCGAGTGCATACCGCGCGCGAGGTGGCCGAGCAGCGTGGTACCATCCGCGGGGACTACGCCGTGGCCCGCGAGGCCGCCGAGCGTTTCCACGCGCGACTTCGCGAGCTCTTCGCGACGGGCAAGTCCATTACCACCTTCGGGCCGTACTCCCCCGGTCAGGCCGTGGCGATGAAGAAGATGGGAATCGAGGCCATATACCTCGGCGGCTGGGCGACCAGTGCCAAGGGTTCGGTGCAGGAGGATCCCGGGCCGGATCTCGCGAGCTATCCGCTCAGCCAGGTCCCGGACGAGGCCGCACCGATCGTGCGCGCGCTCCTCACCGCCGACAAGAACCAGTTCCACGCGCGCGCGCGGATGAGCGAGGCGGAGCGACGGAGTGCACCCGAGATCGACTTCCGCCCCTACATCATCGCCGACGCCGTCACCGGTCACGGTGGTGATGCCCACGTGCGCAATCTCGTCAGGCGCTTCGTCGAGGTCGGTGTCCCCGGCTACCACATCGAGGACCAGAAGCCGGGCGTGAAGAAGTGCGGGCATCAGGGCGGCAAAGTGCTCGTCGCCGAGGATGAGCAACTCAAGCGGCTCGCGGCAGCCCGGTTCCAGCTCGACATCATGGGCGTGCCGGGACTTATTGTCGCGCGCACCGACGCCGAGTCGGCGACGCTGCTCGACGGGCGCAGCGATGAGCGCGATCAGCCTTTCATCCTCGGCGCGACCAATCCGTCGGTGCCGGCGTTCCGCGCCACCTTCCTCGCCATTCTGCGTCAGTTCAAGTCCGCGGGGGTCGAGGAGTTGAGCGGCCACTTGCTGTACGCCGTCGCGGAGGAAGAGTTCGCCGCCGCCGACCACTGGCTTGAGCGGCACGGACTGCGCGAACGGATCGCCGCCGCCGCCGCGGAGCATCGCGCTGGGACGCTCTCGGCCGATGCGGCCTTCGACGCGGTCTTCGAACGGTTCGCCGACCTCTGGCGCGCCGAGGCGGGTGTGGCCACCTACGCCGATGCCGTGGCCGCGACACTCGACGCGCACGCGGTGGATGTGGCGCCTGCGGTGGATGCGGCGCCTGCGGTGGATGCGGCGCATGCGGTGCCGGCGGCCGAGGGAGAGCAGCTGAGCATCAGTCGCGAGGAGTGGCTCGCGTTCGCGGCGCACGCACCATGGAGCGTGGCGCGCGAGAAGGCGCGCGCCCTCGGGATCGAGATCCACTGGGACTGCGAGCAGGTGAAGACGCCGGACGGTTACTACCAAGTGCGGGGCGGGCTCGAGTACGCGATCGCCAAATCACTCGCCGCGGCGCCGTTCGCCGACCTGTTGTGGATGGAGACCAAGACGGCCGACCTGCACGAGGCGAAGAAATTCGCTGATGCCATCCACGCCAAGTATCCCGATAAGATGCTCGCGTACAACCTCTCCCCTTCGTTCAACTGGGACACGACGGGGATGAACGACGAGGCGATGCGCCGCTTCCCGCAGGAGCTGGGGACGATGGGTTTCGTCTTCAACTTCATCACGTACGGCGGACATCAGATTGACGGGCTCGCCGCCGAGGAGTTCGCCACCTCGTTGCGTGAGGACGGGATGCTCGCGCTGGCGCGGGTGCAGCGGAAGTTCCGGCTCCTCGAGTCCGGGTATCGCACGCCGCAGACGCTCGTCGGTGGTCCGCGCGCCGACGCGGCCCTGCTCTCGCTCGGCGGCCGCACCTCCACTACCAAGGCGATGGGGGAGGGATCGACGCAGAAGCAGCATCTGGTGCAGACCGAGGTCTCGCCACGACTGCTCGATACGTGGCTTGCACGGTGGAGCGCGCGGCATGGGGTACAGGGTGCGCTGAAAGTCTCGCTCCGTCCGCATCAGGCGGGGAGTGAACTGCTTGAGCTCAGCGTGCTCACCGCCGATGGTGCGAAGGCGGCCAATGTGGTGTTCGCCGCGATTCTTGACCGACGTGGTCGCAGCATTCTCTCCGTCCGCGACCAGAACAATTTCGTGGTCACGCTCCGCAATAAGCGGCTGCTCACCCTCGCGCTGCTGTTTCTGCTGCACCGCTACAAGGTGGACTCCGTGCACTTCGTGACGCCCACTGACGACAACCGGCGGCAGGCCGAGAAGTTGCGCGTGCGCGGGATCTTCAGGACAGCCAATCTGGAGATCGGTGAGATCATCGTGGCCGAGGTCGACACCGCGCGGGTGAAGGAGCTGGTGGCGAGCGATGCCGTGGCGCTCGACGCGTTGATCGGGATCGCGTAGGGGCGGTGACCGGCGTGCGGGCACGCCGGTGGAACGCTGACGCCGACATCGGCGCGTTGGGGTTGGGATTGTTGTGGGGGCCTGAGCAGCCTTACTCCGGCCCGTGCCGAGATATGCCGACCGAGCAGCCCCGTTCACTGACGCAGGTGAAAGGCCGCCTGCGAGCGCGGCAATGAAGCCCGCGTCCTGCGCAGGCATATCTGGGATGGATTCTCCGGTATATCAGATAACACGGCATCCGACACCCCACAGCCGGCCTGCGACTGATGGAATATTTGACGTGGCGGGTGAAGGACATCGATGTTCAGGTCACACTAACGCCGGCTTCTGCTGCGAGCGGACCGCGTGATGCCGAGCGTCACACTCATG
>CAYUMN010000175.1:0-1375 GCA_964445835.1 uncultured Gemmatimonas sp.
GTCTCGGGTGAGGGCGTGCAGCAGGCCCTGCTGAAGATTCTCGAGGGGACGGTCGCGTCGGTTCCGCCGCAGGGTGGCCGCAAGCACCCGCAGCAGGAATACATCCAGATCAACACGAAGGACATCCTCTTCATTTGCGGTGGGGCCTTCGACGGCCTCGAGAAGATCATCGAGGCCCGCCTCGGCAAGCGCCAGATCGGGTTCGGCTCCGAGTCGACCGCCGCGAAAGCAGAGGCGAGCAAGACGAACATCTTCGGCGCCGTTGAGCCGGAGGATCTCCTCCGCTTCGGGCTGATCCCGGAACTCGTGGGACGCCTCCCGGTCTCCGTCCCGCTCGAGGGCCTTGACGAGGATGCGCTCGTCACGATTCTGCGCGAGCCGAAGAACGCGCTCGTGAAGCAGTACAAGAAGCTCTTCGAGCTCGAGAACGTGCAGCTCACCTTCGACGAGCCCGCGTTGCGCGCGGTGGCCCGCCGGGCGATCCAGCGCGGCACCGGGGCCCGCGGCCTCCGCGCCATCCTTGAGGAGGTCCTCCTCGAGACGATGTTCGATCTCCCGTCACGCAACGATGTGATTGAAGTCCGGGTGACCGAGGCGACCATCACGCAGAAGCAGCCGCCACTGCTCGAGATCACGACAGCGCGTCAGAAGAAGGAGGCGTGAGCGGGGATTCCGCCGCGCCGACGGCTCAGGTGAAGCTCGGTGCGACCGCATCCGCCACGCCCGACCCGCTGCCGATCCGGTCCTTGGAGTTCCTGGGACCCATGGCGACCGCCGAAGGGTGGCGTCCCACGCATCAGTATCCCGAAGTGGCCTTTGCGGGTCGCTCGAATGTCGGGAAGTCGTCCCTCCTCAACGCACTGGTGCGCCGCAAGGCGTTCGCGCGCGTTTCGAAAACGCCGGGACGCACGCGAGAAATCAACTTCTTCGCGGTCAATGGGCTCTTCGTCCTCGCGGATCTTCCGGGCTACGGCTACGCCAAGATCTCGAAGGAGCGGAAGGCTGAGTGGCGTCCGTTGATTGAGGGCTTCCTCAAGAAGTCACAGTACATGCGCGGCGTGGTACAGCTCCTGGACATTCGTCGCGATCCCTCGGATGATGACAAGCAGATGCTCGATATGCTGGCCGGGCTCGAGCTGCCGACGCTCATCTGCGTCACGAAGATCGATAAGCTCTCGAAGGGAGCGGTGGCGGGGCGTGTGAAGGAACTGGCCGGCTCACTCGCGCTGGATCCCGAACAGATCATCCCGTTCTCGGCGGTCACTGGCGAGGGGCGCGATGCACTGGCCTCGGCGGTCGTGTCGTTGGTGACGGCGGAGCCTGAGGGGTCCGAGCCGGCTGCGGGCTGATTTCTCGCCCGAGGGCGCTGCGTTCA
>CAYUMN010000175.1:1475-2955 GCA_964445835.1 uncultured Gemmatimonas sp.
CTGAGGGGTCCGAGCCGGCTGCGGGCTGATTTCTCGCCCGAGGGCGCTGCGTTCAGCACGATCAAATTCAGGAGCTCGCACCAATGCCATTGATTCCACTCCGCACCCTGCCGCCGCGCCCGACCGAAAAGATCGAGGACGCGTGGATTGCGAATCTCCAAGCAAAGCTGGCAGACCCCCACACCGACCGCGTGCACCTCTGCCGCGACCTGTTGCTCGAGCTGGCGTATCCGCAGTACGTGGGGCGATACGAAGAGGTGATGTCCGATCTCCGGACGCCGCTCGGCACGCAACTCGCGCTCGCCGCGCTCGATTCGCGCAATGTCACGCTCGAACCGGAGCATTACGGCGACTGCGACCAGGACGCCTTCCAGCGCGTGAAGCCGCTGCTCTGGCTCTGGTACTCCTTCGACCGTCTCCCGATCGGTGGACAGGCGGTGCAACTTGGCGTGAAGCTCCGCCGAGCGCTGGCGCCGTACATCTTCAAGCGCGTCGGGAAGAACTTCAAGTGCTTCCAGCATGTCGAGTTCTCCTTCGGCTACAACATGGAGGTCGGCGACGACGTGGTGGTCCACCGCCATGTGCTGCTCGATGACCGCGGGGGCATCCGCCTCGGCAACACGGTCTCGATCTCCGACTATGCGAACATCTATTCGCACACGCACAGCATCGTGGAGCAGGCCGACGTGACGAACGCGCTGACGGTGCTCGGCGATGGCGTGCGCATCACGTACCACGCGACGGTGCTGGCCGGGGTGCATGTGGCCGAGCAGGGGATGGTGGGTGCCTTGGCTGTGGCGACGAAGGACGTTCGGCCGTATCACGTGAATGTCGGAATTCCCGCGAAGTCGGTGCGGGTGAAGCCGAATGCGCCGCCGGAGGGGAATCGGCTGCGGACGTCGACGGATCGCGCGATCGATCAGGGGTGAAGTAGGCGCGCTCCTCGTTCCCTGCGAGTCCTACGGCACCGCAGGCACCGCAGGCACCGCAGGCACCGCAGGTACCTCAGGGACCTCAGGCACCAACAGCACGTCGTGCACGGCCGGGGTACGGAGCAACGCAAATGCCTCATCGAGATGCCGCCGATCGTGGGGCCATGAGAAACGTCGCCGCGCGGCAGCCACCGTCACCCAGCCGTGCTTGTCGTGCTCCTCGCTCCGCACCATTGGGGCGTCCCCGGGCACCACGGCGGCGAACACGGCCGCAATCTGTACGGTTCGACGAGGCACGAGATAGAACGGATGCATGGTGATGGAGAGCATGGTCTCCGCTCGCAGCCCGGTTTCCTCGAACAGTTCGCGCCGTGCGGCGGCCTCGAGGGACTCATCGGTGTTCACCTTGCCGTGCACCATTTCCCAACTTCCGGGACACCGAGTGCCAGCGGCACGGCGAAGCGCGAGGACCTGCCACCCCTTCTGGACGCGCCGGAACACCACCACGTCCACGACCCGCACCTCGATCGGCACCGCGGGCACGAGTG
>CAYUMN010000175.1:3055-6545 GCA_964445835.1 uncultured Gemmatimonas sp.
GGGCACGAGTGCAGGCACCCCGGACACTAGGTCTTCGCCTTGCGGTCGATGAGGGAGTGGATGCGGGCCGAGAGTGCACGGCCGCGGAACGGTTTGGTGAGGTAGTCGCTCGCGCCGTACTCGAAGACACGCACCTCACTCTCTTCGTCGCCCTTCGCCGTCAGGACAATAACGGGAAGCTTCTGCGTGGCGGGACGCGCGCGCAGATGGCTCAGCACCCCATAGCCATCGAGGCGCGGCAGGTTGAGATCGAGCACCACGATATCTGGGGCGAGGCGATCGACCTCGTCGAGCGCGATGACACCATCGCTGGCCTCAAAGACCACGAAGCCCTCGCGCTCGAGGAGATCCTTCATCACGCGACGCAACGATTCCTCGTCCTCCACGAGCAGGACGCGCTTCGCGCCGGGGCGCTTGACCTTTTCATCGTCCGCGAGCTCGAAGGCCTCACCGGTGAAGCCCCCGGGAACGACGTGACGCGAACCCGAGCGGCGCCGCGAGGCATCCGTAGTCGCTTGGGCTGAGGAGCCCTCGTCGTCCTCGTTGGCCTGCGGCAGGGAGCGTGAGCCGCGCGGCTCGGCAGGCTTGACGGTCTTCACCTCCTCGGTGGTGACGCGCGGAGAGCTTCCCGACCGCGAGCTGCCTTCCTGCGGGGCTTCGAGCACGCGCAAGAGCTCTTCGATGGTCGTCTCGCCCTGCCGCACGTGTTGCACCGCCGATTCCCACAGCGACTTCATGCCCCCTTCGCGCGCGCCGTCGTTGATCCGCTCGACGCTTTCGTTGCCCGCGATGCGACGCTCGACCTCCTCGGTGACGAAGAGCACTTCCTCGATCGCCAACCGACCGCGGTAGCCCGTCATCGAACATTCGGGGCAGCCCACGGCACGGTACAGCGTGCCCTGCTCTGGGAAGTACCGCTGCAGGCGATCCGGGACCTGTCCCACGGCCAGCTCGCGGCAGTGCGCGCAGATGCGACGCATGAGACGCTGGGCCACGACGCCCTTGAGCGCCGCGGCGATCTTGTAGGTCTCGATTCCGATATCCACGAGACGCGTGACCGAGCTTGCGGCGTCGTTGGTGTGGAGGGTCGAGAGCACCAAGTGACCGGTGAGCGAGGCCTGAATGGCGATGTTCGCGGTTTCCTTGTCTCGAATCTCGCCGACCAGAATGACGTCGGGGTCCTGGCGCAGGATCGAACGCAGCGCCGCCGGGAAGGTGAGCCCTGCCTTCTCGTTGACCTGCACCTGCACGATGCCCTGCAGACGATACTCGACCGGATCTTCGACCGTGACGATATTGACGCCACGGGCCTGCACGGTGCGCAGCATCGAGTAGAGCGTCGTTGTCTTGCCGGAGCCCGTCGGCCCCGTGACGAGCACGATACCCTCACGCGCCTGCAGCAACTCCATGATGCGTGTGTGTTCGTCCGGCAGCAGGCCGAGTGAATCGAGCGAGAGGATCGTGGTGCGCTGGTCGAGCACACGGATCACGACCTTCTCGCCCTGCGACGCTGGGAGGGTCGAGACGCGGAGGTCGACGCGGTTGCCGCTCACCGCGACGCGCGCCCGGCCGTCCTGCGGCCGCAGGCGATCGGCGATGTCGAGTTGCGCCATGATCTTCACGCGCGAGACGAGCGGGATGCCCGCCGCCTTCGGAAGCACCATCGCCTGCCGGAGCACGCCGTCGATGCGATAGCGCACCGCGATCCCGCTCTCCTCGGGCTCGAGATGGATGTCCGACGCGCGCGACTGAATGCCCTCCGCGAGAATGCGATCGACGAGCTGGATGACCGGCCGCTCGCCGGCGCGGGCCGCGTTGATGTCGAGGTCCGATTCTTCGGCCGTCTCGCTGATATTCTCGAAGTCGTAGGTCCCTTGGACGCCCTCGAGAATCTTCTCAATCACATTCTCGGGACGGTACACCTCGTCGATGCGGTCCGCGATGCGCTTGGGCGCCGCAATGCTCATGCGCACCGTGCGACCGAGCGCGAAGGCCATCGTGCGCTCGCAATCGAGATCGAGCGGGTCCGCCGTCGCGATATCAAGCACGGAGTCCGAAATCGAGAGCGGGAGTACGCGGAACTTGCGCGCCAGAGCCTCCGGGACGAGCTCGCGCGCCTGCTGACTCACGGTGCCCAGCTCGGCGACCTTCATCCGGAACCGCGCGGCCACCGCCTTCACGACCGCGTCGTCGGTCAGCCAGCCGCGGCGCACGGTCTCTGCCCACAGGCTGTCCGGGGGGCTCGTGCGAAGCGCATCAATCTGCGACGCCTCCAACAACCCCTCGAGCGTCGCCATCAGCCATTCGTCCTTTGCCGACTTCGCGCTGCTCGCCATTCAACTCCCTCGGGTGGTGCGGGATCCACTGCGAAAGAGAAAGATACCCCCGGGACACGGGGAGGCTAGCACGACACGCGCTCGCCGGAGATTCGCTAGAGGACCGGCCAGAGGTCTCGCGACACGTCCAGCGAAAACGTCCAGCGCCCATCTCGGAGACCACGCGCGATATCGACGCGTAACAGATCGAAGAACGCGATGGTTCCGAGTCCGACCGCGGGGTGCCACCCCCCCGGTCCCCCAATGGCGCGATCGATCCACACCGCGTGTACGTAGGGCGCGAGCACGAGCGTGGCTGGAACCCGGCCGAAACGTCCGAGATCGAGCGCCACAAAGGGGATCCGACCCTGCCACTCGAGTCGCTGGCTCACCCCCGCCCCGCCCACCAAGCCGTGAAAGTCGTAGCCGGGGCCGGTGATGGGCCCGCCGAACCGGACCGCGTCCTGGACCGGGGTCGGACCCGCCGACACCCCAGCCGCAAGCGTGCGCAATACGAGACGCCCCCGACCGATCGGGCGCGCGACTTCGACTTCCCCCGAGACCCGCGCGACCGCAGCCGCCCATTCGCCGCTCCCGGGCGCTCCGTACTGCGCGCCCGAAAGCCGCAGGGCGAGGCGTCGCTTCCCGGCACCGCTGGCGATGAGCTGCGACGACTCCCAGCCCAGCGACAGCCCGCGCCGATCCAGCGCTTGGCCCGCCACCCTGGGCTCGAAGGACCCCCACGCGCTCGAGGCGCCCACGGTGAGCGCCTCTTCGCGACGGACGACCCCCTCCGCCGACAGACGACGCCCCCTCCCATTCACGTACTCCGCACGCAACGCACCGCCGCGTGCAGAGATAGGATTGGTCCAGTCGGAGCCGAACTCCTGCGCCGCGATGGAGTTGCGAATCCCGCTGACCTCGGCCACCTCGCCGAGTTGGAGCCAGTCGTCACTCCCGGTGAGCGAAAGCGTGAGACCGTTCGCCCGTCGCCAAGCGAGGGTGCCGCGCCCCTTCACGCGATGGTCTTCGGTGCCGTACCGCCCGCCGACCGTGGTGCTGAACCCCGCGCCGAACCGCTGGGAGAAGCCCGCCCCGACCGCGAGTCCTTCGACGCGATCACTGCGGACAAAGTCGCTGACACTGCGTGCGGCGAAGTTGCGCGTGCGCACGCG
>CAYUMN010000176.1:0-6542 GCA_964445835.1 uncultured Gemmatimonas sp.
CTTCCGTGCTGTAGCCGAGGATGCCCTTGAGCGCGCCGTCGGACGCGGCCTGAAAGGCCGCGTTCACTTCGGCGATCGTCGTGCTCTTCTCGACCTCGACCGTGAGCTCGGTGAGCGAGACGTCCGGGGTCGGGACGCGGATGGCGATGCCGTCGATCTTGCCCTTCACTTCGGGGATCACGAGCGCCGTCGCCTTCGCCGCACCGGTCGTGGTGGGAATCATCGAGATCGCCGCTGCACGGGCGCGGCGCAGATCCTTGTGCGGCAGATCGAGGACGCTCTGGTCGTTGGTGTAGCTGTGGATGGTGACCATCGCGCCATGCTTGAAGCCGAAGGCATCGCGCACGACCTTCACCATCGGGGCGAGGCAGTTCGTGGTGCACGAGGCGTTCGAAATGATATGGTGCGTGGCGGGATCGTACTTGTGATCATTCACGCCAAGGACAATGGTGATGTCCTCGCCGGTCGCCGGCGCCGAGATGATCACCTTCTTTGCGCCCGCCGTCATGTGCTTCTTGGCATCGTCGGCCTTCGTGAAGTGGCCCGTGGCCTCCAGCACGATATCGACACCGAGCGCCTTCCACGGCAGAAGCGCCGGATCCTTCTCCTTCAGGACTTTGATCATGTCACCGTTGATCGTGATCGAGTCGGCATCGTGCGACACCGTTCCGTCAAAGCGCCCATGCACCGAGTCGTACTTGAACAGATGCGCGAGCGTCTTCGTGTCGGTGAGGTCGTTGATGGCCACGACGTCGATCGCGATGCCATTCTCCTTGGCGGCGCGCACGACCTGACGGCCGATGCGGCCGAACCCGTTGATACCGATCTTAAGCGTCTTGGACATGGCCCGAGGTCTCGAGGAAATTGAAGGTCGTGCGGTCAATGACGGTCCGCGTGCGTCCGCGCCCGTCCGAAGGTCAGATAGCTGACCGTACGCGCCCCGCCTTCGAAGAGCACCGAGGCGCACGCATTGAGGGTAGCACCCGTCGTGAGCACATCGTCCACGACAATCAGGTGCTGTCCGCGGATGCGGGCATCGGCGCCGCTCTGGAGCGCGAACGCACGATGAACGTTCGCCAAGCGTTCCCCGGGAGTCAATCGCGTCTGTGAGGGGGTGGCGCGTGATCGCGCGATCACATCGTCCCAGACAGGGACCTGCCAGCGGCGGGCGACCGCCGCCGCGAGGACGGTGGCCTGGTTGAAGCCACGCTGCCGCTGCTTCACGTCCGCCAGAGGCACTGGAATCAGGGCGGCACGCTCGGCGACCACATCCGCCGGCCATTCCAGCCTCGCCAACCGCTCCCCCATCGCCTCGGCGACGGCGGGCCAACCGTCGTACTTCAGCGCCGACAGGATGGCGCTGCTCGCGTCATCAGGCACCCAGCAGAACGAGCGTGCCGCGCGCACGAAGGGCGGCAGGAGTGCGCAGCCGACGCAGGCCCCGCGGAGCACCCGCGGGTGCCCGCACCGGTCGCATCGGGGCGCGCGAAGGACCGGGACGCGGCTCCAGCAGCGACCACAGACCAGCCCCCGATCCGTGTCATCGAGGGCGGCATCGCAGCCAGCGCAGATGCGCGGAAAGACGAACTGGGTGAACGCGGTGACGGCCCGACGCCACCGGGAAAGTCGCTCCGGCGCGCTCAATGGACGACCGCTAGCGGATCGCGCCAAGCATCGCGACGCGGTCGGCGGGCACCCCGTACCACCGCTCGAAGGCCAGCGCGCCCTGCTCCACCAGCATCGGGAGGCCATCCTCCGCCCGCAGTCCACGGGCGCGACAGGCCTTGATCCAGGGCGTGCGCCCTCGACGGTACGTGAGGTCCATCACCGCACAGGTGGCCGGGATGTCATCGGGAAGGATCGGCGCAGACGCACCATCGAGTCCGAGCGGCGTGGCATTCACGAGCAGGACCGCACGAGCAAGCGCCGCGCTGAACGCCGTCCCCGGGATATCGGGCGCGTAGTCCACGACATCGACCACGCCGGGATAGCGCGCCGCGAGCGCTTCGGCGCGCGTCCTCGTCCGGGCCGCGATCGTCACGCGCGCGCCCTCCCAACCATGCACCGCCTCGCAGACGGCCGCCGCCGAGCCTCCGGCACCGAGGAGCATGACGGGGGCGCCCGCGACTTGATCGCCGAGGAGAAAGCGAGCGGCGAAATCGAAACCGCCGACGTCGGTGTTGTCACCGACCAATCGCCCATCGGGCTCGAACCAAAAGGTATTGACCGCGCCAACGGTCATCGCGAGGGGCGTGAGCATGTCACACAATGCGGCCACGTGCTCTTTATGCGGTACCGTCACATTGCCAGCGGTGCGTTCCGCCCGCAGCAACTCGAGGGTATCGGCGAGGTCCTCGGGGGCCACGTCCACCGCGCGGTACTGCGCAGTGAGGCCGGCGGCGGCGAGTGCCGCCGTCTGCATGAGGGGCGACAGTGAGTGCGCGACGGGATGCCCGAGCAAGACCAGCCGCGTCGGACCCATCGTCACGCGCCGGTCGCGCCGCGGTCCGCTTCGACGCGCGTCAACACCTGCGTGATGGCACGTTCCAGTTCCTCGAACGTCGACCGATACGCATCGAGATCGCCGCCAAAGGGGTCGGCCACGGGCTCGCTCGTCTTGCCGCGCGAGGCATAGGCGGCCAAGAGATGCGCCTTCTCGCGCCCACCGAGCGCGATCACGCGTTCCAAGTGATGGGGTCCCATGACGAGGATCAGATCGGCTGCTTCGACGATGTCGCGCGACAGCGCGCGCGAGCGATGCATATTGAGATCAAGCCCGTGCTCGAGAGACACCAGCAGCGCGCCGTCAGAGGCCGCTGCCCCATCCCACGCACTCGTTCCCGCGCTCGACACGATGTCGTCCTGCCATCCGCGCGCCGCCAAAAGTTCGCGGGCAATCGCGGTCGCCATCGGCGAGCGACAGGTGTTCCCCGTGCAAACAAAAAGGATGTGCATGAGCTGAACTTACCGGTCGCCCACGAGATCGGGGCAGCTCTCACGCAACACCGCCGCGGAGATCGCCCCAGGCCGGATGACGCGTGGACGACGTCCGGTGCAGTCCACCACCGTCGACGCGGTGTCGGTCGGCAACGAGCCCGCGTCGAGCAGGAGCACATCGCCACGCGCGATCTGCGGGCCGAACTGCTCAAGCACTTCGCGCGCCGAGGTGGCGGCGGGCTCGCCGGGCCGATTGGCCGAGGTGCTGGTGATGGGATCACCGAGCGCGGCGATGATACGCTGCAAGCCCGGATGCGGCGTCCACCGCACCGCCACACCGCCCTCGGGACCGCGCAAGCGCGGCGGAATACGCCGCTCGCCCCCCGGCAGCACCAGCGTGAGCGGGCCAGGCCAGTGGCGTGCCGCGAGCATCGATGCCGCTTGGGGCAAATGGAGTCCGAGCCGCGCGAGCATCGGCGTATCGGCGATCAACAGGAGGAACGGCTTCGCCGGCGGGCGCCGCTTGAGCGACACCAAGCGCTCAATCGCCTCGTTGTCGATCGTCGTACCGAAGCCGTACAACGTCTCTGTCGGGTACGCGAGCACCTTCCCCCCTCGCAGATGCGCGAGAGTCGGCCCGACGGCTGCCTCTGTTTCTTCGGCCGACCAGAACGGAAGGCCACGGGGCTCAGGCATCGGGCTCCTCGCGCCACGAGGCCAGCGCCTCGGCGCGCCCGAAATCCAGCTCCTCCGTCACCTTCATCGCCTTCTCGCTGCCGCGCACGACCTTCACGGGCACACCGATGCGTTCGCAGAGCGCGGCATCGTCCGTCGCCTCGCCGTGCCACCCACCGCGCTTGGCCTCACGATGCGCGCGCTCGATCACCTCGCGCGGAAACCCCTGCGGCGTCTGGGCGCGCCAGAGTCCGGTGCGGCTCACGGTCTCGAGAATGGTCCCGTCGTCGGCCACGCGCTTGAGTGTGTCGACCACCGGAAGCGCCGCGATCGCACCATGCCCGAGCTTTGCCTCGGCGATCACGCGTGCGATCATCGCGTCATCGGCCAACGGACGCGCGGCGTCGTGTACGAGCACCGTCGTGCACGTGGCCGGAAGATCCTCGAGTCCATTCGCCACCGACTCCGCGCGCGTGCGGCCGCCGACGGAGATCAGCATACGCTCGAGATCGCACTGAAAGATCCACGGGGGCGGATCCCCGGCATAGCGCCGCGGCATCACGCACACGACCATCCCCACCTCGGGCAGCCGCTGGAAGGTCTGCAGTGAGTGCAGGAGCATCGGCTTCCCGGCGACCCAGCGCATCTGCTTGAGCTCGGTGCCACCGACGCGGCTCCCAGAGCCACCGGCCACCACGACCACGCCCACATCACGCACGGTCATCGATTGACTCCCGCAATGCGAATCACCAGGCGCGGACTCATCGGAAGAGCACCCGGAAGAGCGCCCCGAGATCTGGTACGGCCTCCACCTTGAGATGCTTTGGTGCACGCTTCGGAATGGACCGCGGACTCACGAAGGCGCGGCGCATCCCCATCTTTTCCGCCTCCAGCAACCGACGCTCCGCTTGCGACACGGCGCGGATCTCGCCGCCGAGCCCGACCTCGCCGAGGAAGATCGCATCGGCAGGCAACGGCTTGTCGTAGAAGCTTGACGCGAGCGCCGCCGCAATGGCGAGATCTCCGGCGGGCTCCTGCACGCGCACGCCCCCCACGATGTTGATGAACACATCGAGCTGCGCGTACGAGAGTCCCGCGCGTTTGTCGAGCACCGCGAGAAGCAACGCAAGGCGACGGCCATCGTAGCCAGTGCTCACGCGTTGCGGCGTGCCGAAGCCGGCCTTGGCCGCGAGCCCCTGCACTTCGAGCAGCATCGGACGCGAGCCTTCCATCAAACAGGTCACTGCGCTGCCAGAGGCCGGCGACTCGGCGCGCTCGCTGAGGAAGAGGGCGGACGGATTCTCGACTGCTTCGAGTCCCTGCACCGTCATCCGGAACACGCCGATCTCGTCGACGCTCCCGAACCGGTTCTTCGTCGCCCGCAGCACGCGATGATCGACCGAGCTTTCGCCCTCGAAGTAGAGGACCGTGTCGACGATGTGCTCAAGCGTCTTGGGGCCGGCGATACCGCCTCCCTTGGTCACGTGGCCGACCACGAACACGGCGGTCCCCGACTCCTTCGCGAAGCGCATCAGGCGTGCGGCGCACTCTCGCACCTGCCCGACGTTGCCGGGCGCCCCTTCGAGATCACCCGTGAAGACCGTCTGAATGGAGTCGACGACCATCACCTTCGGGCCCATCGTCGAGGCCGTCGCGAGAATCGTCTCGAGGTTCGTCTCGCCGACCAGCGAGACATCTCCCGCCGTGGCACCGAGGCGATCGGCGCGCAGTTTGACTTGGAGTGGCGATTCTTCGCCGCTCACATAGAGGGCGCTGTGGCCAGCGGCTTCAAGGCGCGCCGCAACTTGCAGGAGAATCGTGCTCTTGCCGATCCCGGGCTCGCCGCCAACGAGCACCATGGAGCCGGGCACGACGCCACCGCCGAGCACGAAGTCGAACTCCGCGATGCCGGTGGCGAGCCGGTTCGCCTCGGTGCCCACGACGTCCCGCAGTCGCGGCGTGGCCACGACGTTGCCGCCCTCACCGAAGCCCGCGCTCCCCGCGAGACGACGCTGCGCGCCAGCGCCCTTTGTGCCGGTGACCTTGGGCGCGGCCATTTCCTCGACGAGCGTGTTCCACTCGCCGCAGGTATCGCAGCGTCCCTGCCAGCGAATCGACTCGCCGCCGCACTCGGTGCAGCGATAGACCGACTTCGACTTCACCGCCATGTGCCGCTCCCGAGGAGATGAGGCATCGGCATCCTCACTCTTCCTGGCGACCGGTCCAATTCTCGAAGCGCGTGTGGCTCTTCCGGTAGTGCAGCCGGATGTGTCCAGTGGGGCCGTTGCGCTGCTTCCCGATGATCACTTCCGCGTAGCCGTCGAGCGGGATGTCGTTCGTGCCCGACACCATCCGCGGGTTGCCCTGATCGTCGTACGGCCGTTCGTTCATCTCCGGTCGGTAGATGAAGAGCACCACGTCGGCGTCCTGCTCGATCGCGCCGGAGTCGCGGAGGTCGGAGAGCTGCGGGCGACGATTCTCGCCGCCGCGCTGCTCCGAGGCACGGGAGAGCTGCGAAAGCGCGATCACGGGGATCCCGAGTTCCTTCGCCAGCGCCTTGAGCGACCGCGAGATCGCCGAGACTTCCTGCTGACGGCTCTCGGAGTTGGGCGGCCCAGAGACGAGCTGCAAGTAGTCGATGATCAGCAGTTTGATATCGGCCTGCGCCTTGAGACGACGGGCGCGCGAACGCACCTCGAGCACGGAGAGCCCCGGGGTGTCGTCAATCCAGATCGGCGCCTGCCCGAGCAGGGCGGCCGCCTTCGCGAGATTCGACGCGTCCTGTGCCGTCAGGGCACCGGAGCGTAACCGTTGAGCGTCCACATATCCCTCGGATGCGAGCATACGCAGCAGGAGGGATTGAGTACTCATTTCCAACGAGAAGAGCGCCGTCGGAACATTGCCTTCGATGGCCGCGTATTGCATCACGT
>CAYUMN010000177.1:0-6511 GCA_964445835.1 uncultured Gemmatimonas sp.
TCGTTGCCCGCGTCGTTGCCCGCGTCGTTGCCCGCGCCGTTGCCCGCCGGCGCGCTCTTTGATACCGCGCTCGGGGTGACGAGCCAGGTCGCCTTGTTGCTCGACGGGGATGGGCTGGTCGTCGCGGGGGCGTACGCGACCGCGGACGGCATCGATCTCGGCGCCGTCATTGGCGCGCATCTGAGTGGGGTGAGCGACGAGGCCGAGCGTGCGATGCGCCACTTTGGACTGGGCGCCTGGACCCGCATCCTGCTGGAAAGCGAGGCAGCGACCCTGATGATGTCCCCCGCGAACGAGGGCGTGACATTGGTGGCCGCGCCACGTGAGGTGCCGCTCGGGTTCGTGCGGCGCACGCTCGATCAGTGCAACGCGCTGGCGCGTCGCTGGCTCGCGGAGGCGTCATGAATCCGTATCCGGCGTTGGTCGCGAGTGTCACGCGGCATCGTGGCGTCACGGCCTGCTTGGTGGTGATGGAGGATGACGGCATCGTGGTGGAGGCGACCGCGCAGATCGGCGTGGAGACCGCGGCCTTCGCGGCGCTCACGGCGTCGCTGTATCGCAAGTCGGCGCGCGCCGCGGCGGCGGCCGGTTTCGGCGGGGTGAGCTTCTGCGAGCTTGAGGCGGAGCGAGGGCGGGTTCTCGCGGCGGGGCGCAACGGCCTGGTGATGGTCGCCGTCGCCGAACCGCGGGTGAATCTCGGCCTGCTGCGCCTTGAACTCCTGCGCGCCGCGGCCGCCTTATGATTCGGCACACGCTGACCGTCGGGTGGGCCGACGCCCCGCTGAAGCGCTTCGTCGATGAAGCCCGATTGCAGGTCGCCATCCTGATGCACACCAGTGGGCAGGTGCTCGCGCAGGTCGGCTTCCAGCGCTCGCTCGACGTGCAAACGGCCTGTGCGCTCTCCGCGGCCATCAACGCCTCGGCCGAGTATCTCGGCACGATGGTCGATGGCACCCCGTTCCGCGGACTGCACTACGCGGGGAAAGGACGGCAGATTTATCTCGGGCAGGTCCCGTCGCCGGATACGATGTTGCTGGTGCTTGCCGTCTTCGACATGGAGAGCTCGTTGGGCATCGTGCAGTTGTACGTGAAGGAGTTGCAAGCGAACATTGCCGCCTCAGCGCCGTCGGCTGTGCCTGAGGAGCCCGCGCTCGCTGAGAATTTCGAAGCTGATCTGAATCGCAACCTCGCCCAGCTGTTCGGGAGGGGCTGATGCGGAGCCCCCACGCCCTCTTCGAGACCCTGCCGTGAGCCTCGTCAACTACGCGACGCGCGAGATTACCTGCAAGATCGTCTACTATGGACCCGGTCGGTCCGGGAAGACGACGAACTTGCACTACATCCACGGCCAAGTGCCGTCGGACCGGAAGGGGCAGATGGTCTCGCTCGCCACGCAGACCGATCGCACCCTGTTCTTCGATTTCCTGCCGATCGATCTCGGCTCGATCTCCGGATTCACCACACGCTTCCAGCTCTACACGGTCCCGGGGCAGGTCTACTACCAGACGACACGCAAACTCGTGCTCCAAGGGGCCGATGGCGTCGTCTTCGTCGCCGACTCGCAGCAGCGCCAGTTGCAGGAGAATATCGAGTCGCTGCAGGACCTCCACGCGAATCTCGCGGATCAGGGAGTCGATGCCCGCACGATGCCGCTCGTGATCCAGTACAACAAGCAGGATCTCCCGCCGGAACTGATTCACTCGGTCCCGGAGTTGGAGGAGGGACTGAATTTCCGCGGCGTGCCTTCGTTCTCCGCGGATGCGCTGCACGGCCCCGGCGTGTTCGAGACGCTCCGTGGAATCTCGGAGCAGGTGCTGCGCAAGCTCAGCGCTGGGCGCGGCGCCTAGATGCGGCTTGATCCTCGGTTCACGTTCGAGCGATTGGTCATCGGTGGGGCGAATCGCCTCCCGGCGGCCGCGGCGCGTGCCGTGGCCGAAGCGCCGGGCACCACGTACAACCCGCTGTTCATCTACGGCGGCTCGGGACTCGGCAAAACGCATCTGCTCACGGCCACGGCGCATCTGCTGAAGCAGTTGCAGCCGCAGGCCGAGATTGTCGCGCTGTCGATGGACGAGTTCTCGGAACAGTTCCACGCCGCGGTGGGCGCGGGTGAGACGTCGGCGTTCGGTCATCGCCTCGCCCGCGTTGATCTGCTGTTGCTGGACGATCTGCAGTTCCTCACAGGGCGACGCGAGATGCAGGCGGAACTATTGCGCTTGTTCGCCGTGATGCAGTCCGAGGATCGGCAGATCGTCTGCGCCAGCGACCGTCCGCCGCAGGAGATCTCCGATGTCGATGAGCGGCTGATCTCGCGGCTCGCCGGCGGACTGATTGTGGATGTGGGGATGCCGGAGTACGAGGCGCGCGTGGCGATCCTTCGTGCGGCCAGTGCGGAGCGGGAATTGGCGGTGCCGGACGAGATCCTTGAGGCCCTCGCGCAACGCGGGATCTCGAGCGTGCGCGAGTTGCAGGGCCTGCTGAACCAGTGGATCGCGCAGGACACCATGGGGGGGCGGCGGACCCCGGCGGTGACGCCCGGTCCCGCGTCGCTCGACGCGCTGAAGCCGTCGGGGGAATTCCTCTCGTTCCTCTCCGACGTCGCGGCGGTGGTGCAAGAGCAGGTCGAGACCTGGCAGGTGCGCCTCCGTGAGGTCATCGCGTATTGGAAGGGCGAGGGCTACCGCACGGCAGTGCTGGAGCGGGCGCTCGCGTTACCGGCAGAACCCGATGTGCAGGGGCTCATCGCCACGTATGTGCAGGCCGTGGAGCATCTGCGCGCACTCGAGTCGGAGGCGACCTCGGTCGATCGCGCCCTCGGCGGACACGAACTCTTTCGCGATCCGGAACGGTTGCAAGAGGCAGAGGACCTGGTCGAGAAGGCGCTCGCCGGCGATGTGCCGCCGACGGGGCCGAACGCGAGCTTCACCCGCGCGGGCTTCGACGCCGGCTCCAGCAATCAGTTGGCGGTGCATGCGGCGGACGAGGTGATTGCCTCGCCGGGGAAGAAGTACAACCCACTGATGCTGGCGGGCCCGAGCGGCGTCGGGAAGACGCATCTGCTGCATGCGATCGGGAACGCGATTGCGGCGGCCGAGCACGTGACGGTCGCCTGTGTGCATGCGCAAGCACTGGTCGATGAGCTGATTGTCGCGATCCAGCAGGGAACGGTCGACCGATGGCGCACACGGTATCGCGCGGCGGACGTGCTGATCGTGGACGACGTCCAGTTCCTCGCGGGGAAGGAGCGGACACAGGACGAGTTCTTCTTCGTGTTCAACGCGCTCGTGGAGGACGGGAAGCAGATCGTGCTCTCGAGTGACCGGATGCCCTCGGAGATCCCCGAGCTCGCGGCGCGGTTGCGCTCGCGCTTCGAGGGTGGACTCATTGCGCCGATCGCGCCGCCGGACCGGCCCTTGCGCGAGAAGTTGGCCACGCGATTCCTCGCCGCGAGTGGGCGCGGGGCACCGCCCGACCTCCTCGACGTCATCTGCGATCCCGCGGTCCAGAGCGTGCGCGAATTGATCGGCGTGGTGCATCGGATCTGCGCCGCGGCCGACGCGCTCGGCGCCCCGCTCGATGCCATGTTGGCGCGCGACGAACTCGGACTCGGCGTCGCCGAACTCGCGACCACCGCGACGCCGGCCGCCGCCGCGAGCGCCGGGGACCCGACCTTCCTCGACCGCGAGCGCGTGGTGTGGGAATGGGCCGATGTCAGCGGACGGTTGATCGAGGAGCTCCGCTGATGGCCATCAAAGGCTCGCTGAAGGAAGCCTCGTTACCGGACGTGCTCCAGTTGCTGGCGATGGGCAAGAAGTCGGGATGCCTCTCGGTGACGCACCGGAGCAACTTCGGCTCCATCTACTTCGATAAAGGAAAGATCAGCTACGCCAGTATCGTCAACCGTCGCGATCGACTCGGCGACATTCTGGTGAAAAGCGGTCTCCTCTCGCCCGAGCGGCTCGATGAAGCCATCGCGCTGCAGGCGAAGGCGCGCGGCAAGCGGCTCGGCGAATTGCTTGTCGAGCAGGGGATGATCGAGCGCGAGCAACTGAACGCGCAGATGCGGGTCCAGATCGAAGAGGCGGTGTACTTCCTTTTCACGTGGGCGGAGGGCTCGTTCAACTTCGAGTCCGACATCCGTCCCGAAGAACAGGACTTCCTGGTCGCCATCAATCCGGAGTCGCTGCTGCTGGAAGGCGCGCGGCGCGTCGACGAGTGGAGCCTGATCGAGAAGAAGATCCCGTCGTTCGACATCGTGTTCGAGCTGGATCGCCGCCGCCTCGCGGAGAGCAATCCGTCGCTGACCGTGGAACAGCAGACCTTGATGCCGCTGATCGATGGTCGTATCGACGTGGCGGGGCTCGTGGATGCCTCGGGGCTTGTGGAGTTCGAAGTGGGGAAGGCCCTGTTCGGGCTGGCGACGGCGGGGTACCTGCATCGCGTCGGTCGCTCGAAGGCCCCGGAGGACGTGGCCCTCGACGTCCGCGTGGAGGAGCATCGCAACCTCGGCGTCGCGTTCTTCCGCGCCGGGATGCTCGACGAAGCGGTACGCGAGTTCCGACGGGTCACGGAGTTGCGTCCCGACGATCTCGCCGCGCGCTTTCAGCTCGGCATCGCGCACCTGCGGCTCGGCAAGTGGCAGGAGGCGCTGGCGCATCTCGAGGCGGCCTCACGTCAACGCATGGCGCGTCCGGCGGTCTTTCACAACATGGCGCTCGCGCTCGAGAAGCTCGGGCGCGATGACGAGGCGCGGGACGCGTTGGCGCAGGCGGTGGCCAAGGGAGGGCACGAGGATCCGCGCGTGCACCTCTCGCTCGGCGTGCTCGAGCTGCGGCGCGGCGACTTCGCGGCGGCTGATGCGCATTTCATGCGGGCGCGGCCCCTGTACGGCACGCGTCCGCCGACGGCGGTCTGGTTCCACGAGGCGGCGCTCGCGTCGGCGCTTGCGGGCGACTTCGAGAAGACGGTCACGTTGTTGACGGACGGCACGGCGGCGCATCCGCACGCCGCGTCCTTGCATAACAACTTGGCGGTCGCGCTCATGTCACTCGGACGCGTGGACGAGGCCGCGCAGGTCATCCAGCGTGGCCTCCGCGTGGATCCCGGACTCGCACCGCTCCATCGCAATCTCGGGGATCTGTATCTCGAGCTGGGGAACGGCGCGGGGGCGTTGGAGTCGTACCAGCTCGCGGTGCGCCATCTCGAGACACTCGGGCCCGAGGTCTGGGCCCGCATCGGGCGCCTGCGCGAGGCGCAGGGCGACGCGGACGGCGCGATCGCGGCGAGCGAACGGGCACTGGGGCTCGATGCCACGCACGTGGAGGCGCGCGCGCGACTCCTCGCGTTGCGCGGAGGATGACGATCGCGGAGGACGAGGCGGGATATCGGGCATTGCTCGAGCAGGTCGCCCGCGCGCGTGGGTTCGCGTGCGCGAACTATAAGGACGGGTGCCTGCGTCGACGGATCGCGGTGCGTATGCGCGCGCGTCAGGTGGCGGACTATCCGACGTATATGGCGCTCCTGACGCGCGATGCGGCGGAGTATGACAAGTTGATCGAGGTGCTCACGATCAACCTGACGCGATTGTATCGCGACGCAGCGGTCTGGGACGTGTTCGCCGAACAGGTCCTTCCGGCGCTCTGGGAATTGAGCGGCGCTCGCTTCACGGCGTGGAGCGCGGCCTGCTCGTCTGGCGAGGAGCTCTACACGATGGCCGCGCTCCTGCATCGCCACGCGGAGCGGTCGGGCAGTGCACGGCGGCTCGGTCTCACCGAAGTCATCGGCACCGACATCGACGATCCCTCGCTCGCGGCGGCCGCGCGCGGGGCATACGCCGAGCCGGGCTTTGTGGAGATGCCGCCGGCGCTTCGCGCGCGCTACTTCACGCCGCGGGTCGAGGACGGCATCACCAACCAGGCCGCGGTCCCCGAGTTGCGCGCGATGGTGCGTACCCAGCACCGCGATCTCCTCACCGAATCGCCCCCAGCCACTGGGTTGCAGCTGATCGCCTGTCGCAACGTGCTGATCTATTTCGATCGCGACAGTCAGGAGCCGTTGCTGCGCCGTTTCCACGACGCTCTCGTGCCGGGCGGGGTCCTCGTCCTCGGGAAAGTCGAGACGTTGATTGGTCCGACGCGCGCGCTGTTCGAGGTCGTGGATCAGCGGCAGCGGATCTTTCGCCGTCCGGTGGCGCCGTGAGCGACCACCACGTCCGTATCGGGCAGCTCGCCGCGGCACGCGCCTCCGGGCGGCTGCTGGCGATCGGGCTGGGCTCGTGCGTGGCGATTGTGCTCTATGACCGCGTGCGGCGCGTCGGTGGGCTCGCGCATGTCCTGCTGCCCGATCCCAGCGCCGCGCGCGATGCGTCGAATCCGGCGCGGTTCGCAACGCGTGCGGTGCCGGCGCTGCTCGCGGCGATGCGGGCGCTGGGCGCGCGCGCACCCTTTGAGGCCCGTCTCGTGGGCGGGGCCGCGCTCTTTGGCAACATGCTCGCCAGTGCGCAGGGGCAGAT
>CAYUMN010000178.1:0-6430 GCA_964445835.1 uncultured Gemmatimonas sp.
CATTGTCGAGGCGGGGGACACGGAGTTCCTTGAGGGCGAACATGTGGACAAGCCGGTGTTCCGCGAGGCGAACGACAAGGCCAAGAAGAAGAAGGCCAAGCCGGCGTCGTCGGAGCCCTTGCTTCTGGGCATCACGAAGGCGTCGTTGACCACGCAGTCGTTCATCTCGGCCGCGTCCTTCCAGGAGACGACCCGCGTGCTGACCGATGCCGCAATCCGTGGCGCCAAGGACAACCTCCTCGGCCTCAAGGAGAACATCATCATCGGTCACCTGATCCCCGCCGGCACCGGTATGTACCGGTACTCCGATGTGGCGATGGATATTGAGCCACCGCCGTCCCCGGTCACGGAGTTCGCTGGCTTCGGCGCACTGCCGGAGTCGTTCCTCTCGGCCCCGGCCGAAGCGGATGCGACGTTGTTGGCTCCGATGCTCGAAACCGAGTAAGTCGGCGGTCTGCACCAAGGTGCACGAAGGGCTCCGATGCCGAACTGGCATCGGAGCCCTTTTTGCGCGGCGGGTGGCGGGAGCGGCGCTAGCGGGGGCCCCGGCATGCGCCCAGATTCTGGCCATGCCTACTCCTCCTACAGAAATCCCCAAGCGCGCGGTCGCGAGCTGGATTCTCTATGATATGGCGAACACCATCTTTTCGATGGGTGTTGTCTCGCTCTACTTCTCCCTGTGGGTGCGGGAGCAAGTGGGAGCGGATCGCGCCGACTTCGCGTACGGCATGATCACGGCGGTCTCCATGGGGATCATCTTCGTGATCTCGCCCATGCTCGGCGCGATGACCGATCGGGCGCGGCGTCGCATGCCGTTCCTGATCGTGAGCACGCTGCTCTGCGTAGGGTTCACGGTGCTGATTGCGCGCAGCGGCTATTGGGTGACGATGCTGGCGTTCATTTTTGCGAATGCCGCGTACCAGGCGGGGTTGCAGTTCTACGACGCGCTGTTGCCGGAGGTGACGACCGAGGAGAATCGCGGACGGATCTCGGGGCTTGGCGTGGGCATCGGATACCTCGGCTCGTATTTCGCGGTGGGGATCGGGTTCCTCCCGCAATCCGCAGACAAGCCCTTTCTCTTCACGGCGATCGCCATCGCCTTTCTGGTGCTGAGCATTCCCTGTTTTCTCTTTGTGAAGGAGCGGGGGAATCCCAATCCGCGGCCGGTGTTCAGATTCGAGATGATCAAGGAGTCCACGAAGCAGACACTCGTGACGCTCCGCAATGGAAGCGAGTACCCGGGATTGATCCGATTCCTTGTAGGGCGCGTGTTCTACACGGACGCCATCAATACGGTCATCAGCATCATGACGTTGTACACGGTGAACGTGGCGATCGCGAATGGCCTGACGGACGCGGAGGGCGAGGGGAAGGCGAAACTCATCATGCTCTCCGCCATTTCTTTCGCCGTGATCGGCGGATTCATCTGGGGTTGGATGGTGGACAAGGTCGGCCCGAAGCGGACCTTGGACCGCGTGCTGTGGCTGTGGGTGGCGACCTTTACGCTGGCCGCGGCGGTGGGGCTTTTCCGTCTCCCGTGGCAGTCGCTGTTCGTAGTTGCGTCGATGGCGGGTGTGGCGCTGGGTGGTATTTGGAGCGCCGACCGTCCGCTGATGCTTCGGCTCACGCCCCCCGACCGGATCGGTGAGTTCTACGGACTGTACGGAATGGTCGGGCGCTTCAGCGCCATCATGGGCCCGATGGTCTGGGGCGTGGTGGGTTGGATTTTTATCTCGACGCTCGGCATGGAGCCGGCGGTCGGGCAGGGGATCGGGGTGCTGGTGCTGCTGGCGTTCGTGGTCATCGCCAAGCGCATCCTCGGGCCCGTGACCGACGAGCCTCGGGATTGGTCAGCCATTGGCAAGCCGCGGTGACGCGCGCCTGCTGACTACGGATCCATGATGTCGTAGCCCTGCGCGTGCAGCACCGCGCGGGCGCTGGTCGCCGTGGTCGCGACCGTGACAAAGGGCAGCAGCTGATCGCGCGGGACGTTGCGGCTGATCAGCGCGTGGCCGCAGACGATGATCTGGACGCCAGCCTCGTGCAGCGCGGTGAGCAACGCGATGCTGGCGTTGTCCGCGCCAGTGCGTGCCCTGTAGGTCGCATTGTTGAGCAACGACTGGGTCGCCGTGCCGCTCACGATGATGGCGAGCTTCACATTCGAGCGCGGGACACCGTTCACCTCCATCAGGCGAAAAAAGCTCGCCGGGGCGCCGAATCCCTGCACGCGCTGCTTGGGATCGGTCGGACCCTCGGTGACGGGCCACGCCGCTTTGTAGATCAGGTCATGCGGTGCGGGGAACGACGGATTGGTCTCGCGTGGCGTGCCACCGACTTCTCGGATCAGGGCTTCGCCCGTCTGAGCGGCCACTGGAGTGGCAACAACTGGAGTGGCGAGAACGAGCGCGGGCACGAGCCCGAGCAGGAGAACGCGAAGTCTGGCGAGCATGGTGAAGCTCCGAGGAGGTGGAGGGTGCGAGGCGCCAAGTCGGGGTGCCTCGACCCCTCAAGTATACGCCGCTCCGCCGCACTCGGCCCTCACCGCTCGGGCTTCGACGTGGTACTTTCCGCCATGGACCCTGCGGCCCAACGACGTTCCCACTTTCGGATCACGTATCCGCTCAGCGATCGCCCCGTGTTTCACGCGCCTGGCGTCGTGTGTATGATTGAGGATGTGTCCGAGACCGGACTGACACTCGTCGCGCCGCTGGCCGTGCGCGAGCAACTGCGTCCGGACGAGCGGATTCAAGGGACCGTGCTGTTCAAGCATGCCCCGGAGACCGTGGTCTCGGGGGTGGTGCTCCGGCTGACCACGACGGGAGCTGCGGTGCGGTTCGATGAGCGCCTGATCCCGTGGTCGCACATTCAGGCTGAGGAGCGAGCGTTGCTGGCCCGCTATCCGCAGCGGCGCTAAGACGCGGCGCGCGTGATCGCGTGCGTCACGGCACGCGCCGCGGCACTCCGACGTTCCGCCGTCGCACGGGCGAGCATCGCGGCACTGCGCACGAGGATCGCCGGTTCGCAGGGTTTCCCCAGTAGCTCAAGTTCCCCGGCACTTGGCGTGAGGTCGGTGAGGCGGTCCGCGAGTCCGGACATCACGATGCAGCCGATCTCCGGCGCGGTCTCACGAAGACGGCGCACGAGCGCGGGGCCGGCGATGCCGGGCATCTGCAGGTCCGTGATGATGGCGTCAATCTCGTGGCGATGCCGCTCCAGAAGCTCGAGGCCTAGGCTTCCAGACTCGGCCGAGAACACGCGGAATCCGTGGCGCTCGAGAATGCGCTGCGTGACCGTCCGCACGGTCTCTTCATCCTCAATGAACAGCAGGGTCAGTCCTTTCTCGAGATGCGCCGCCCGCGGGAGTGGCAGCGGCTCTCCCGATGGCGGTTCGTCGACGGCGGGGAACTCCAGCACCACCACGGTGCCGACCTGCGGTGTGGAGTCGACGCGGATCGACCCGCCCGCGCTCTGCACGATCTCGCGGACCAGCCAGAGCCCGAGTCCAGTCCCGCGCCGTTCTCCCTTTGTGGTGAAGTAGGGCTGGAAGATTGACGAGAGGACCTGCGGGGGAATGCCGCAACCGGTGTCCTCGACCTCGACGCGCACGCGCGGCTTTGCTCCGTCGTCGTCGATCCTGGTGCGAATGCAGAGCGTTCCTCCCTCCGCCATGGCATCGCGCGCGTTCGCGGCAAGGTTCAACAGGACCTGATCGAGCGAGCCTGGATCGATGTAGATGGTACGGTCGGCAGGCGGAGTCTCGAAGCTGCACTCGATGCGCGCGCCGAGGAGGATGCGGACGGTCGGGGCGATCCGACGCACTTCGTCCGCGACATTGATGAGACGCGCCCTCGAGTTCCCGCGGGGCTTGGCCAGTCCCAGGAGATTGTTCGAGAGCGAGGCGCCGCGCACCACGAGCGTCTCGATTTGCCGGAGATCCGCCACATGCTCGTGTTGGCCCTCGAGGCTATCGATCAACACCGAGGTGAAGCCATTGATGGCCGAGAGCACGTTGTTGTAGTCGTGCGCGACACCGGCCGCGAGGCGCGCGACGATCTCCAAGCGCTTCGAGCGCTGCACTTCGTCGCGAAGGGCGCGCGTGTCGGTGACATCGGAGAGGACGCCGAGGATATGTGCGGAGCGCGCGAAGGTGGTGGGGACCGAGCGGCCGCGATCGTGCACGACGGCCCAGCTGGCATCGGCGCGACGCACGCGGTACTCCACGGACCAGGTCACGCCGCGATCTTCCCGGTGGTCGGCGAAGCGGGATTCGACGATGCCGCGATCCTCGGGATGCACGAGTGAGAGCCACCAGGTGAGTCCACCGGCCTTCGCTTCGGCCGGGTCGTAGCCGAGGAGCGCGCGCATGGACCCGGTGACCCGCGCTTCGTCGCGGGCGAGCTCGCGCTCGTAGACCACGCTGCGAGTGATCTCGGCCACCGTCTCGCAGCGGTCCTCGGGTGCCGTCGCTTCCTGTGGCGTCGCTTCGGGTGGCGTCGCGTCCTGTGCGTAGCGGGCGTCGCTCCCGATGGCGACGAGGCCGCGATCGGGGTCGCCGCTGGGGTCGAGGGCCCGCACGACCAGCACGGGATCCGTGGGCTCGCTGCCGAGCCGGACGTGCGCGGAGGTCTCGCCAGCACGTAGCCGGGAGATCGCCGCGTCCCACGAGGCGCGGACCGGCGGCGGGAGGCAACGCAGCAGCGGAACACCGGCCTTGATGGTCGCGGCCTCGCGCTCCAATTGGATGGGGCGGTTCGCGAAGCGTACGAGTCCATTGGGCTCGACCATCCAGACGATATCGGGCGATGGCGCCGCCGTCGGCGTGCCGTCCCAATCTATTCGTGCCGAATGTCGCATGTGCCTGGTAAGCGAGGGGGGAGGACTCGTCGGCGCCGTGTCGGGGGCGAGGGTGCCGTGCTCCGAGTATCGGCGTGCCGGGTGTGCGCTTAACGGCCGTTTTGGCGTGTCACGGTGGCCGTAGCGCCTTGGCGCCCAGCGCGATATGCTCACGGGAGCGAGTGAACCCCCAGAGCCGGATGCGATGAGCGAGCGGACCGTGCAGGAACTGTTGGAGGCGAATGAGCGGGCCGCGGCACGGGCCGTGGCCCGTCGCGATCCGGCGCGCGCCGAGGCCCTGCAGGAGTTTCGGCGCCTCTATGGCGGTGCTGAAGGCTCGGTGTTCGAGCAGCTCGCGCGACATGCGCAACTCCTCCTCCGCGCCGACGCGGCGCTTGTGGTGGTGCGCACGGCAGATGGGCTCGAATGGAATGGCGCCGTGCACTGCTCCCCGCCGACCGATCTCGTGCGTGAGCACGAGACGTTGGCGGACCGCGCGACGCTCACGCCGCTGCCGATGATCTTCGACGATGCCTTAGGGGTGCCCGAGGGCCTTCGTGACGTGGAGGCCTTCGGCTGGCGCTCGGTCGCCGCCGTCCCCGTGCTGGTGCGCGGCATTCCGGTTGCCGCGATTCTGGCGGGGCGCACGAGCGGCCTGCCGTGGGGCGAGCGCGAACGCGAGGCCGTGCGGCAGTGGTCGGTCCTGCTGGCGATGCAGCATGAGCGGAGCCTCGGGCTGCTCGGCGCGTCCGATGGACCGGGCATGGAGTGGCAGGTCAGTGTGCTCCGCGCGGCGTTGCCGCTCGCCCTCCTCGATGCCGAGGGGCGTGTGCGGGTAGCGAACGCGGCGTTCAGCGAGCTGACCGGGCTCGCGCCGAAGGTGTTTGAGGGGGAACTGCTCCTCGAGCTGCTGCGTGCGGAGGCAAAGGACGCGACGACGTTGCAGGACGTGTGGTCGGGGGGACGACGAATGGCGACCGCGGAACTCCCGTTGACGCACCCGGATGGTGTGCCGCGTCGCGTCCGGGTGACGGTGGCGCAGGCACGCTTTGCGGACGAAGGGCGGCACAGTTTTCTCGCGACGATTGAGGACACGACCGAGCTGCGCGATGCCGCCGAGGCGTTGCGTGCGCGCGAGGCGCAGCTTCGTCTCTCGCAACGGCGCGAAGCGCTCGGTCAGCTCACGGGCGGGTTGGCCCACGAGTTCAGCAACACGCTGGCGGCGATTATCGGGTTCGCGTCGTTGCTCCGCGATGATCTCGATCCGACCGACCCGCGTCGCGAGGATGTGGAGGATATTCTCCGGGTGTCCGGGCGTGGGACGGACCTCATCAACCGGCTGCTTGACCTGAGTCCGCAGCGCGTGAGCGAACGCGCGACCTTCGATCTCCGAGAGGTGCTCCGCGCCTTCTCGGTCGTGGCGCATCGCGTTCTGCCGACCACGATCGAGTGGCAGCTCGACGTGCCGGAGCGCGACGTGCAGGCGGTGATTGATCGGACGCAACTGGAGCAGGTGCTGCTGGGTCTCGTTCTCAACGCGCGCGACGCGATGCCGCGCGGGGGGAACCTCACGGTCCAGTTGAGCACGCAGCTGATG
>CAYUMN010000179.1:0-6415 GCA_964445835.1 uncultured Gemmatimonas sp.
GTGCGCGCCAGTTCCTTCTCTGCGATACGCTGGGCCGCGGTTGCGCCGACATTGCCGGCGCCGACGACCGTGATTTTGTTCACCATGGGGGGACTCAGTTGAGGAGTGGGACTTACCCTGTGAAAAATAGCGACAGGCGGTGCCGAAATGCAGAGCGGATGAAAGGCGGATGAAGGCGGGAGGATGGAGGCGCAGTAGCCGTTCATCCTTCAGCCTCCATCCTTCAGCCTTCAGCCTTCAGCCTCCAACCTGCGAAAGCGCCCGCAACCCGCCAACCTTGAGTTGCAATAGGTCGTGCTCCTTCGGTTTCTCGGACAATGCCTTGACGAAGAGCGGACCGAGTTCGGACCCAGCGCGCAGCGGCTCGCGCAGATTCACCTCGTGATCGCCATAGAGGCAGGTCCGCAAGCGCCCGTCGGCCGTGAGACGCACGCGATTGCAGCTCCCGCAGTACGTGTGAGTCATGGGGGTGATCACCCCGACCGTCCCCGGCGCGCCAGCGAGCCGGTAGTACGTCGCCGGACCATTCCCTCGCGCGGGGCCATCGGCCGGGGTCAGAGCCCCGATTCCCGCGACCCGCCGCAACACCTCGTCGCTCGGCATGATGTGCGCATCGGTGAGATGTGCCATCTCCCCGACCGGCATCAGCTCAATGAACCGCACATGGACCGCGTGGTCCAACGTCAGGCGCGCGAACTCCTCGATTTCGTCATCGTTCACGCCGCGCATCAGCACCACGTTCAGCTTGACCGGGTCGAGTCCGGCGTCGAGCGCGGCACGGAGTGCGCCGAGCGGATCAAAGCGGAGGTCGCGACGGGCGATCGAGACGATGCGCTCCGGCCGCAACGAGTCCACGGACATATTCACGCGGTCGAGCCCGGCCGCCTTGAGTGCCGCGGCCATGGTCGGGAGCTTCACGCCATTCGTGGACAGCGCGATGTCCTCAATCCCGTCCACGGCCCTGAGCATCGCGATCAGCCGCACGAGATCCGGGCGAATGGTCGGTTCGCCGCCCGTGATGCGGAGCCGTCGCAGCCCTAGCGGCGCGAGTTGTCGCACCACCTCGGCGATCTCCTCGTACGAGAGAATGTCCTGCTTCGGCAACCAGTCGAGTCCCTGCTCGGGCATGCAGTAGACGCACCGGAAGTTGCAGCGATCGGTGACCGAGATGCGCAGGTATTCGATCGACCGCCCGAACTGATCCCGGAGCGCTGGTGCGTATGTGCGCGCGGGCGTGCTCATGACACCTCCGCCAGGTCGGGGGCGGAACTTGGGGCGGCATCGGTGGCGGCACCGGGGGCACCGGTGGCGCCGGTAGCACCGCCGAGATTGTCGACCCACGCGCGCTCGCCGTCCGCGTAATGCTCGCGCTTCCACACGGGGACGCGCGTCTTGATCTCCTCAATCAGGTACCGCTGCGCATCCATCGCCGCCGCGCGTCGTTCGTGCGACACCGCGATGATAATGCTCGCCTCGCCCAGCACCAACGTGCCGAGGCGATGTTCGATCACGATGTGCGCGGTCCCAAACTGCTCGGCGGCTTCCTGCGCAATCAGCGCCAGCTCTCGCTCCGCCATTGGGGCGTAGGCGGAGTAGTCGATCCCGGTCACGGCGCGCCCCTGATTCGTGCGACGCACCGTCCCCACGAACACCGTGCTTGCCCCACTCCCCACGTCGGCGACCTCGGCGAGCAGTCCCGTCGGGTCGAGCGGGTGATCTACCAGCGCGGTCCGCACGGTCAGCCCCCTGCCACGGGTGGAATGATTGCGATCTCATCGGCGGGGCTCAGCACGGTATCTGGGCGCGCATAGCGCTGGTTCACTGCCACAACCGGGCGCGGGAGCAACTTGCCACCGGTCCGCGCCGTGAGTGCCGTCAAGAGGTCGGCCACGCGGGCGCCTGCCGGAAGCTCGACATCGACCTGCGGGCCGAGGGCGTCGGACCATGAGGCGAAGAGGAGCACGCGGTGGGTCAGCGGGGTCATACGGGAAGAATACCACAGCGGCGATGCCTCGTGAGGCACCGCCGCCGTTTCAATTCGCGGGCACGAGCGCGTTCAATCCGCCTCGTCCTCAACCATCTCCAGGTCGGACACCAAGGCCCGTAACTCCTTGCTGGGCTTGAAGACCGGCACCGGTCGCGCGGAGACCTCCACCGGGGCGCCCGTGCGCGGATTCCGCGCCATTCGGGTCTTGCGGTTGCGGATCTTGAACGTCCCGAAGCCGCGGACCTCGATGTTCTTCTGCTCCTTGAGCGCATCCTTGATCGCGTCAAGGAAGGTGTCCACCACGCGAGCGCAGTCCTTCTTGGAGATCATCGGCCCAGAAGTCTGAGAGATGGCCTCCGTGACACGCTCCACGAGATCGGCTTTGGTCATCGACATGCGAGGGGTTCTGGAGTCCGCCCGAGGGGCGTAAGTGCAGAAATCTTATGACGTTACCGCGTTTGTGTCAAGCGGCGGTAACGGGGGTGGCGAAAGGTCTTCGCTGGCTCAGCGGGCCGCGGTCATCGCCCCAATGAACTCATCGAAATGTGGAACGGCATCGTGCGGCCCGGGGGCAGCCTCGGGATGGTACTGGACTCCGAACACCGGCTTTTCGCGGTGGCGGAGGCCCTCGACGGTGCCATCGTTGAGATTCAGGTGCGTCACCGCCAGCTCGGGGGCCCCGGGAATACCGTCCTTTGACCCCTGCACCGCGAATCCGTGGTTCTGGCTCGTGATGAGCACCTCCCCCGTGGCGAGGTCCTGCACGGGGTGATTCCCACCGCGGTGGCCGTAGGGGAGCTTGATCGTGTGCCCGCCGAAGGTGATGCCAAGGAGCTGATGTCCGAGGCAGATGCCGAACACCGGCACCCCCGCGTTCACGATCTCCTTGATGGCCGCCGGCGCGTACGTCACGGCCTCCGGATCCCCGGGGCCATTCGAGAGGAAGACGCCGTCCGGCTGCAGCGCGAGCACGTCCGTTGCCGGCATCGTGGAGGGCACGACGGTGACACGGCAATCGCGCTCCTCGAACATTCGGAGGATGTTGCGCTTGATGCCGTAATCGTAGGCGACAATGTGGTGCGACGCGGACGGCGTGCCCCAGACGTACGTCTTCTTGGTGGAGACGCGCGAGGCGAGATCGAGGCCCGCCATCGACGGGCACGCGCCCAGCTCAGCTTTGTGGGCGGCCGTCGGCTCAACCCCCGCGCCAATCAACCCGCGCATCACACCCATCGTGCGCAGGTGGCGCGTGAGGCGACGCGTATCGACCTCAGAAAGAATCGGCACCTGCGCCGCGGCGAGCCACGGTCCCAGCCCCTGCTCGGCGCGCCAATTCGAATACCGCTCCGAGAGCTCGCGCACGATGACGCCGGCAATCTGCGGTCTCTCGGATTCTGGGTCCTCCGCGTTCACGCCATAGTTGCCGATCATCGGCGCCGTCATGACGACGATCTGCGCGCGGAACGAGGGATCGGTGAAAGTCTCTTGGTACCCACTCATGCCAGTCGTAAACACGACCTCGGCGACGGCGGCTTCCGGGAGAGGGGCGTGTAACCGCCCAAGAAAAAGGGTCCCGTCCTCCAGGAGGAGGAACCCAGGTTCGTCGTGCGAGTGCGGGAGGTTCACGGTTGCGGCGGCGGAGTCGTAGGGACGATCGGGGAGGTCGGGACGCTCTGGAGCGGCACCGCGGACTGCACCTCGGACTCGGGCGCCGGCCCGGCAGCCGGCGCAGTCTGCGCGGCCGGCGTCAGGGCTTGGTCGAGGATCGAGGTCGGGACACGCGAACGGCTCGACATGATCTGCAGTACGAAGGCAAGTCCGATGAAGAGACCGCCCGCCCACCAGCTCGTCTTGGTCAGGATGTTGCCAGCCTGCCGGGTGCCGAGGAGGGAAGCAGACGACGAGGACGTGCCCCCGAAGCTGGCGGCAAGACCACCGCCCTTCCCGGCCTGAAGGAGAACGGCGGCGCCGAGCACGAGCGCGTCGATGATGAGAAGAACGAGGAGGAACGTATACACGGCAGATCCCGAGGGAGTGTCAGACGAGTTAAGCCTTGAAGAATACCGGAGTTAGCCCCTGCGGTCAACTGCGCATTCTGGGCGAGCTACTGCCCCGTGGAGCTGCGGCAGATTGTCAGCCACTGCTCGGCGTCGAGGCTCGCCCCGCCGACGAGCACACCATCGACATCTTCCACCGCGACCAGGCTCTCGACGTTCGTGCGGTTCACGCTGCCCCCGTAGAGGATCGGAACCGCGCCCGCTCGCTCGCCGGTGTGGCGAACGAGCTCCTGGCGGATCGCCGAGTGGACCTCAGCGGCATCCGCCGGCGTCGCGGTCTTTCCTGTGCCGATGGCCCACACCGGCTCGTACGCGATCATGAAGGTGGCAATGGTGGCCGGATCGACGTCGGCCACCGCCGCGCGCAGTTGACGCACCACCACGGTGAGCGTCGAACCCGCCTCACGCTCGCTGATGGTCTCGCCAACACAGAGCAACGGGATGATGCCCGCCTTCACCGCGGCAGCGACCTTTTTGCCCGTGTCCTCGTCGGTCTCGCCAAACACATGCCGTCGCTCCGAATGGCCCACCAGCGCGTACCGGGCGCCGGCGGCGCGGGCGAGCGACGCCGACGTCTCGCCGGTGAAGGCGCCCTTGTCCTCCCAGTGGATGTTCTGCACGCCGACGCCGAGATCGGAACGCCGTTCCGCTGCGGCGACGACCACGTGCATCGAGACGGCTGGGGGGAAGATGAGCACGCGGCGGTCCTGCTGACGCGCGTGCTGCGTGATGAAGGTGCGCATGAAGGCCTCTGCGTCGGCAGGGGCCTGGTTCATCTTCCAGTTGGCGGCGAATACGAGCGACTTCATGATCTGGTGCGGGCTCGAGTGAACGGCATTTACCACAGAGGCACAGAGAGCACAGAGAACGGCAGAGCCATTCGCCGCGCGCACGTCCGACTGCGGAATCTACAGGGTCCGAACGACAGCGGCGCGCCCGAGAACCCCTGGCGCGCCGAGAATCTCGGTGCCCGCTGTGCCTCTGAGGTGCGAGCCGTTCAGACCGTATCGAGCGCCGCCACCCCGGGGAGCACCTTCCCTTCGAGAAACTCGAGCGAGGCGCCGCCGCCCGTGCTGACGTGCGACATCGCACTCGAGAGCCCAGCTGCCTCGACCGCCGCCGCGGAGTCCCCACCTCCCACAATGGTCGTCGCGCCTTTCTTCGTCGCCTCGACCATGGCCAGAGCCACGGCATTCGTGCCGTGATCGAAGGGCGGCGTTTCGAACACGCCCATGGGTCCGTTCCAGATAATCGTCTTCGCTGCCGCGATCGCGCGCGCGTAACTCACGGCCGAGTCGGGACCGATGTCGAGCATCGCTTCATCAGGCGGAATCGCGTCGCGCTTCACCACGTGCGCCTTGTTCCCCTCGGCGATCGCGGGCGCGACCATCGCGTCGTGCGGGAGCGTGAGACGATACCCGGCGCGCTCCATCAGATCCGCCGCCATCTCCACGCGATCGGGCTCGACGAGTGACTTCCCCGTTTCGAAGTCCATTGCCTTGTAGAAGGTGCAGGCCATCGCGCCGCCGATCAAGATGCCGTCGACCTTGGGTAAGAGCGCTTCGATGACATCGATCTTCCCGGAGATCTTCGAACCACCGAGAATCGCAATGAAGGGACGCTTCGGCTTCTCGAGCGCGCCGCCGAGATACTCGAGTTCTTTGTGCATCAGCAGGCCAGCGACCGCCGGCTTGAGATGCTTCGTCACCCCCTCGGTGCTCGCGTGCGCGCGATGGGCGGCCCCGAACGCATCGTTCACATACAGATCGCCGAGCGCCGCGAAGGCCTTGGAGAGCGCGGCATCGTTCTTCTCCTCGCCGGCCTCAAAGCGCGTGTTCTCCAACAGGCAGACGTCGCCATTCGCCAGCGCCTTGGTGGCGGCTTCGGCCGCCGCGCCCACCGTGTGCGGCACGAAGGTGACGGGCGCGTTCAACAGCGCGGCGAGCACCGGTGCGACGGGGGCCAGCGAATACTTCGCGTCTGGCTTCCCCTTGGGACGCCCGAGGTGCGAGCAGAGCACCACGCGCGCGCCGGCTTTCGTCAGGCGTTGGATGGTCGGGATCGCCGCGCGGATGCGCGTGTCATCGCCGATGGTACCGTCGTCGTTCAACGGCACGTTGAAGTCCACGCGCACGAGCGCGCGCTTGCCGGCGAGATCCGTCGGCTTGAGATCGTTGATCGTACGCGTGGTCATCAGTGTCTCAGTATCGTCCGGTGGCTCAGAGGCTCTTGCCGACCAGCAACATCAGGTCGATGCAGCGCGAGGAGTAGCCCCACTCGTTGTCGTACCAGCCGGAGAGCTTCACCATCGTGCCATCAATCACGTTGGTGCTCAGCGAGTCGAGCGTGCACGAGAACGGGTTGCCGATGT
>CAYUMN010000180.1:0-6397 GCA_964445835.1 uncultured Gemmatimonas sp.
ATGTTATACAGGGCCTTGGCGCGCCCTGGTCGGTCGAGCGCGCCAAGGCCCTGTATAACATCGAGGGCTGGGGGGATGGTTTCTTCGACATCAACGAAAAGGGGCGCGTGGTCGTGCGCCCGGACAAGGATCAGCCGGAGCGGACGCTCGATCTCTTTGAGCTCGCCCACGATCTCGAGGCACAGGGCGTGGGCCTTCCCGTGTTGCTCCGTTTCTCGGAGATCCTCAAGGCGCGCATCGAGATGCTGCACGCGCGGTTCGCGAGCGCGATTGCGGAGTTCCAGTACGAGGGGCAGTACACGACCGTGTATCCGATCAAGGTCAATCAGCAGCGCCATGTGGTGGAGGAAATCGTCGAGTTCGGTCAGGCCACCGGCGTTGGGCTCGAGTGCGGCTCCAAGCCGGAGCTACAGGCGGTGCTCGCGATGAGCGATCGCACGGACCACCTGATCATCTGCAATGGCTACAAGGACGAGGAGTTCATGCGCCTCGCCCTGATGGGACAGCGCCTCGGCCACACGGTCATTCTCGTCATCGAGCAGGTCTCCGAGCTCGAGGTTCTGCTGGCCGTTGCGGCCGACATGGGCATTGAGCCCACCATCGGCGTGCGCATCAAGCTGTCGAGCGAAGGCTCGGGGCGCTGGGCACAGTCGGGCGGCGAGAAGTCGAAGTTCGGGCTCAACTCCGCGCAACTCATGCAGGTCATCGAGCGCCTGAAGGCGACCGAGAAGTCGCACTGGCTCAAACTGATCCATTTCCATCTCGGATCGCAGATCACCGATATTCGCTTCATCAAGCGCGGACTGCAGGAAGTCAGCCGTTTCTACGTCGAGTTGCGTCGCCTCGGTCTCGACATCGCCTACGTGGACGTCGGTGGCGGGCTCGGCGTGGACTACGACGGCACGCAGAGCACCTCGCAGGCCTCGATGAACTACTCCGCGCAGGAGTACGCGAACGACATCGTGTACACGCTGGCCGAGACCTGCCGTGAGTTGGAGCTGCCGCATCCACATATCATCTCGGAGTCGGGGCGTGCGCTCACGGCGCATCACGCGTTGCTGCTGTTGACCGTCATTGACGTCGAGACGGCGCACGAGCCGGTGGCCCCAGTCGTGAACGAAGACAGTCATGCCCTTGTGCACGAGATGGCGGACGACCTCAAGACGGTGTCGCGCAAGAACGTCTCCATGCGCCGCATCCGCGAGATCTATCACGATGCCGTCTTCGATAAGGAAAAGGCGCAACAGCTCTTCAGCTCGGGGGTGCTCTCCCTCCGCGAGCGCGCGATGGCCGAGCAGTTGTACCTCTGCACGCTGAATGCGGTGTCCAAGCTCGCGGCAGGGAAGCGCGATCACTTCGAGGACATCGTCACCGACCTTGATGCCGCGCTCACGGATCGCTACTTCGCGAACTTCTCGCTGTTCCAGTCGTTGCCGGACAATTGGGCGATCGATCAGCTCTTCCCGATCATGCCGATCCACCGCCTCGATGAGGAGCCGACGCGTCAGGGCACGATTCAGGACGTGACCTGCGATTCCGATGGCAAGATCGACCGATTCATCGGCGGGCGTGACGGCGAGCCGTCGCTCCCGTTGCACGTGTTCAAGGACGGTGAGGCATACATCCTCGGCATTTTCCTGACGGGAGCCTATCAGGAGATCCTCGGCGATCTGCACAACCTGTTCGGCGACACCAACGCGGTGCACATCCGGCTGCATGGCGATGCGTACGAGGTGACACATCTCGTGCATGGCGATACGGTGACCGAGGTGCTCAACTACGTCCAGTTCCGGGCGTCGGATCTGCTCGCGACCTTCCGTCGGAAGGTGCAGGGCGCAAGCGGGCTCTCGCGGGAGGAGGGAAACATGTTCATTGCGGAGTACGTGGCGGGGCTCGAGGGCTACACCTATCTCGAGGGTGAAGCAGCGCGCTAGCGCTGCTCTCGGCCCGCCCGACTGTGATTCCTCCGGTTCCGATGTCCCTCGCCGCTGGTGAGGCGGGCGGATTCACCGCGCTGCTACTCGTCCTGGTGGGAGTCATCGCCGCGACGAAGCTCTTCGGCGAACTCGCGCAGCGCATCGGCCAGCCGGCCGTGCTCGGCGAGCTTATTGCCGGGGTCCTGCTCGGCGGCAGCGCGCTCAAGCTCTTCGACCCCACGGATCCCGTGCTGCACGCCATGAGCGAGCTCGGCGTGCTGATCCTGCTCTTTCAGATCGGATTGCACACCGACCTCCGGTCGCTCGCCAAGGTCGGGTCAACGGCGCTCTTCGCGGGGACCGTGGGCGTCGTATTGCCCTTCGCGGGGGGGATCGCGGTCGCGCGGCTGATGGGCATCGATACTCTGCCGGGTCTCGTGATCGGGGCGTCGCTCACGGCGACCTCCATCGGGATCTCGGCACGTGTGCTCTCGGATCTCGGGCAACTCAGGACGCCCGAGGGCCAGGTCGTCATTGGTGCGGCCGTGTTCGATGACGTGGTCGGCCTGATCATTCTCTCGGTCGTTTCGAGTATGGTGGCGGGCGCCGCACTCACGTTGGGCGGCGTTGGACTGACGGCACTGAGTGCCGTCGGGTTCGTCGTGGTGGCGATCGCCTTGGGGAGCGCGGCCATTCCGCCGCTGTTCCAACTTGTGGAACGCATCCGTGTGACGGGGGCGCTCGGAATCATCGCGCTCGGCTTCGCGCTCGGGCTCGCCTGGCTCGCCACACAGCTCGGTTCAGCGATGATCATCGGTGCCTTTGCAGCCGGACTCATTCTGCATCCGACGCCGCAGCGGCACGAGATCGAGAGCAGCGCGACGCAACTCGGGTTCTTCTTCGTGCCGATCTTCTTTGCGTCCGTCGGCGCCTCGGTCGACGTCGCGGCGTTGCTGACCCGTGAGGCGCTGATCGTCGGGAGCCTGCTGATCGCGGTCGGCGTGGCGGGCAAGGTGATGGCCGGCTTCGCGCCCTGGTGGTTCAAGGGCAACAAGTTGCTGGTCGGTGTCGCGCTCGTGCCGCGCGGTGAGGTGGGACTCATCTTCGCGCAGCTCGGCCTCGCGGCCGGCGTGCTCACGAACGAGCGATTCGGCGCAGTCATGCTGATGGTCGTCGTGACGACCTTCGTCACGCCGCCGCTGCTCGGGATGATCGCCGCACGCGGGACGCCCGATGACATCAGTGGTCCGGATGATCACGGGATCGATGATCTCGTGGCTGGACGTCGACGGCAGCGCGCACAGCAGGGCAAGGCGCCGCATTGAACGATGCGCGGTGTGACGAAGGCCCCGTCGACTTCGTCGACGGGGCCTTCTCTTTCCTCACGGACGCGACTTAGCGGGCCGTGTAGCGCGCCGAGACGGCGCCCCAGTTCACGACATTCCACCACGCGCCGATATAGTCCGGACGGCGGTTCTGATACTTGAGGTAATACGCGTGCTCCCAGACGTCGAGGCCGAGGAGGGCATGCCTGCCTTCCATGAGCGGGTTGTCCTGGTTCGGCGAGGACTCGATGGTCACCGTGCCGTCCTGCGCCGCGACGAGCCAGGCCCATCCGGAACCGAAGCGGCCCACGGCCGCGGCCTTGTACGCATCACGGAACTTGGAGAAGTCACCGAACGCCTTCCCGATGGCGGCGCTGAGTTCACCGGTGGGTTCGCCGCCGGCATTCGGCGCCATCGTCGCCCAGAAGAGCGAGTGGTTCCAGTGACCGCCGCCATTATTGCGCACCGCCGCGCGGACCGACTCCGGCACCTTTGCGATGTCGCGGCAGAGCGTCTCGAGATCCCAGCTCGCGAGCTCTGGGGCCTTCTCGATGGCCGCGTTCAGGTTGGTGACGTAGGCCTGGTGATGCTTGCCGTGATGGATCTCCATCGTCTGCGCGTCGATGTGCGGCTCGAGCGCGTTGTGGGCGTAGGCAAGGGCAGGAAGCGTGTGGGCCATCGGAAGGACTCCTGAGAAAACGGGAAGTTAGGAAGCAACAGGCCGGGCACGGCGGCTTTTCCACCAGCCGTAGATGCCCGGAGTGACCGAGAGGACGATGATGCCGATGATCAGCTTCTCGACGTGGAGATCCAGGCCGGGGATCATCTTCACCACGTAGTAGCCCGTGAGCAGCATCGACCAGATCCAGAGCAGGCCGCCGATCACGTTGTACAGCGCGAAGGTGGGGTAGTGCATCTTCGCCGCGCCGGCGACCACCGGCGCAAAGGTGCGCGCGAACGGCATGAAGCGCGCGAGAATGATGGTCTTCCCGCCGTGCTTCTCATAGAAATCCTGCGCGGCACGCAGATGTTCCTGCTTGAACCATCGCGAGTCCTGCTTCTTGAAGAGGGCCTCGCCCGACCGCCGGCCGATATAGAACGCCACCTGGTCCCCGCCGATCGCGGCGATGCTGCAGAGGATGCCGAGGGTCCAGACGTTGAGGTTCACGACCGGATCGTGCGCGGCCGCCACGAGTCCGGCGGTGACGAGAAGCGAGTCGCCCGGCAGGAAGGGGAAGAGCAGCCCCGTCTCGATGAAGATGATCGCCGTGATGCCGACATAGCCGGCCGTGGCGACCAAGGCGTTGAGGTCCCGGAGCTGCGCCAGGAGATCGGTGAGGAATTCCATCCCTCAAAGCTAAACGCGCGGCGAGACCCGCACGACCACGAGGCAGGGGGATGCGACTATCTTGCGCGAATGTCCGTTCTGCAGCGCGTCGCCATCGTGCTCAACCAGCCCCAAGACCCCGTGAACATCGCCGCCACGGTGCGGGTGATGAAGAACTTCGGGTTCACTGACCTGCGGCTGGTGCAGCCGGCGCCCTACGACCCGTGGCGGATCGAGGGCATCGCGCACGGGACGCGGGATCTCGTGGAGAAGATCCGCCACTTCGCGACCCTCGACGAGGCGCTGGCCGATTGCGTCTATGTGGCCGCATTCGGGGCGAAGCGCCGGGCGCATCGCTGGCCCATGACCGAGCCTCGTGAGCTGGCGCCGGTGATGCTCGAAAAGGCCACCGGGGGAACGGTCGCGCTGCTGTTCGGGCAGGAGGACCACGGCCTTCCCAATGACGCCATCGACCGCGCCCAGGTGATGGTGCGCATCCCGACGACCGAACATGCCTCGTTGAACGTGGCGCAGGCGGTGCTCGTGGCCGCGTACGAACTGCATCTCGCGGCCGGGGACGCCACACGCGAAGTGGCGCGTCACAAGCACCAGGCCGCGCTTCCAAAGCATGACGAATGGGAGCGGGCGCTCTCGGACATCGATCGCGCGCTCCGGGCCATCGCATTCTACCGCACGCGGAATCCCGAGCACATCATGCGCTCGGTGCGCTCCCTCCTGAATCGCGCGGGGCCCGACGGTCGGGAACTCACCCTGGTGCGGGCGATGGGCATTGAGGTGCTGCGCACGATTGACCGGGTCAAGCGCGGACTTGAGGCGCAGTGACTATAGTTGGAGGGGGCTGTCGATGGTCATGGACCCATGACGTGGGCGACGTTTGCGACGTGGGCGAGGTGGGCGCGGGGCCGAGACGTTTGACGGCGGTGGCTGGACGCGTCCGATTTTTGAAGGGCAAAACGTGTAGCGGTACGCACTTGCGGTAATGTTCCACTGTGGGCCATTTTTCGCTGTCCCAAATGGGCTTGTGAAATTGTTCACAAGCCCAGCGGGCCATTCGGGTTTCCTTCACTCCGAGCCATTCGCGCATGACGGGTCGTAGCAAGTGGGTCCTCATCCCGGGGATGGTCGCGATCGCTATCGCGGCCACCATGTTGTCCGCCTATGCCGGCTCCCAGTCGGCCGCGGACGCACCGGCCGCCGCCGCCGCCGAAACCGCCACCCAGAAGGCCAACGCGGAGGCCTTCGGAAAGGCCGAGCCTGGCCCCTGGGCGTACAGCGGAGCGTCCGGCTACACGTTCTACGTTGGCGGCGGCATCGGTCGCTCCCCAGAACAGCCGGTCAAGTTCCCCCATCCGGTGCATGTGAACACGCTGCAGATGAACTGCGCGTTCTGTCACAATGCCGCGGGGCAGTCGCCTGATCCGGGTCTCCCCGCCGTCGCTACCTGCATGAGTTGCCATGCGCTCGTGGCGACCGACCGACCGGAAATCCAGAAGCTCTCCGCGTACTGGAACAAGCGGCAGCCGGTCCCCTGGGTCCGCGTGCACAAGGTCCCGGAGTACGTGCACTTCCCGCATATGCGTCACGTGAATGCCGGCGTCACCTGCCAGACCTGTCATGGGCAGGTCAACAACATGCCTCAGGTCTTCCAGGCGCAGTCGCTCAACATGGGCTGGTGCGTCCAATGCCACGTGAACGGCTACTCGCCGGCCGAAGGGATGCGCGCTGCCGGGTACGAGCCGGATTCCGCGACGCTGGCCATGCCGCGCAAGAAGGCGACGTACGACTGCGCCACCTGCCACTACTAGGAT
>CAYUMN010000181.1:0-6357 GCA_964445835.1 uncultured Gemmatimonas sp.
ACCCGTGTTCCAGCCTTGAGAGGGCCGTGTCCTAGTCCCCTAGACGATACCGCCGCGGGTCCTACATCCTACATCCTTCAGCCTACATCCTAACATCCTTCATCATTCAGCCTTCATCCTAAGAAACAGGCCCGGAGGGAATCGAACCCCCAACCGCCGGTTTTGGAGACCGGTGCTCTACCAATTGAGCTACGGACCTACGAGAGCAGAAACGAGCGGATTTTCATCCTCCATCCCTCTGCCTTCATCCGCCGTCCAAAGGGTGGCTGACGGGAATCGAACCCGCGACCCTCGGAACCACAATCCGATGCTCTAACCGACTGAGCTACAGCCACCAAAAGCCCGGACCACCGACTTCCGGGGAACCTCAATAATAAACGGCCCAACGCTCTGAATCAACAGCTTCTGCCCGGGTCCCGATAGTTGGAGGCGACTTTCATCCTCCATCCTCCCGCCTCCATCCCGAAGATCAGTCCTTGGCCCGATCCATGTACTCGCCGGTGCTCGGACTCACGCGGACCCGCTCGCCCGAGGCAATGAACTCCGGCACATTGATCGTCACCCCGTTCTCCAACAACGCCGGCTTGGTGCTCGCCGTCTTCGTCGCCGTCTTCATCACCGGCGCCGTGTCCGTGATCGTGAGATTCATGAACTGGGGGAGTTGGACCGACATCGGCTTCCCGTTATAGAACTCCACCAGCACCATCATGTTGTCCTGCATCCACTGGGCATTGTCGCCGAGCGTCTCGTCGTCCATCTCGAGCTGCTCGTAGTTGTCCGTGTTCATGAAGTGGTAGGAGTCGCCGCCCTTGTACAGGAACTGCAGCTCCTGCGTTTCCATGTCGGCCTTGTGAATCTGATCGTCGGCACGGAAGCGATGCTCGAAGTTGTTCCCCGAACGGAGATTCTTCAGCTTCGCCTGCACCATCGCGCGCAGGTTGCCCGGCGTGTGATGGCGGAACTCGATGATGCGGCAGGGATCGTTCTCAAAGACGATCACCATTCCGCGGCGGATCTGCGTGGCCGGCAATGCCATAATCGGACCGAAAAGGAGCAGGTGGAAACAGGGTGTAAACGAAGACAGCCTATAAGCTTACTCCGCCTCGGACCCCGGGTCAACCGAGGGCGCCTCACAATCGAAATAGGCGGGCCGTGCGGAATCGGCGAGCACGAACCGCGCCCCGACTCGCCCCCGCCACCGCTCGCGCTACCGCCCCGTCGCCCCGGGCACTTCGAGAAGCACCGGCGCGAGGGTCTTCCACATGTTCCGGGCGGCGCGGCGCGCCCCCTCTGCCGTCGGGTGGATCCCGTCCGGCTGATTCAGCGCTGCCACCCCAGCGATCCCTTCAAGGAAAAACGGGATCAACGTCACCCCTTCATCCCGCGCAACGTTCAAAAAGACATCGTGAAAAGCGCGCGTGTACCGCGGTCCAAGGTTCGGCGGCGCCTCCATCTGCGCCAAGAGAATCCGCGCCTCGGGATACGCCGCCCGCACCCGCCCGATAATCGCCACGAGGTTGGCCCGGGTGCTGTCGGGGTCAAGTCCGCGGAGGCCATCGTTTGCCCCCGTCTCAATCACCACCGCGTCCGTCCGCGCCTGTAGGAGCCACTCCACCCGCCGGAGCGCCCCAGCCGAGGTCTCCCCGGAGAGGCCCGCGTTCACGATGGTCGCGCGAATGCCGTTGGAATCGGCCAGTTGCTGGAGCACCGCGGGGTACGCCGAATCGGGATCAAGACCGAGTCCGGCCGTCAGGCTCGTCCCGACCAGCACGACGCGAATCCCCGCCGTTGCCGGGACACTCGCCACCGTGGTTGATTCCGTGATCGATTCCGCAGTGGACTCCGCAGTGGAGTCTGTGGTGGACAACGTTCCCCCGCCCGGAACCGGTGCCGTCTCGGCGGGCTTCGTCCCATCGGAGCCGCCGCAGGCGGCGACCAGCGCCAGCGTGCTCAGCAGGACCGCCGTGGGGCGCACGTTCCGTAACAATCGCTTGTTCCGCGCCAGCAGTTCACGAATTCTCATTCCGCAATATCTCCAATGCTCGCAGCCCGCGCTCTGACCAAGGAATATCGCAGCGGCACGGCCAACCTGGCCGTGCTCCGCGATGTCTCCTTCGAAATCCCCACTGGCTCCTTCGTCGCCATTGTCGGCCCCTCCGGGAGCGGCAAGACGACGCTCCTCGGCCTCATGGCCGGCCTGGACCAGCCGTCGCGGGGCGCGGTCGTCCTCGATGGCGTCGACATGACGCAACTGGACGAGGACGCCCGCGCGAAGCTTCGCGGCGAGAAAGTCGGGTTCATTTTCCAGTCCTTTCAACTCATCCCGACGCTGACCGCGCAGGAGAACGTTCAGGTCCCGCTCGAGTTGCAGGGACGTCGCGACGCGGCGGAGAAGGCGAGTGCGCTCCTGAGCCGCGTGGGATTGGGCGACCGCCGCGACCACTTCCCCACCCAGCTGTCCGGTGGCGAGCAGCAACGCGTGGCCATTGCGCGCGCCTTCGCGAACGAGCCGAAGATCCTCTTCGCCGACGAACCCACCGGCAATCTCGACGGCACCACCGGGGCGAAGATCGTCGCGCTGCTCGATGAGCTGAACCGCGAATCGGGCGCGACCGTCGTGATCGTCACGCACGATCTCACGCTCGCCGAGCATGCACAGCGCGTGATTCGTTTACGCGACGGCGTGGTGGTGGAGGATCGCGCGGGGAAGGGCACGCCGATTGAGACCCCCGCTGATCCATCCGCCGCACTGGAGCCGACGGCGTGAAGGCCGGCATCGGCATTCTCTTTCAACTGGCCTGGCGCGAGAGTCGCACCGCGCGCCGTCGGTTGATGTTGTACATGAGCAGCATCTCCCTCGGCGTGGCCGCTCTCGTGGCGATCGACTCCTTCGCGGCGAACGTGCAATCGTCCATCAAGGATCAGTCGCGCAATCTGCTTGGCGGCGACATCAATCTCCGGGCGCGGCAGTTCTTTTCGCCGGGAGTGGATTCCCTGCTCGACTCCCTGCGCGCCGCCGGTGTGCCGAGCGCCAAGGTGACGAGTTTCGCCTCGATGGCGACAGCGCAGCCCTCGGGTGCCACACGGCTCGCGCAGATTCGCGGCGTTGGCGATGGCTTCCCGTTCTACGGCGAGGTGCTCACGGAGCCGAAGGGGCGTTGGGCCGACCTCCAGCGCGAGAAGATCGCGATGGTCGATCCCTCGATCCTCATTGGGCTCGATGCGCAGATCGGTGACACGCTGACGATCGGCTACGCGCAGTTCGTGATTGGCGGGACCATCACCAACATCCCCGGGGATCCCGGCATTGCCGCGACGATCGGGCCGCGCGTCTTTATCGCATCCAAGCACATTGGCGAGACGGGACTCCTCGGGCTCGGGAGTCGCGCCGAGTACGAAGCAGTGCTCAAGTTGCCGGAGGACGCACGGCCGCCCATCTGGATCGCCCCGCTCCGCCCGACGTTCGAAGCGGCGAACGTCCGTGTGCGCACCGTGCAGGAGAATGAGATCGACCTCACCGATGCCATCGCGCAGCTCGCGCGCTTCCTCGGCGTGGTCGGCCTGATCGCCCTGTTGCTCGGCGGCATCGGCGTGGCGAGCGGCGTGAATGCTTTTGTGCAGAAGAAGATCGACACGGTGGCGGTGTTGCGCTGCCTCGGCGCGTCGAGCGCGCAGGTGATGACGATCTATCTCGTGCAGGCCGCGGCGATGGGCTTTATCGGCGCGGCGGTCGGCGTGTTGCTCGGCGTCGGCATTCAGTTCGGCCTGCCGAAGGTGCTCGGCGACTTCCTCCCGGTCGATGTCTCGGTCACGCTGGTCCCGAAGGCGATCTTCCTCGGGCTTGGCGTCGGCGTCTGGGTCGCGGTGATCTTCGCGCTCCGCCCGTTGCTCGTACTGCGCCGCGTCTCGCCGTTGCAGGCGATCCGCCGCGACGATGTCGCGCTCAATGCGTCGCGCCGTCGCGATACGCTCACGCACCTGACGAATCTCGCGCTGGTCGTGAGCGTACTCGCGCTCGCGCTCGATCGCGCGGAGACGATCCAACAGGGCGCGATCTTCTTCGCCGGGGTCTGCGTCAGCATCCTCGCCTTGGCCGGGAGCGCCTGGGCGCTGACGCAACTCACGCGGCGCCTCGTGTCGCCGCGCTGGCCGTACGTGTTCCGGCAAGGCGTGGCGAATCTGCATCGTCCGAACTCGCAGACGCAGTCGGTCGTGCTCGCGCTCGGATTCGGTTCGTTCCTCGTGACGACGATCATTCTGGTGCAGGCGAACCTCCTGCGCGCGTTCGACATCACCGCGTCGGCATCGCGCGGCAATCTCGTGTTCTTCGATGTGCAGGAGGACCAGAAGCCGTTGCTCGGCGCCCTGATTCTTCGCGGCGGCTATGCGGTCGTCTCCGAAACGCCGATTGTCACCATGCGGTTCGATGGCGCGAATGGAATGGATCCCGCGGCGTGGGCAGCGGCGAAGGCGATCGCGCCGCGGAACTGGGCGATGCGCCGCGAGTATCGCTCGACGTATCGTGATTCGACGGTCGCAACGGAGAAGATCCTCAGTGGCGAGTGGTTCGGCGCCAAGCCCCTCCCTGCCGGCATCCACGAGGTGTCGCTCGAGCGCGACATCACAAGCGAACTCAAGCTCTCCCTCGGCGACACCGTGCAGTGGGACGTGCAGGGCGTGAAGGTCCGCGCGATTCTCACCTCCACCCGCGAAGTGGATTGGGGACGATTCGAGCCGAACTTCTTTGCGGTGTTCACCACCGCGGCCATCCGTGCGGCCCCGAAGCAGTTCGTGACCGTGGCGTCGGTGGACGCCGACACGTCGGTGGCGCGCCTGCAGCGTGATGCGGTGCGTCAGTTCCCGAATGTGTCGAGCATCGATCTCTCGCTCGTACGCAAGACGATCACCGGCATTGTCGACAAGGTGACGCTCACCGTGCGCTTCCTCGCCCTCTTCTCACTCGCGATGGGCATCCCGGTGCTGTTCAGTGCCGTGGCCGCCACCCGCCGGGATCGCCTGCGCGAAGGGGTGCTGCTCAAGACGCTCGGCGCGACGCGCGCCCAGATCGGCTGGATTCTCTTCGCCGAGTATGCGTTGCTCGGGTTGCTCGGCTCGTTGACGGGGATGGTGCTCGCAATGGGGGGCGCATGGGCGCTGGTGACCTTTGTCTTTGAAGGCACCTTCACGCTGGCCCCACTGCCGGCACTGGGCATTGCCGCGGCGATGACCCTGCTCGCGGTGAGCATCGGCATCCTGACCGGGCGCGATGTGTTCCGCGAAACACCGATGGCCGCGTTGCGCGAGAACTAGCACAACACCACACACGGCACCGACCGGAATACCGAACGCCCCGTGTCGTTACTCGATGCGGAGGATGGCGAGCCGGGCCGTCGGTGGCAGCACGCCACCGCCGGCCCCGCGCAGTTGCAGGAGTCGGCGAGAGCCGATTGCGCCCGGGGCGAGCTCGAGCGCGACGAATCCGCCCGGCACGAGTTCGGCGACCTGCACGGTGAAGGCCGGGGCGCTCAGTAGCGCCGGGCGCAACGGATAGGCCCGCGTGAAGCGGGGTAAGGTCGTGTTGCCGCCGCAGGAGCCGATGTTGACGCACAATCCGCCGAAGACGCTCCCGAGATTCCATGAGCGGAACTGCAGGGTGACATCGGATGCCGGACTTCCGCGCCCCTCAGCGAGCAACGCCAGCGACCAGCGCGCGAGGAGCTCATCCCAGCTCCGGCCGGATCGCGACTCCAGATTGCTGAGCCCGGACTGTCCGCTCGAGGTGAGCTGTTGCAGAAAGACTTCTTCGGCAATCGACGCGTGGTCGATGGCCCAGCGCGTCAGCGACCACCCGCTCCCGTAAAAGGACACGTCCCCTGGCGCCGTGGGCCCGAGCGGTGAGCGTCGCGCCGGGTCTTCGAGGAAGTCCCAGAGTCCCTCGAAGTGAGGCAACAGCGTGCGCGGCGCATCGGCACAGTCTGCGGATCCGGTCAGGACGCGAACCTCGCAATCGAGGCCGCCGTACCCCGTGTTCCCGGTTGGAGAGAATCCGAGCCGCGCGCGCGCGAACAGCTCCTCCGCGTGGCGCGCCGTGGCCTCTTCAAGCCAGGATTCCTCGAGCGGCTGATTGCGCACGACGTGCCCAGCGAACGACACGATGTGCTTCAGTTCGTGCGCGATCGTTCCACGGATCTCATAGCGCCAGCGCTCGCGCGTGCCCCGTCCAAAGCCGGGCGCACGCGAGGTGGGGACTTGCAGATACATGATCTCGCCCACATTGCTCGCGGCGAACTGCGAACGCGGGTAGAGGTCGCAGGTGACGACAGCACCGAGGAGCTCGCCGTCGAACATCTCGTTCAC
>CAYUMN010000182.1:0-6309 GCA_964445835.1 uncultured Gemmatimonas sp.
AGAAGGTGACGAAGAAGGTCGCGAAGAAGGTGGCGAAGAAGGTGACGAAGAAGGTGGCGAAGAAGGTGGCGAAGAAGGTGACGAAGAAGGTCGTCAAGAAGGTCGCCAAGAAGGTCGCCAAGAAGGTCGCGAGGAAGCCGGCCCGGAAGGTGGCCAAGAAGCCCGCCAAGAAGCCCGCCAAGAAGCCCGCGAAGAAGCCCGCGAAGAAGCCCGCGAAAAAGCCCGCCTCCCGCCCGACCCGAGCGGCGAAGAAGAAATAGCGGTAGGTTCTTCGCTGTGCCCGATGCCTTCTTTGCCAAACTGCAGGCCGCGCTCGACGGTGACTACATCGTCGAGCGTGAGCTCACGGCCGGTGGACAAAGTCGACTGTTTCTCGCCACGGACGCCAATCTTCCGCGGCAGGTCGTAATCAAGATCCTTCCCCCAGAACTCGCGGGGGAAGTACAGATGACGCGCTTCAAGCGTGAGATCGCGGTCCTCGTGCGACTGCAACACCCGCACATCGTGCCGATCATCGGGATGGGGTCCACGTCAGATCTCATCTGGTACGTGATGCCCTACATCGCGGGCGAATCGCTCGAGGCGCGCCTGGTACGCGGGCCGCTCCCGGTCCGCGAAGGGATTCGCGTCGTGCACGAGGTTGCCGATGCGCTGGCGCATGCCCACTCGATCGGCGTTGTGCACCGCGACCTCAAGCCAGCGAATGTGCTGTTCCAATCGGGACACGCCCTCCTCGCGGACTTCGGCGTTGCCCACGCCCGACTCGAGGTGATTCGCCGCTCTGCGGGCATGTCGATGGCGGAACTGCGCCGGAGCATCCCGCAGGCGGCGGGGCGTCTCACGGACAAAGGCTTCGCGGTCGGCACGCCGAGCTACATGGCCCCGGAGCAGTTCACGGGCGACGAGCCGGCGGATGCGCGGGCAGACGTCTACGCGCTCTCAATGGTCGGCTACGAGACCCTCACGGGACGCGCGCCGTTTTACGAGTACCTCGGCGCGCGGCTTATGGTCGCCCACTTCACCGAGATGCCGCCGTTGGCGCACACCGTGAATCCGGAGATTCCCGAAGCGGTCGCGAAGGTGCTCGAGAAGGGCATGGCGAAGGAAGCCGTCGACCGATACGACAACGCCGCCGGACTGCGCGACGCCCTCCTCCCGCACTGGTAACACCGCGGCGGCGAGCACACCGCGGCGGCTAGCAGACCGCGGCCGTGCTCCGTGGGGTGCCGCGCGAGTTGATCAATGCATGCGTCTCGCCGGCTGGCAGTGGACGCGACAGCAGGAACCCTTGCACATGCTGGCATCCCATTGCCCGTAGCTGCGTCAGTTGCGCTTCCTGCTCCACGCCCTCAGCCACCACGTCCATTGAGAGCGACTTGGCGAGCGAGACCACGGACCGTACGATCTCCAGGCACTCCGTACTCACGTCCATGCGCCCGACGAAGTAGCGATCGATCTTGATGCTGCCGATCGGCAACCGATGGAGATAGCTCAACGAGGCGTGCCCGGTCCCGAAGTCATCCATCAGAATCGTGCTGCCATTCGCGCGTAGCGCCTGCAGCGTGGTACGGGCCATCTCCTCGTCCTCAAGAATGACATTCTCCGTCACTTCGAGTCGGAGCCGATGCGCCGCGAGCCCTGAGCTCTCCAGTGCGCGCTGTACAATCTCAATCAATGCGCCGTCGGCGAGTTGGCGCGCGGCGATGTTCACGCTGACCCATGGGGCATTCGGCCCATTCGGAGCGAGCGCCATTAAATGCCGACAGGCCTCACCGATCACCCAGGTGCCGAGCGGGACAATGATCCCCGTCTCCTCGGCCATCGGGATGAATTCGTTGGGGCCGATGATGCCGCGCTGTGGATGGTTCCATCGCACAAGCGCTTCGAATCCCTTCAGGCGCGTGACTTCGTCGCTCAAGGAGAAGATGGGCTGATACCAGACGACGAGTTCGTTGTGTGCGATGGCGCTGCGCAGGTCGTGCTCAAGCGAGGCGCGCTGCCGGACGTCGGCGCGCATCGCATCGCGATAGAACACGTGGCGCGCCCCGCCATGCACCTTCGCGTCCTGCATCGCCAGCTCCGCGTTGCGCACGTAATCGGCCGGCGAGTCGATCGCCTCGTCGAAAAGGGCGATGCCGATGCTGGCCGTCACGACGATGTCGTGTGTGAGCACCGTGAGGGGATCGCGCAGCACGAGTTGCACGCGGTCGGCCACGCTTTCCGCATCGCTCGCTTCCTGCACGTCGTCGAGAATCAGGAGGAAGACATCGTTGCCGAGACGCGCGATCACGTCGCCTGGGCGAATCGCGGTCGCAAGTCGACGCGCGGCGGCACGAAGTAGTTCGTCGCCCGCGCGGTGGCCAAGTGCGTCGCTGAAGCGGATGAAGCGATCGAGGTCGACCAGGAGCGTGGCGAAGCGGCGTTCGCCCTGACGGCGTGTGCGCGTGATGGCACGACGCAGCAGGTCGAAGGCGAGCGCGCGGTTCGGGAGTCCGGTGAGACCGTCATAAAAGGCTTCGAGGCGCGCCTTCTCTTCCACGGTGCGCTGCGCCGTGAGATCGCGGACCGAGCCGGCCACACGCAACGCGCGCCCTGTGGAATCGCGCACGATGGTCCCAGACCACTGCACCGTGAGCCACTGGCCGCTCTCATGCCGCAGGCGGTGCTCGCTGGCAAATCGCTCGCTGTTGCCGGTGGTCTGGGCCGTGACATCGGCCTGCACTTGGACCAGATCAGCCGGGTGCACTCGGCTGAGCCACTCGTTGGACGACGCAAGCACTTCCTTCGCGCGGAGGCCAAGCATTTCGCGCCAACGGGTCGAGAACTGCATACGGTCCTCAACCACGTCCCAATCCCAGAGGGCGTCCTGCGAACCGCGCACGGGGAGCGTCAGCCACTCGGCGCTGGTGTGCTCTTCGATCGGCACGTCGGGGTCGTCGTGCGCGGCCGGCGCCGGCACCCGCACCCGCAGCGCTTCGCGCCCCGCGATTGGCGCGGCCATCCGCTTCTCGAACGCGCGCATGCGACGCCAGAGGGCGACGATCGACAGGGTCGCCACGAACAGCGCCGTACCGAGGACCAGCGAGAGGACGTGCATGGTAAGGCGTTCCCGGACCGGGTGGGGCGAACTTGAACGTTATAACGCTCGCCTCAATAGACGCGGTGCGCCCCATCACGTTTCAGATTTCCCCAACGCCAGCTTTCAGTCACTGTCTATCAACTGAACGCCTGTCTATCGCACAACGATTCGCCCGGTCATTTGTCCATGGACCTGGCAGATGTAGTCGTACGCGCCGGGAGCCGGAAATGTCACCGCGTAGGTTCCGCTGGTCTGCAACGCGCTGCTCGTGAACGACGGATTCAGGACTGACTGGATGTTGTGCAGATTGAAGCCCGAGAACGTCCATGTGACCGTCCCACCCACTGCGACAGTGTCCACCGCCATGTTCTGGCTGGCGTTCCGGGTGCTTCGGAAGAAGTTGTCCCCGACCTGCACTCCGGCGGTCAATGGGGACGTCGGCTGTCCCGAGACGCTGACGCTGGCGGAGTCGGTCCGTCGCCCCGCGAGCATCAGCAGGAAGGTGTTCCCGTTCCCGACCGCCGTCACCGTGGTCGTCGCACCAGTCGCCGCGGTAACAGACGCGATGCTCGTGCTCCGGGAGAGCCACGAGATCGGCAGCACGGCGTCGGTCGAGTCGCGTGCGGTACCAATGACGGCCTGCGATCCGCCGACCGTGGTAAGAGCGATCGTGGTTGGCGCCAACGAGAAGGTCGAGGCGAAGCGCCGAACAATCAGGGACCGCTCCCCGAAGACCGTTCCCACTGAGGCGCGGATGCCCGTGGTCCCGTCACCCACGGCCGTGGCGACACCGGTGCTGGCGCCGACGCTCGCGACGGCCGCATCGGTGCTGCTCCAGGTGATCGTGAGGCCCGGGATGGTGTTCGTGTTGGAATCGCGCGGTGTTGCGACGTAGGTCTTGTTGCGCCCGGTGGTGGCGAGGGTGTCGATCCCCGTGCTCGCCACGAGAATGCTCCTGACCAACTGCGTCACGACGATCGGAACCTTGGCGGAGAGCGTGCCGACCGTGGCCACGGCAGTATCGCCGACGCCGACGGCCAGCGCGGTCACCAGGCCCGCAGGCGAGACGTTCGCGAAGCTCCCCGGTCCAACGCGACTCCACGTCACTAGCGGAGCCGTCGGCAGCGCCGCGTCTGACGAATCCGCGGTCACGGCACTGAGTTGCCGAGTGGAGCCGAGGGCGCCAAAGAGCACGCTGCCCGGCGTGACGCGCACTACCGTCGCGACCTGCGAGACGGTCACGACCACCGCTGGGGACTGCACCCCCGCAGGCGCTGACGCGCGGATCTCGGCGGTGCCATTGCTCAACGCGGTGACCAATCCGGTGCCACTGACTGAGGCGACCGTTGGGGCACTCGAGGACCACGTGATCGGGGTTCCGGCCACCACAGCGTCCGCGCTCGTGAAGGCGGCGGCGCTGAACTGCAGCGTGCGCCCGAGCGTCCGAAACGTGGGCGAACTCGTGGGGGCGGTGATTCCCACGCGCGCGACGGTGATTGGTGGCGTCCCGCCATCCCCCCCACCACAGGCCACCAGGAACAGGGTAACGAGTGCTGCGACTGGGGTTCGGAGTGCGTTCATGACTGCCTCGCGCGGCGGTGAGTCAAAGCGGCTTAACCACCTTCGTACCTACGAAGGTTCCACGCCGTCACATTCTGCCTCAGTAGACCCCGGTCTGCCTTTCCGGCATATTGCGTCACGTCCTCAATGCGCCCCCTTTCCTCGAGTTCCTGACCGATGAGTGCCGCCGCTCTGAATCGCACCCCTTTTCACGCCATCCACGTCGCCGCCGGCGCCAAGATGGTGTCGTTCGCCGGCTTCGAGATGCCCATCCAGTACGCTGGCGGCATCACGGCCGAGCATCATGCGGTGCGGAAAGCCTGCGGCGTGTTCGATGTGAGCCACATGGGTGAGTTCCTCGTGCGGGGTCCGCAGGCCATCGACTTCGTTAGTTACGTCACGTCCAACGACGTGGCGGCCCTCCACGTGGGACAGGTGCACTACTCCGGGATTCTCACCGAGCAGGGCACCTTTGTGGACGACTGCCTGGTGTATCGATACGCCGATCACCTGATGATGGTCGTGAACGGCTCGAACAAAGACAAAGATTTCGCGCACATCTCGCACTACCTCGCGAAGTTCGATTGCACCCTAGAGGACGTGAGCGATGATATCGGGCTCCTCGCGGTGCAGGGCCCGCAGGCGCAGGAGATCCTCGCCGGCATGACCCCCGCCGACCTCAACGCGATCAAGTACTACTGGTTCACGGAGACGACCGTCGCGGGCATCCCGATGACGCTCTCGCGCACAGGCTACACGGGCGAGGATGGCTTCGAGCTGTACCACCGCGCGAAGGATTCGGCGCGTCTCTGGGCCGCCCTCATGGCCACCGGTCGCATCACGCCCACCGGGCTCGGCTGCCGCGATTCGCTTCGCTTGGAGATGGGCATGGCACTCTACGGCAACGACATCGACGACACCTACACCCCGCTCGAGGCCGGACTCGGCTGGCTCGTGAAGATGAAGAAGGGGGATTTCGTCGGAAAGGCGGCACTCGAAGCGCAGAAGGCGGCAGGGGTCTCGCGTAAGCTCGTTGGCTTCACCTTCGAGGAGAAGGCGATTCCGCGGCACGGCTATCCGGTGTTCGTGAATGGCGAACCGAGTGGCCTCGTGATGTCGGGCGTCATGAGCCCGAGCGTTGGATGCGGGCTGGGCACCGCGTACGTGCCGACCGCGCACGCCAAGGAAGGGAACACGATCGAAGTCGAGATTCGCGGCAAGCGAGTCGTCGGTACGATCGCGGCCTTCCCGTTCTGGAAGCACGGCACCGTGAAGCGATAACCGAATGACCGTTCTCATCACGCTCGCCGACGTCGAACCTGCCGTTCGCCTCAACGCCTTGCTTGAGGCGGACGGGATTCGCACCGCCATGGTCTCACCGCTGGACGATCTGCCCGAGGAGGTGCGTCGGGCTCGACCGGACGTCATTGTCTTCACGGGTAACCTGCTCGATCCGCAGACGCTGGCCATTGTGCGCGGTCAGCTCTGGGGCGGCGCCTCGGTGATCGGCTTGAGTGAGATCGGCGACCCGCAGTTGGAGCAGCGTCTCAAGCAGGTCGGTTTCGCCGATGTGATCTCCAAGCCGGTCAGCCCCGAAGCACTGCGGCAGAGCGTGGAGGCCTTGCTGGAGCGTCAGCGCCTGGCGCGCGAGACCGGGCTCTGGGGCGAAA
>CAYUMN010000183.1:0-6304 GCA_964445835.1 uncultured Gemmatimonas sp.
CGATAGTGTGTGGTACGCGAACATGGAGCGCTACATGACTGCGGCGCGCGCGCCGGTGGGTGCGCTGTCGGCGCTCCGATTCCAGCGGGCGGCCTCGACGTACAACTGGGCTGACGCCGCGCGCGAGGTCGATCTCCTCATTGCGCAGCGCGACGTAGGGGCGACGTGGATCCAGCCGGGCTTCTTCCTCGATGCGGCGGTACTCTCGCGGCTGCGCAGCGGCGATGTCGCCGGAGCGCGCGTCGCCTTCGCACGACTCTCGAACGCGAGTGGTCGGGGTCCGGACGATCTTCGCTCACTGCTGCTCGAGGCCCATGTGACGGCGGCCGAGCGTGCCCTGAGCAAGGGACGCCCGGCCGCCGCCGAGAAGGACAAGCGGTAGCGCGCCGGAGGCGCGCGCCGCTTTTTCAGCCTACGGTCGTGTCGGCAACGGCGTGGCCGGCTTGTTCTTGAAGTCACCGGCGCGCACCGACGAGATGCGCGCGAGGTTGATGTGGCGACGCATCGCGGCATTCACATCCTGCACGGTGAGCGCGCGGACGCGGGCCTCAAGCTGCGATTCAAAGGCCATGGTGCGGCCGGTGATGTACTGGCTTGCGAACATCCCCACGATCTGTCCGTCATTCGCGCGCATCTGCACGCGCTGCTGCAGCCAGGCCGACCGCGCCGCCTCGAGTTCCTCGGCGGTGATGCCGTCGGTGAGCATACGTCCCATCTCCTCACCGAAGGCGCTTTCCAAGCGCAGGATGTTCTCCGGCGCGTAGATGGCATTGGCGTTGAAGGTGCCGACCTCGTCGAGCGATTGCGCGCCGAAGCCCGAGCCCACGCCATAGCTGATACCATCGCGCTGCCGGATGCGAGTGGCGAGGCGCGAGTTCAGGAAGCCCCCACCCAAGATGAAGTTGCCGATCGAGAGACCCGCGTAGTCGGGCTGATCGTCGCGGATGCGGAGATTCTGCCCCGCGATGAAGAAGGCGTTGGCTTTGTCCGGCGTCTCGATGCTCGCAGTGAACTGCGGCACGTCGAAGAACCGCCGCTCCAAGCGCGCGAAAGGACGCGGCGAGCGCCAGCCAGCAAAGGTCTCGCGGGCCCAGGTGCTCACGGCCGCCTGATCGAAGTCGCCCACCACGGCGAGGTCGCCAAACGACGCGCCGACGAGATCGGTGTACACCGACTTCACCTGCGCGAGTGTCAGCGCCTGCATCTCGGCGATATCCTCGTCGATCGTCGTCGTCTCAAGCGGATGGCCCTTCGGGTACGGACTCATGCGGCGCTGGAACTCGGTCACCGCGAGCGTCACTGGCTCCGACTTCTGCGATTCGATCCCCGCGACGTTCTCCCGACGGATCTCCTCGAACTCGCTCTCTGGAAAGATCGGATCCTTGAGGATTTCGGAGACGAGTGCGAGGGTCGGCATGAGGTTGTCGCGCGTCGTCGAGATGCTGACGACGACGTTGTTCCCGGCTCCGCCGACGTTCACTTGCGCGCGCAGTCGGTCGAACTCCTGACGGATCTGCTGCCGCGTCCGATTCTTCGTGCCCTTGTCGAGCATCTGCCCCATGATCTGGGCGGCGGTCGCGCGATTGGTCAGCGAACGGACGTCGCCGAAGCGAAGCGTCACGCGGGCCTGCACCGTGTTGCCGCGGGTCTGTTTGGGGAGCAACGCCAGCGCGAATCCATTGGCCAGCTTCGAGCGCTGCGTGCGCGCGTCGATATTCTCGGGGGTCGGATCGAAGACTTCGCCCGCCGCCATCAGCGCGCGGCCGCGGTAGGCGGCCGCGGCGGTCGCGATTTCGGCCTCGGTCACCACCGGGATCGTCACACGACTCGGCGCCTCGGTCGGAATGAACTGACCGACCGTCCGGTTGTCGGGCTTGAAGTAGGCGGCAGCAACGCGGTTCACATCGGCGGTCGTGACCTTCTCAATGCGATCCCGATGGATGAACAGCCAGCGCCAGTCACCCATCGAGGCCCACTCGGAGAGGTCGAGCGCGACGTTCTGCGAATTGTTCATCATCAGTTCGGTGTTCTTCGTGAGCGTCGCCTTCGCTTCGGTGAGCTCGACGTCCGTCACCGGGCGCGTGGCCACTCCTTCGATCTCGCCGATCATGATGCGACGCGCTTCAGCGAGATCCTGCTCCTTCCGAAGATTCACCATCGCGAGGAACAGGCCCGGCTCGCGGAGCTGGAACGAGATCGCCTGCGCGCCGGCCGCCTTCCCGGGCTGCACGAGGGCCTTATGCAGACGTCCACCCGGGGTCTGCGAGATCACCTGAGTGAGTACCTCGAGCGCGGCGAAATCGGCGTGCGTCCCGGCCGGAATCTTGTAGGCCGCCATCACAAGCTGTTCATCACCGACGCGGCGAATCGTCACGTCGCGCTCGCCGTCCTGATCGGGATCGCGCGTGTAGGTCGGGAAGAGGAGATTCCCCGTCTCCAGGGCGCGCGCGGGGCGCGGGATCGTCCCGTACTTGGCCGCAATCAACTGCAGCGTCTTGGCTTCGTCGAACTTGCCGGCGACCACGAGAATGGCGTTGTCCGGCTGATAGAACCGACGGTAGAACGCCTGCAGGCGCTCGATCGGCACGTTCTCAAGATCGGCGCGCGCACCGATGGTCGTCTTGCCGTAGTTATGCCACTCGAATGCCGCGGCCATCGTGCGCTGCATCGTCACACGGAAGGCGTTGTTCTCCCCCGATTCGAACTCATTGCGCACGACCGTGAACTCGCTCTCGAGATCCTTCTTGGCAATGAAGGAGTTCACCATGCGGTCGGCCTCAAGGTCGAGCGCCCACTCCAGGTTCACATCACTCGCGGGCATCGTCTCGAAGTAGTTGGTACGGTCGTACCAGGTCGTGCCGTTCGGGAAGGCGCCGTGCTCGGTCAGCTCTTGCGGGATGTTCGGATGCCGCGGCGTGCCCTTGAACACAAGATGCTCAAGTAAGTGCGCCATGCCGGTCTCGCCATAGCCTTCATGCCGAGAGCCCACGAGATAGGTGATGTTCACCGTGACCGTCGGCTTCGACTGGTCAGGGAAGAGCAGCACGCGGAGGCCGTTCTGAAGCGTGTATTCGGTGATGCCTTCGACACTCGCACCGCGGGTGATGCCGGCGGGGAGCGCCTGCTGGGCCACGAGCGCCGCGGACTGCACCGCCAGCGCGAGGGCCACGAACAGGAAGCGGATCGATCGATGCAGACGCATGGTACTCTGGTCTCCGTTAAGGGGGCCGACACCGCGCCGGCCGAGTATGGAACTTCGGGAGTGGGACGCCGCTCCGCCAGCGGGGTGGGGCAGGACGTCGGAGATCGGGGCCGCCGAGAGGTGAACTGTCAATATTCTTGGCAGAGCGAGCGTCCGCTTGTGGTGTTCACACCTCCGACGGCACACTTTCCGAGTTGCGAACGCCGACGCGGGATCTTGCGTAGTCGGTGAGTCCCCTCGATCTCGGAGATCTCGTCTTGTTGCCCTTCCCTTTTCGTGCGTGTCGTTCTGCCGTTGCCCTCCTCGTGCTCTGCACTGCGCCAGCCGTCGCGCAGACGGGCTACCAGCAGCCCCCTGATGTGGTCGCACGCATCCTTGATGCGCCCGCCACGCCAACAGCGTTGCCAAGCCCGGACAAGCAGGTGATTGTCCTGCTCGAGCGCCCAGGGCTCCCGAGCATTGCCGAGATCTCGGCGCCAGAACATCGACTCGCCGGTATTCGGCTGGACCCGCGCAACAGCGGCCCGTCGCGCCAGAATCCCGCGCGCGGAATGTCGGTGGTCTCGATGCGCGGTGGTGCAGCACAGCCCATCGTGATGACCCTTCCCGCGGACGGCGGCATCAGCAACACCAGTTGGTCGCCGAACGGCAAGCTCGTGGCCTTCGTGGTGGTCACCGACGACGCGCTCACGCTCTGGATCGCCGATCCCACGGCCCGCACCGCACGCCAGCTCAGCACCCGTCGCCTCAACGCCGTACTCGGCGCTCCCTGCGACTGGGCCGATGACACCGCGTTGATCTGCCGCACCGTGCCCGACGCACGCGGCGGCGAACCGGTAGCACCAACGGTGCCGAGCGGACCGATCGTGCAAGAGGCATTGTCGGGACGCGAGGATCGCGTCGCGACGTATCAGGACCTGCTGAAGAGCCCGCACGAGGAGCGACTCTTCGAACACTATGGCACCAGCCAGCTTGTGCGGATCGCGCTGGATGGTCGCGTGACGAATATCGGGACGCCGGCGATCATCACCGGCGCATCGCCGAGCCCGGACGGTGCGTGGATTCTGGTGACGAGCATCGCGCGTCCGTTCTCGTATGCAGTGCCATACAGCTACTTCCCGACGCGGGTCGAAGTGTGGACGCCGACCGGCACCGTGGCCCGCACGATGGCGACGCGTCCGTTGTTGGAGCGCGTGCCCTGGGGCGGCGATGCCACGCAGGCCGGACCGCGAGGCCAATCGTGGCGGAGCGATGTCGCGGCCACACTGACGTGGTTGGAGGCGCTCGATGGGGGCGATCCGACGCGTGCGGCCGCGAAGCGCGATCGCCTGCTCGCGCTTGAGGCCCCCTTCACTGCGGCACCGCGCACCCTCCTTGAAACGGAGTGGCGCGCCCGTAGCGTGACATGGGGGCGCGGCAATCTCGCCATCGCGCGCGAAAGCAACTCGCGGCAACGCAAGGCGCGCGTCTGGACCTTCGATCCCAACGGAGCCGCTGCACCCCGCATGCTCTGGGAGCGCGGTACGGAAGATCGCTACAACGATCCGGGCACCTTCATGACCACGCGCGACGCCCGCGGCCAGAGCGTGCTGCGGCTCACCCCAGATGGTCGCGCGGCGTTCCTCGTTGGTACGGGCGCGTCGGCAGAAGGAGATCGTCCGTTCCTTGATCGCTTTGACGTCGCGAGTGGGCAAACCACGCGCGTGTTCCGTTCGGCGGCCCCCCACTACGAGACCGTGGTCGATCTGCTCGACGAGCGTGGACAGCGGCTGCTGACGCGTCGCGAGTCCGCGACCGAGCCGCCGAACTACTTTGCGCGCGATGTCGTGCGTCGCATTGCGCCATTGGCCATTACCACCTTCACCGACCCCGCGCCCCAGTTCGCCACCGTGAAGCGGGAGCAGGTGCGCTACGCGCGCGCCGATGGGGTGCAGTTGCAGGCGACGATCTATCTTCCGCCGGGCTACGAGAAGGAGCGCGATGGTCCGCTCCCGTTCCTGCTCTGGGCGTATCCGCGCGAGTTCGGTTCGGCCGATGCCGCCTCGCAGGTGAGTGGTTCGCCGTATCGCTTCACGCGTCCCGGGGGCTCGTCGCATCTCTTTGCGCTGCTGCAGGGCTACGGCGTGATGGATGATCCCACCATGCCGATTATCGGAATGGAGGGGAAGGAACCGAACGACACCTACGTGCCCCAATTGGTCGCCAGCGCGCAGGCGGCGGTCGATCACATCGTCGGGCTCGGCGTGGCGGACCGCGAGCGCATCGCCGTAGGAGGACACTCGTACGGGGCCTTTATGACGGCCAACCTGCTCGCGCACACGACGCTCTTCCGCGCTGGCATCGCGCGGTCGGGCGCGTACAATCGCACGCTCACCCCCTTTGGTTTCCAGGGCGAGGAGCGGAGCTATTGGCAGGCGCCGGAGCTCTACGAGCAGATGTCGCCCTTCACGTTCGCGAATCAGATCAAGACGCCGATCCTTCTGATTCACGGGATGGCGGACAACAACACCGGCACCTTCCCCATTCAGTCCGAGCGGATGTTCGCCGCGCTCAAGGGGACTGGCGGGACTACGCGCTATGTGCAGTTGCCGGCGGAGTCGCACGGCTACGCGGCGCGGGAAAGCGTGGGTCACACGCTGCACGAGATGCTTGGCTGGCTCGATCAGTACGTGAAGCCAGCGCGCCCGCGGATGTAACGCGAGTTTCTCACGCGAAACCCTGACGGCGCGTCAGGGGTTTCGCCATTGTGGGATGCGTGGGAAAGTTGAATACTCGTACTGCACTCGTGCGGCGGAAATTGCACGTGTGGATCTCTCTCGCAGGACGCTGTCGGAGAGAACGCGCAAAGGCCGTTCGAACCGATGCGCCGGTCGTGAGGTCGCTGGAAACGACTGTAGTTGCCCGATAGGGTAGCACTGCGGACTGGCCGTCCAGTCAGCGGAAGAAGCGGTGGATCCGGCTACTAATTCAGTAGCGACGGACCGGACCCCACACTTCACCAGCGGGCGAACGCCCTCGTTGCCGCATGGCGACGAGGGCGTTCACATTTTCCAGCGGTTCTAGTTCAGACGCAGCGCGACACGCGGAGGCCGTTACTTATGG
>CAYUMN010000184.1:0-6278 GCA_964445835.1 uncultured Gemmatimonas sp.
GGGTTCTTCCGGGTCTCGTTCATCACGAGCCCGGCGCGCATCGAAGAAGCGGCGGTCCGCGCGGGGCGCGTGCTCCAGCGGATGCGTGGCGGTGGTGGATGACGCCAGTGGCCGAACGTCCGCCCACCGTCGCAGGTAGCCCTGTGGCCGATTCGGGTTAACATTCCACGCTTGCCCGTGACAGGTTCTGCTATTCTCTCTTTCCCCCGGAAGAACGCTGCATGACAGAACACAAGGAAGAATGGGGCTCAAAGCTCGGCGTGATCCTTGCCGTCGCTGGATCCGCTGTCGGCCTCGGCAACTTCCTCCGCTTTCCCGGCCAGGCGGCCGCGAATGGTGGCGGCGCCTTTTTGATTCCCTATTTCTGCGCGCTCTTCCTGCTCGGTATCCCGATCGGGTGGGCGGAGTGGACGATGGGCCGCTACGGCGGCCGGAAGGGGCTGCATGGCGCGCCGATGGTGATGGGCGCGATCGGCAAGGGACGCCTCGCGCGCTACCTCGGCATCTTCGGCGTGTTGATTCCGCTGGGTGTCTCGACGTACTACGTCTTCATTGAGACGTGGACCTTCGCGTACTTCCTGAAGTACATCTCGGGTGGGATCGGCATTGATGCCACGGCGACGATCGCTGAGCAGACGGCGCAGTCGGGCAGCTTCTACTCGCTCATCACAGGCGTGGATGGCGATGGCATGCTCTTCACCGGGGACTCGAAGTTCACCGTGATCAGCTGGGTCGTGGTGTTCGCGGTCAACCTCTTCTTCGTGTTCAAGGGGCTGTCGAAGGGCATCGAGAAGTTCGTGTCCTTTGCCATGCCCATCATGGCGGTCTGCGCATTGATCGTATTGATTCGCGTGCTGACCCTCGGGACGCCGGATCCCACGTTGCCGGACCAGAACGTGATCAATGGGCTCGGCTACATGTGGAACCCCGACTTCTCGGCACTGTCGAACTTCAAGACTTGGTTGGCCGCCGCCGGACAGATCTTCTTCTCGCTCTCCGTCGGCTTCGGCGTGATCATCAACTACGCCTCGTACATGAAGGCGAAGGATGACGTCGCGCTCTCCGGCCTCACGGCCAGCGCGACCAACGAACTCTTCGAAGTCGGCTTCGGCGGCATGATCACCCTCACTGCGGCGTTCGTCTTCCTCGGACTCAGCGGCACCGCGGGTGCGGTGGCAACGGGCTCGTTCGGCCTCGGCTTCAATACGCTGCCGGTGGTCTTCGCGCAGATGGGTGCCTTGGAGAATGTCATTGGCGCGCTCTGGTTCTTCATGCTCTGGCTCGCGGCGATCACGAGTTCGCTCTCGATGTACGCGCCATCGGTCGCGCATTTGAAGGAAGCGACGAACTGGTCGCACGGGAAGTCAACGGCCGTGATCGCGGGGATCGGGACGATCGGTGCAGTGCTCACGCTCTGGTTCACGGCGGGCGGCGCCTTCTGGGCGACGGTCGACTTCTGGGTCGGCACGTACTTCATCTTCGTGCTGGCGATGGTGCAGATCATCTACTTCGGCTGGGTGTTCGGAATCGAGCGCGGCTGGAAGGAGTTGCATCAGGGCGCGTCGATCCAGGTACCGACGATCTTCAAGTTCATCATGAAGTACGTGGCGCCGGCGTACCTGATCATTGTTTTTGTCGGCTTCACGGTGCAAAGCCTCGGTGAGGAACTTCGGAAGTCGTGGTCGACGACCGGCTCGCGCGTCGCGATGCTCACGATCGCTGCCATCCTGGTGTATCTCGTCATCGTGACGTGGGTCGGCGAAAAGCGTCTCCGCGCGGCCGGTGTAGATATTGATGACAACAACCCTGCGGACTGAGGAATTCAATCATGACCACTCTGGGATGGATCTTCATGACCGTGTCGCTGACCGGCGTGTGGGGCGGGACTTTCTGGTGCTTCAAGAAGGTGCTTCAGTCGCCGGCGGACGAGAAGGCACCGCCGGGCTTCGGCCCGTGATCCCGCGCTGAACGCGTACGAAGCGCGTACGAAGCGCGTACGAAGCGCTCGCGAGAAATGACGCGGGGGGTGCCCAGAGTGGGCACCCCCCGCGTCGCACTACTGGCCCGGCACCCCGCGCGCGTGCGGCACATCGGTCACACCACCCGAGACAATGAACGCCAGCACATCCGAGCTCACCGCATCGAGCCGCGTGACGCGCGACGCGGGGACCACCACGAGCTGCCCCGCGAAGTTGTACGATTGCGGGAAGTAGACCGCCACGTCGTCGGGGAGGCCGAGCTTCTCGAGCGACTGCTGCGTGATGAAACCAAAGGTCCGTACCGCGCCATCGGCTGAGAGCGAGACCATCACCGGGCGATCAAAGCGACGCTTCTCGCCCACGAAGGCGTCCAGCAGATCCTTCGTCGAGTTGTACAGGATGCGCACGAAGGGGAGACGGTCGAGCAGCTGCTCAAGACGCTCCACGACGCTATTCCACAGCAGGTTGGTGCCGAGGAACCCGACCAGCGTGATGCCGAGCATCGTGACCACGAAGCCCGCCCCAGGGATATCGATGCCAAGCCACCCGTCGATCGTGCGCAGGATCAGCCAACAGATCCAGACCGTCACCGCGAGGGGAACGGTCAGCACCACGCCGCGGAGGAAGTAGGTCGCGAGTCGCTTCATGATGGGGGCCTGGGCAACGACTTCGAGGGGAGAGACGTATGTTGAGCGAACCCGCAGAAGATAACCCTGAACCGGTCGTCCTGATGCTTCGTCGCTCCCTCTCTCGGTCCACTCAGCGTGCGTTGGCGCTGGCGTTGCTTCTTCCGGCGCTCGCCCTCGCGCAGAGCCCGCGGAAGCCGCTGACGCAAGACACCTATGATCTGTGGCGCACGATCCTCCAGCCGACGCTCTCGGCCGATGGGCGGTGGGCGGTCTATACGCTCACCCCGACGGTCGGCGATGGGATGTTGATCGCGCGCGCGACCACCGGGACCACCGAGTACCGTGTGCCGCGCGGGTCGACGGGCCGGCCGCTGCAAGCGGTCTCTGGGCAGGGATTCACGGCGCAGGCCGCCTCGGTCACAGGCGACGCCAAGTACGTCATCTTCCTGCAGTATCCAATGCAAGGTGCACTCGACTCGGCGCGGGCCCGACGGGCGCGTCCGGCGGATCAGCCGAAGCCTGGGCTCGCGATCCTCTCGCTGGCCGATGGGCGCGTGACGACGATCGAGAAGGTGCGCGGCTTCCAGGTGGCGCGTGACGGTGGCCGCTTCGTGGTCTATCAGATCGATGCCGATTCCGCGGCCGCCGGTGGTGCGGGAGCCGGACGCGCGCGTGGTGGGGCGGCTGCGAGTCCCGCGGCGGCTCCGGACTCCGCGCGCCCTGCGGCGCGTCGTAAGGACAGCGGCGCGGCCATCGTGATCCGCGAGTTGACGACTGGCACTGAAGTGCGTGTCGAAGGCGTGACCAACTATGTCGTGGATAAGAGTGAGCGCTGGCTCGTCTACAGCGTTGGTGGTGCGGACAGCCTCGGCGTGGACGGCGTGTACGTGCGGGATCTCGCGTCGGGCACCGTCACGACGCTCAAGAAGGGCACGGGGAATTATCGGAGTCTCGCGTTCGACGAGACCGCTACGCAGGTCGCGTTCATCACCGATGTGGACCTCTGGGGCCGCGACACCGTCCGCTTCGCGCTGTATCATGCGTCGCTGAGCGGCCCACGCGTGCGCGCGCCGCAGGCGGCTACGCGCATTGTCGCGGCGGCGGACGTGCCCGCAGGAATGCAGGTGGCCGAGCGTGCCCGAGTGGAGTTCGCGAAGTCCGGTGGTGTGGTGCAGGTCGGTGTCGCGAAGGTGCAGCCCGACTCCATTCCTGCCGACTCATTGGCCGATAAAGCCATTGTGGATCTCTGGCACTGGCAGGATGCGCGCCCGCAGCCGATGCAGCGCCTGCAGGCCGTGCAGGATATTGGGCGGCAGTACACTGCCGTCTATCACCTCGCGGCGAAGCAGTTCCGGCAGATCGCCAATGAGCTGATGCCGCAGGTCACGCTGTCCGATGACGGGCGCACGGCCGTCTCGACGACGAGCGTGCCGTACGAACTCCTGATCCCGATGGGCGAGGATGGCAACGACATCCACGTGATCAATACGCTGACCGGCGTCTCGCGCGAGATCGCGAAGAACGTGCGGTCGAACGGACAGCTCTCCCCCGGCGGCCGGTATGTCGTGTGGTGGGATAAGGGTGCGTGGCACCTCCACGATGTCGCGGCGGATCGCACGCGGGATCTCACCGCGGGCATCACGGGCGTCTCCTTCGCCCGCGAGACGCACGATACGCCGAGCCCGCCGCAGGCGTGGGGGGTCGCGGGATGGACGAAGGGCGACCAGCAGGTGTTGCTCTACGATCGTTATGATATCTGGGAGATCGATCCCGCCGGCACGCGCGCCGCGCGGAACCTCACCGACGGCGCGGGGCGACGCGACAATCTCACGTTCCGTCTCGCGGACCTCGATCCCGATGAGCGCTTTGTGGATCCGGCCCAGCCGTTGCTCCTGCGCACGTTCAACAACGCGACCAAGGAAGCGGGGCTGTACCGCGATCGCGTGGCGAATGCGGCGATGACGCCGGAGCGCATTCTGATGGCGCCGAAGTCGTGGCCGCTGCTGCAGAAGGCACGGAAGGCCGAGCAGTATCTGCTCACGCGTGCCGATCACCGCGAGTATCCGAACCTCTGGACGGGCCCGTCGATCGACCAGCTCACGCAGATCTCCGATGCGATGCCCGAACAGGCCGAGTATCGGTGGGGCAACGTCGAGCTGGTGAAGTGGATGAACGCCGACGGCGTGCCGCTGGAAGGCTTGCTCTACACGCCGGAAGGATTCGACCGCACGAAGCAGTACCCGATGCTCACCTACTTCTACGAGCAGCTCTCGGACGGCCTGCACAACTACACGCGCCCCGCGGGCCGCAACACGATCAATCCGATCGTCTACACCTCGCTCGGCTACCTCGTGTTCATGCCGAACATCCATTACACCCCGGGCTATCCTGGGCCGAGCTCAGTGAAGAGCATCGTGCCGGGCGTGCAGTCGTTGATCGCCCGGGGTTTCGTGGATCCGAAGCGCATCGGCATCAGCGGCCAGTCGTGGGGCGGCTATCAGACCGCGTATATCATCACGCAGACGAATCTCTTTGCGGCGGCGGTGCCGAATGCGACCGTCGTGAACATGACGTCGGCGTACGGCGGCATCCGGTGGGAGAGCGGTGTGGAGCGGGCCATCGTGAACTACGAGCAGGGGCAGAGCCGGATCGGCGGCTCGCTCTGGGAGTATCCGGAGCGCTACATCGAGAACTCGCCGTTGTTCTATCTCGACCGCGTGCAGACGCCGGTGTTGTTCATGGCGAACGACGCGGATGGTGCCGTGCCGTGGTACCAAGGGATCGAGTTCTTCGTCGCGATGCGTCGCTTGGGCAAGGAGGCCTACATGCTCAACTACAACGGGGATGCGCATAATCCGCGGAAGTACGCGAATCAGAAGGACATTGATCGACGCATGCAGCAGTTCTTTGCGCATCACCTCCTGGGCGAGCCCGCGCCGGAGTGGATGCGGCGGGGCATTCCGTTCATCGAGCGTGGGCGCGATCAGATCAACCGCTGAGTCGCGGCGAGAGCGGATTTCCCACGGAGTCACGACACGCCCGCGCGCTCCGCGCACTCCAGTCTCCGCCGCCGTCCCGAGATTCTTCCGAATGGCCGTCATTTCCGCCGGCGTCATGCGACGCACGGCGCGTTCGATGTCGGCGGCCGACATGCGCCCGATGATCCCGCCACGTCCGGTGGTGAGATTCGGCCCCGCCACGGTCCCAATCACGGTCGCAATCGCGGGATCGGCGATCATGACCTTGCCGCCGTAGTCATCGCCGTGACAATCGGCGCACATGGCGAGGGCCTTCGTCACGTGCTCACCGCGGGCAATGGCCGAGTCGCCGGTGGGGGCCACGAATCCGTGCGTTGGGACGGGAACGGTGGCCGAGCGTTCGCCGTTCGACCACGCGTAGAGCCCGGCCCCGCCGGCGAGTGCCAGACCCAGAACGACCGCCAGCGCAGTAGCGCCGTACCGCAGAACGCGAAGCATCGAAGGGTTCCTCCGAGTGGAATCGGGCCCGCAGCGCACACTACGCCAGTTCCGTTCGGCCGTCGCCACAAGCCCACTCCGGGCCGCGATGCGTCTCCAGAAGTACCATTGCCGCCGTCAAATCCGTATTCTTCTACATCTATGACCTCCACGTCCCGCCCCGATCCGGCCCCCGCGCCGGCCAAGCTCGTCCC
>CAYUMN010000185.1:0-6254 GCA_964445835.1 uncultured Gemmatimonas sp.
CTGGGTCGTACGCGAACTGCGGGCGATCGCACCGGGGCCGTTCGATCGCCCGGTGATTCTTGCGCACCACGCGGCCCTGCAACGCCGGTTGACGCTGGAGATCGCAAGGTCCGAAGGCTGTGCCGCCTCGATGCGCATGGTCTCGCCCTTCGGTTGGGTCGACGAAGTGATCGGCCTTGAAGGCGTTGATCGCGAGTGGCGCAGCGGCACGGTAGCCTGGCGACTGACTGCGCTGATGACCGAGCTGGTGGCCGAACTGCCGGAGTCGGCGCAGGCGATTGTGAATCAGGGCGATGCCGTCGCGTTGCTCGAACTCGCGCGCGCGATCGCCCTTCGCTTCCGCGCGTATGTCCTGCATCGCCCCGCGCTGTTGCTGCACTGGGAAGAGTCGAGCGAGCTCACATCGTCCGATCCCGCAAACGAAGAGTGGCAGCGCACGCTCTGGCGCGGACTCGTTGAACGCACCGGCACTCGCTCACCCGCTCGCACCGTACGGGCCGTCCGCGCCGGAAAGTTGGAACTCCCGGAGAGCATTCCGGCGACCATCCTGATGGTCGCGGATCCCTCACTCCCGCCGACCATCCGCGAGATGATCCAGGCGATCGCCGCGCAACGCGAGGTGCGATGGTGTGTGCTGCGACATCTCACCGACGCACCGGAGGCGCTCGTCTCCGAGCGGCTCAAGGCGTCGAGCGCAGTCTTGCGCTCACTCGGCCTGAGCGAGGCTCCTGTCGCTGAAGAGGCGTCAGGCACACTCCTCGCGGCAGTGCAGAATGCGATTCGCACCGGCGTCCGCGAGAAGCAAGGGGAACAGGCGGGCAATCAGGCGGGCAATCAGGCACTCGATCAGGCACTCGATCAAGCGCAAGATCAGTCCCTCACCTTCCACTCCTGCCACTCGCCCCTCCGCGAGATCGAAACGCTTCGCGAACTCGCTATCACCGCACTCGAAGCCAACCCCAAGCTCCGCCCCGACGACATCACGCTCTACGTCACCTCGCTCGGCGAGTATCTCCCCGCCATCGACGCAGTCTTCGGCGTCGACGAAGATGGCATCCCGCGCCTCCCATACTCCGTCGCCGGACGCCCCTTCAGTGAGACCGCGCCTGTGGTCCTCGCGTTGCTGCGATTGCTCGAAGCAAGCGAGGGACGTGCCACACTCAACGAGATCGGCTCCCTCCTCGGACTCGAGCCAATTGCCCGAGCCGCAAGACTCACCGAAGACGAAGTCGCCTCGGCGCTCCACCTCCTCACGCAGGCCGGCGTGGTCTGGGGACGCGATGCCAACGAACGCGCCGAACGCTACGCGCTGCCCCCACTCGCCGCGGGCACCTGGAAGCTCGGCGTCGAACGTCTCATCCTTGGCCTCGCCACTGGTCCAACGACCGTAACGATAGGTGATGTCCTCCCCGTCTCCGGCCAACTCGCGGGTAACACCGAGCTGATCGGACGACTCGCCGATTGGAGCGATGCACTCTTCGCTACCTTCGATGCATTGCGTACCGCACGGAGCGCCGCCGACTGGCAGGTGCTGCTCGAAGGCACCATGCGCCAGTTCGTGGCCGTGAGCGGAACCAACGACGCCAAGGCCTCCCGCACCTTGCGCGAGACCATCAGTCAGTTGCTCGACGGTGTCGAACGCGCCGCGCCCGGCGCACCGATCTCCCTCGCCGCCCTCCGACTCCTCGTCGCGGACGCACTCGAGAATGGGACGGGCCGCAGCGGACATCTCCGCGGCGGCGTGCGCGTCTGCCAACTGCAAAGCGGAACGGTGTTGCCCTCTGCCGTGGTGTTGATCGCCGGCATGGGCGACGCCCTGCATCCCGCCGGTGGCGGCTCGCTCGCTTGGGACCTCCTCGCAAAGCATCCCGTGCAAGCGGCTGGCGAGGACGCCATCAAAGCCGCACGCGCCGAAGATCCCGACGCACGCGCCGACGCGCTCGACACCTTCCGCGAGGTTGTCTGCAGCGCACGCAGCGAACTCCATGTCGCTTGGACCGGCGTCACCCTCGCCAAGCAGGACAAGCGCGCACCCTCCGTGGCAATCGCCGAGCTGCGCGACACGGCCGAACGCTTCCTGAGTGAAGATGCCGCCGAAGCACTCGTGCGCGAAGAACCCGCACATCCGTTCTCGGCGCGTCTTTTCGATGCCACGCCAAGCATTCATTTGAATCGCAGCGCGGCGCAGGGCTGGGCGCGAGCCGCCACCCTGGTGCGTGAGCACGCCGATTCCGCGGACACCTTTGCCGCCGAGCCTCTTCCCGCGCTCACGCAGCCGAAGCTCATCACCTTGGAGGCGCTCGCAAAGTGCATTGAAGATCCCACCAAGCATTTCTGTCAGCGCATCCTCGGGCTCAGCCTTGGGCGCAATGACGACGAACTGGCCGATCTCGAGCCGCAGGGCATTCCGGTCCTGAAGACGGACGGAGTCCGCAACGAATACCGCGGCGCTTCTTGGCGCCTCGAAGAGGCACAGCGCCGCAACGATCGTCGCTCCCCCTCCGAAATTGAAGCTTGGCTCCGCCATCAGCCCGAACTCGCGTATGGCGAGGAAGGCCGCGAGCAGGCCGCCAAGCTCATCGCCAGTTGGTGGGAGCCCCTCGATAAAATGCGCGCTCTCCAGTGGGCGCCCGCGCGTCCAATTGAGTGCAAAGTCGGCGAGTGGACCATCGTGGGGCGTCTCGATCAACTCACCGCATCGGCGCGCGTCATCGCCTCCCTCTATGAAATCAGCGAACGCTCGGCGCTCAAGCACTGGGTGCCGCATCTCGTGATGAACGTGCTCGCGGAGCAGGGAGCCGATCTCCCGCGCGAGACCCATTTCATGGACGGTGTGCAATGGACACTCGGCCCGGTCCCCAACGCCGCCGCGATCCTCACCGACCTCTGCGCGCTCTACGCCGAGTCCAGCACCACACCGATCCCGCTGTTTCGCAGCACGGGCATCGATTGGCTGGAGAAGCGCGACCTCACGCCGCGCACCGCGATCATTGACCCCGATACCGCGGCAAAAGCGCGGCTCGCGGCACACAACTCCTGGATCTCCACGCCCGCCCTGAATTCCATGCCCGCACGCACGGGCGAGGGCGACTCCGATTGGGCCCGGCTCTGCTGGCCCGATCGTGACCTTCTCGAAGACGACGACTTCTTCGACAAGATGGCCGCTCAAGCCGAGCGCGTGCTCCTTCCGTACTTGGAGTGCAAGCTGAAGGGGGCAGTCACGTGAGCGTCCCCGACGACTTCATCAAGGGCGCCGGCCCCCATCTCGTTGAAGCTTCCGCCGGAACAGGGAAGACCACGTGGATGGTCGCCACCGCCGTGCGACTCCTGCTGCGCGATCCGCAAGTCAAGGCGCACGTCGAGCGCCCTGAACGATTGTTGGCCGTCACCTTCACGCGGGCTGCGACCGCGGAGTTGAAGGAACGTCTCCGCGAGCAGTTGCACAGGGTGCAGCGCGTGAGTGAGGGCGAATCCGAGCTCAAGCATGAGACGTGGATCTCGCCAATGCTCGCGTCCGGTGGCGCCGCTATGCTGGAGCGACTCGCCGCGCTCCTGCTCGCGCTCGACCGTCTCACCGTGACCACCATTCACGGCTTCTGCATGGGCGTCCTCGAAGAGTTCGCCTTCGAGTGCGGTGTCCCCGTGGGATTGCGCTTTCTTGAGGATCTCTCCGAGTATCTCGACGAAGCCGTTGCCGACGAGTGGCGCACGCTCACGTGGGAGCGTGGCGCGGCGTCGGAGATCCTGCTCAAGGCACCAAAGCCCTTCACCCCCGCCGATCTTGAAAAGGGAGCAACGGTCGTGCGGCAGGCCATCGGCGCTGAGCGTCCTGCTCGGGTCAATCGGGCGACGCTGCGCGACGAAGCCGATCGCGCGATAGATGCCTTCGTGCTAGCCTTCGATGCGAAGCATCTTCACGAGTACCTGGCGCAGGTCAAGTTCAATAAGGGCGGCCCTACAGTCGAGTCACTCACCACACTCGAAACGGCCGTCGCCAAGCGCCAGCGCGTCGGAACGCCAGTTCCGGTCGAACTGTTGGCGTTGTGGTCTCAAGAGAACGCAACCGTCAGAACGGCAAAGCGTCCAGCGACCAACAAGGAGAAGATCGAGCGCGAGCCCTTCCACGCGATCTGCTCCACCGTCTTCGCCGCCGCCACCCTCGCCTACAACACCCTCCGTCAAGACGCTATCCTCAGCGTCGTCGACCGCATGGAATCCGCGATGGCCCGCGACCGCGTCGCCGGCTTCGACGACATGATCGCCATGGTCGAGCGCGCCGTCACCGATCCCACCAACGGCCCACGCCTGCGTCGCGCCCTCTCCGAGCGCTTCGACGCCGTTCTTGTCGACGAATTCCAGGACACCGACTGGGCGCAGTGGCGCATCTTCTCCACCACCTTCGCCGACCGTCCCCTCATCATGGTGGGCGATCCGAAGCAGTCCATCTACGCCTTCCGCGGCGCCGATATCACCGCGTACCGCGAAGCCTACGCCTTGGCCGCGACCCGCGAAGGACGCATTCATTCGCTCGCCACCAACTATCGCTCCGACGCCGATCTCGTACAGGCCACCGAGCTTCTCTTCACACAGAACGCCGAACCCTTCGCGCTCCCGGCAGAGACGCTCCATTTCCAGCCCGTCACCGCCGCCCGCAACAAGCGATCGCTCCGCGACGATGCCGCGCGCCCGCTCGTCATCCACGGACTCGGCAAACTCACCGTCGACGAAGGGGAACGCACCATCATCTCCATGGTCGCCCGCGAAGTCGCGCGACTCCTCCACAGCCCCGACGTCGAAACACTCGGCGACTCCCCTCGCCGCGTGCAGGCCAAGGACATCGCGATTCTCGTCAACGAGCATAAGCACGCTCGTCGCCTGATTCGCGCCCTGCGCAAGGTCGGCGTACCCGCTATCGCTGGCGCCACCGGAGACATCACCGAGTCCGCTACCTGGCGCGATCTCCTGCAGGTGATCGCGGCAGTCGAAGACCCCGCCGACTCGCGTGTTGTTCGCCGCGCCCTCGCGACCCCGTTCGGCGGCCGCAACGCGCGCGCGATTGCCGCACTCGCCGACGACAGCACGGAGTGGCGCAACATCATTGAGCGGTTGAGCGCCGCCCGCCGCGAGTGGATGGCGCGCGGCGCCGTCACCGCGCTGATGCGGCTCGCCGCCGACTGGAACGCCATTCCCAACCTCGCCGCGCGCGCCGACGGTGAGCGCCGACTCACTGATCTTCGCCACATCAGCACCATGCTGCAGCGCGCCGAGCGCGAAGGGCATCGCAGCCCGGCGCTCGTGCGCCAGTGGGCGCGACGCTTCGCCAGCGATCGCACCACCGACGCGGAGAGCCGTCAACTGCATCTTGAGTCCGACCGCGACGCGGTGATCATCAGCACCATGCACGCCGCCAAGGGTCTCGAGTGGCCGATCGTGTTCTGTCCCTTCATCTGGAAGGGCAGGGAAGAGAAGGCCAAGAACCCGCGCGCCGCGCGTTTCACCGATGGCACGCGACGCCTCGTGTTCCAGCACGACCCCCTCAATGAAGAACTTCCCAGCGATGGATCACTCGCGGAGTCGTTGCGGCTCGCGTATGTCGCGCTGACGCGGGCGCAGTGGCGCACCTACGTGCACTACTGCACGTCAACGTACAGCGGCGCCATTCAGCATCTGCTCAACGGGCCAGACGGCACTACCGAACGAGCGCTGGCCCTCGCGAACCCCAGTCTCATTGCGGTCAGGATCGCGGACACCATGAGCGCCGCCGCCACCGATCCCGATGCGGCCAACCAACCGGCCCTCGAAGCGCGCCCCGTACACCTCGCCTCTGGCCAAACGCAGAGTTGGACCGTCACCTCGTACACGCGTCTCACGAGCGGCCTCAAGCATCAGGACGCCGACGACGAAGCCGATATCCTCGACGAATCCGAGTCGATTCCCGATGAGCCCGGAACCAGCGCCTCCCTACCCGGCGGCGCGCATACCGGCGACGCCCTGCATCTTCTGTTCGAGCAGCTCGACTACACCAAGGCAACTGACTCGGCGGTCGTGACTGCCGCGGTCGACGATATTCTGACCCGCTTCGGCCTCCCGCATCCACTCGCCAACGCCGAGTCGCGCAAGAACGCCGCCGAGTTCGTACACGAGATTGTGCGCGGCACGCTGACCACTCCCATACCGAGTGCGACAGTCGCACTCGATCAAATCCCAGTGAGTCGCACCTTCCGCGAGTGGCGATTCAACATGCCCATGCAGCA
>CAYUMN010000186.1:0-4536 GCA_964445835.1 uncultured Gemmatimonas sp.
TCTCCCCGTAGCGCAGGGCCTGCACGCGCTCGAACGCCAGTGTGAGCTTCTCCGGGAACCGGTCGCCGCGCTGCGCGGCGAACCAGCTGCTGATGGCCGCGTCATACGCCGCGGTGTGCGCGTACACCTTCTCGGCCAAATCGCGGCGCATCTCGACGGCGTCGCCGCCAGTGCGGAGCGATGCAAGCACGCGCGTGTAATCGGCGGGATCCACCACGACCGTCACGGACGCGAAGTTCTTTGCGGCGGAGCGCAGCATCGACGGCCCGCCGATGTCGATCTGCTCGATCACCTGCTCCGGTGCGAGTCCCGACTTCGCTGCGGTCTCGCGGAAGGGATACAGATTCACACACACGAGATCGATCGGCGCGATGCCATGCGCGGCGATCGCCTCCATATGCTCGGGGAGATCGCGACGTGCGAGCAGCCCGCCATGCACCACCGGATGCAGGGTCTTCACGCGGCCGTCGAGCATCTCGGGGAACTTCGTCACGTCGGCCACGTCGGAGACCTTCAGCGCCGCGTCACGCAGCGTCTTGGCGGTGCCGCCGGTAGAGAGCAGCGTGAAGCCGAGATCGGCGAGACCGCGCGCGAACGCGACCAGGCCGGATTTGTCAGAGACAGAGAGCAGCGCAGTAGGCATCAGAGCGGTCGGAGACGTGAGAGGAGCAATGAAGTGTCAGCCGGCAAAGGGATGCCGGTCGGCGACGTCAGGAAGGAAACGCGGAAAGTCATACGGGAGTGCGCCGGTGGTGCGCCCATCGCTCCCGAGCGCAATGTGCCCCGACGTCAGCGCCGCGATGCACCAAGGAAACACGCGATGCTCCGCCTCCAACACGCGCGCGGCCAGCGTGCCGGCGGTGTCGGCAGTGTGTACCGGGACCGGCCACTGGGCGATGATGGCGCCTGCGTCGTACTGTTCGCTCACGAAGTGAACCGTCGGCCCGGACACACGCACACCCGCCGCAATCACCGCCTCGTGCACGCGTTGGCCATACATGCCGGGGCCGCCGAATGCCGGGAGCAGCGCGGGATGCACGTTGACCATGCGGCCGGCGTAGGCGCGCACGACATCGATAGGGATGAGACGCAGATAGCCCGCGAGCGCGACGTGTGTGATGCGATGCACGGTGAGCAAGACGCCAAGGGTGTCGCTCGCCTCGCGCGGGAGATGCACCGCCGGCACCTTCCAGCCGCGCGCACGCGCCAGCGCCCCCGCTTCCGCTCGATCAGAAACCACGAGCCCGAGATCTGCTGACGCCGCGGCACCGCGGCGCACCAGATCGTCGTGGATCGCCTGCACATTGCTTCCGCTGCCGGAGGCGAGCACGGCGAGTCGGGCGCGAGGAGTATGCACGGGGGAATCCTACGCCGCGGCCGAGTGGAGGACCAACGAGACGACATCGTCCAGTGAAGCGTGCAGCACACCCAGGTCGCGGGCACGCGCCACATCGCCCTCCGGCGTGTTATGACTCGGTACCAGCCACCCCCGGAAGCCGAGTTCGAGGGCCGGGGCGACGTCACGCCAGCGGTCGCCGACCGACACGGAGTGCGCGAGGTCGATCCCCATCTCGCGCGCCGCCTGCCGATGCAGCCCCGTGCCTGGCTTTCGGCACTCACAGGGACCGCTGATCGTGGTCTCATGCGGACAGTGATACGAGGCGTCGAGCGAGACCCCCTCAGCGGCGAGTAGATCATCGAGGCGACCGCGGACGCGCTGATAGTCCGCCTCGGTGAGGAGGCCGCGTGCGATGCCGGACTGATTGGTGATGACCACCAGCAAATACCCTGCGCCGACGAGCCGCGTGAGCGCGGCCGGCACGCCGGGAAGCAGTGCGACGAGATCAGGATCGCGCGGATAGTGATGATCGCGAATCAGCGTGCCGTCACGGTCGAGGAACGCGGCGCGTCGCAGGATCGTCATGGGCGCACCGCGTCGTGCACCGCGTCGTGCACCGCGTCGTGCACCGCGTCGTGCACCGCGTCGTGCACGCGCCGCGAGAGCAACGCGTCCTGATCCGCGGGAATGCTGCGCAGGTCCAGTCGCAGGCGCCCTTCGCGCAGCGTGGCGATCACCGGGACCGCGTGGCGACGGAGCCGCAGCTCGATGGCCTCAATGGCGCCGCCAATCGTCACCGCAGCGGACGGGATGCGCGCGGTCGGGAACGCGCCGCCCCCTACCGTGGCCTCGCTCGGCTCCACGCGCGCGTCCACTCCGGCAGCGACCAACGAGGCCGCGAGCGTGTCAGCGCGCTCGGTGATCTCTGCGAGCGAGGCCGTCAGCATCGCGAGGGCGGGGATCTCGCGCACGGCGCGGGCCGGGTCGCGGTAGAGCGCCAGCGTGGCTTCAAGTGCCGCGAGCGTGAGCTTATCGACGCGAAGCGCGCGCGCCATCGGATGGCGACGGAGTTGGTCGACCGCGGCGCGCGTGCCGACGACGATCCCCGCTTGCGGCCCGCCGAGGAGCTTGTCGCCGCTGAAGATCACGAGTGTTGCGCCTTCACGCACCGCATCGCGCACCGTGGGTTCACCCGTGAGGCCCCACGGCGAGAGGTCGAGCATCAATCCACTGCCGAAGTCGTTGATCAGCGCGACATCCGCTTCGGCGGCGACCGGCACCAACTCGGGCACGGTCGCTTCGGCCACAAAGCCGTCGACGGTGAAGTTGCTGCGATGCACCTTCACGATCGCGCCGGTGCGCGGCGTGAGGGCACGCCGATAGTCCGCGACGTGGGTGCGATTGGTCGTGCCGACTTCCACCAGCTCGGTCCCGCTGGTCGCCATGATGTCGGGGACGCGAAAGCTTCCGCCGATCTCAATCAACTCACCGCGACTCACAATGGATTCACGTCCCGCCGCGAGTGCCTGCAGCGTGAGCACGAGGCCCGCGGCGCAATTGTTCACGACGATCGCATCCTCGGCGCCGGTGAGTTCGGCGAGGAGGGCGGCGCAGTGCACGTGACGCGAACCGCGCGCGCCCGCGTCGACGTCATACTCGAGCGTGGCGGCGCCGCTGGCGATACTCGTGATGGCTTCGAGCGCCGCCGACGCGAGCGGGGCGCGTCCGAGATTCGTGTGCAGCACGACACCGGTCGCGTTGAGCGCGGGACGGAGCGTCGACGCGGTGCGCCCGGCGAGCCACTGCGTGAGCGCCGTCGCCCACTCGGTGTCAGAATCCGGCACGGTCGCGCCGCGTCGCGCGGCGGCGACGAGCGCGCGAATCCCCTCCGTGACGAGCCCGCGCGGCCACTGCGCGAGGAGGGCGCGCACGGCAGGGCGCTCGAGCGTCGTGCCGACCGCGGGGAGTGCGCGCGCGATGCTCACCGCGGTCGCCTCGGTGCGCTGGGCTCCGGGAGGCGCGTCGGTGCCGGGGGTGTCCCCGTCAACTCTGGCGGGATCGTTCCGGGAGTCACGGGAATAGCGGGAGTCGCGGTCCCCGAGCCCGCCTCGGGGCGCGTTGGCTCCGGGGGGCGCACGCGCAGTTCGCGCGTGGTCTGACCGCGCGCGCCGTTGAGCCCTTGAGCGCCTTCGACCCGCACCTTATACAGCGCCGGTGCGAGCGGGGCGGCCAAGCGAATCGTCCACTGCTGCACCGGCGGCACGCGCTCGAACGTCGGGGGCGGGACGACGGTCACCGTATCGGCCGCCAGGGAATCACTGGCCAGACTGTCGCGCGTCGCCGAGGACATCCGGGCCGTTGCGACGGAGTCTTCACGCACGCGGGTGGACATCGCCGTGGAATCGTCGGCCAGCGAATCTGCGGGCAACGAGTCTCGTGCCGCCTGCTTCGCGGCCGCACGCTCACTGTTCATCAACGAGTCGTAGACCGTGCTCGGCATCAACACGCCAGCGAATGGGATCTCTGTTGAATCTGCCGTGAGGAGTTTCACCGCACCGGTCGGATCCCAGTCCCGGACGATCGCGCGGTCGAATCGGATGCGCAACGCGGTCGAGTCCACCAGCTCCAACTGCTCGATGCGCGGCGGCATGGTGTCGCGCACGAAGGCATAGAGATCGGCCGTTCCGCGCTCCTCAATCGTCACCGTACTCGTGTCATACGCCTCGCGCTCGCCGAGCTGGCGATCGTTGTTCGCATCGATGAACGCACGCACCACATACGTTCCCGCTGTGAGATCCCGCACCGTGAAGCGTCCCGACGAATCCGCGCGGGCTCTCCAGCGGAGCACCGTATCGGCCGGCGCGTAGACTTCGACGACGGCGTTCGGCGCACTCTTGCCGGCGCTGTAGTCGAACACGGCTCCCGACATCTCGCCTGTAGGCAGCGACCCTCCGGTCGAGAAGACCCACTCCGTTGGCACGCTGATGGTGTTGCCGCGCAAATCCGCGACGCCGGGAAGCACCGTCACTCGGTAGGCGGTGTTGGGCCGGAAGCCGCGCCGCGGACTGATCTCGATCGCGGTGCGACGCCACGTCACGTCATCGCGGCCATCACTCGGCGAGAGAGAGACAATGCTCGCGAGCGTTCCGGCGAGCCCACCACCCGCACCGCCGACTGCACCACCGACTGCACCAGCG
>CAYUMN010000186.1:4636-6234 GCA_964445835.1 uncultured Gemmatimonas sp.
CGTTCCGGCGAGCCCACCACCCGCACCGCCGACTGCACCACCGACTGCACCAGCGCGTCCACCACCGCTTGTGGCGCGGCCGCTGGCGACGGTCGGGGTGCCGGGCCGTTCGCTGATCACTTCGTCGAAGTGGATGATCGCCGACTTCGCTCGCACATTGACGGCATTCGTGTCTGGGCTGATGCGCACGATCTTCGGCGTGTCCGGATCCGGCGGCCCGCCGGGGGGCATCCCCGGCGACGCACAGGCGCAGGCGGCCAGGACGCCGGCAATCGCGGAGACACGGCGCACAAGACTCATGCGCCGAGCTCCTGAACTTTCTGCGCGAGCTGTGCGCAGCGCGCGGCCCACTCCTGTTCCTTCGCGCGCTCGGCATCCACCACGGCCGGCGGCGCCTTCGCGGTGAACTTCTCGTTGGAGAGTCGGCCGCGCAGTGCCTCGAGCTGCTTGGAGAGATTCGCGAGCTCGCCCTGCAGGCGCGCGCGCTCCTTCGCGAGATCGACCATCCCTTCGAGCGGGAGCGAGAGTTCGAGCCCGTTGGCGAGTACCGCATGCGCCGCGGCTCCAGCAGGGGCCGCACCGATCGTCACGTCACAACGCGCGAGGCGGTGGATGAGCGTACTCGCGGCACTGAGTGGTGCCGTCTTCTCGCTCGCGGCGACGAAGGCCTTGATGGGATGTCCGGGTTGCACGCCATACTCGGCGCGCAGTGTACGGATCGCGTCGATCGCTTCGCGCACGATCTCGAACTCGACACCGGGATCGCCCTGCGTCCGACGCGTGGGCCATGCCGCCACCGCGACGAATGCACCGGCTGGCTGGCCGGGCAGGCGCTGCCAGAGCGTTTCGGTGACGAACGGCATGATCGGATGGAGCAAGCGCAGTCCCTGATCGAAGACGTGCACCAGTACACTGCGCGCGAGCTCGCGGTCCGCACCGGGAGTCGCGAGTCGCGGCTTCACGGCCTCCACATACCAGTCGGCGAGTTCATTCCACACGAAGCGACGCGCCGCCTCCGCGTAGGCATCAAGACGCATCCCGCTCTGGCGCTCGGCTTCAGGCCACCTGCCCGTGGCGGGGCGCGCGGGCCCGAGCGCGGCATCACATTCGGTAATTGCGGCATCGAGACGGCCGAGGATCCAGCGATCCTCGAGGCGGAGCGCCGAGTCAGCGAAGGGCAGGGGCGCGATCGGCTCGTCACCCACCTGCAGGAGCAGAAAGCGCCCGATGTTCCACAGCTTGGTGGCGAAGTTTCGTCCCGGCGCGAACGACTTATCGAGGTCGTTCGGGTCGAGCATCACGTCGACGCCGAGTCCCATGCCTTGAATAAGCGTCCAGCGTAGCGCATCGGCCCCGTAGCGTTCGACGACATCGAGCGGGTCGATGCCATTGCCGAGCGACTTCGACATTTTACGATGCTGCATGTCGCGCACGGTGCCATGGAGATACACCGTGTGGAAGGCGGGCTCCCCGAGGAACTCGTAGCCGGCCATGATCATGCGCGCGACCCAGAAGAAGAGGATCTCCGGGGCGGTGACGAGCACGTCACTCGGAAAGAAGGCCTTGAGGTCCTTCGCGTCAGCGTTCGGCCATCCCAT